>JAJYOI010000011.1 GCA_021796275.1 Bacteroidota bacterium
GAACGCAATTACATTCGCTGGCTCAACCAGCCCGCAGATCGCCCGACGCTTTCTGTTGATATTGTTGATAAGTACGTCATTCCTAATGTAAAGACAGAGCCGTCGGTATTCTTTTTTGTCGTTGACTGCATGCGGCTTGATCAATGGCTGGTGATGGAACAGCATTTGCGCTCACTGTATTCCATCTCGAAGGAATATTATTTTTCAATTCTTCCGACTGCAACACCGTATTCCCGTAATGCGATTTTCAGCGGCTTGTTTCCCATAGAAATTGAGCAGCGATTTCCGGACTTGTGGCAAAAAGGAGAAGATGATGAGACCAGCCACAATCGGTACGAGAAACAATTGCTTGACAAGCTGCTTGAGCGCCGCCATGTTGAAGTGAAACCGGAAGCGAAGTATATCAAAATTCTCGACGGCGATTTCGGCAGGCAAACCGAAGGCAATATCCTTTCTTATGCGTCGAACAAACTGACAAGCATCGTCGTGAATTTTGTCGATATGCTTGCGCATGGCCGCTCCGATTCCGATTTACTTCGTGAAATTGCACCGGACGAACCGGCGTACCGTTCACTCACAAATTCGTGGTTCCAGCATTCGTCTTTGCTCGGAATGCTCCAGGCGCTTGCAACGAAGAAAGATGTAAAGATTATTATCACAACAGACCACGGAAGCGTCCGGTGTTTGCGCGGCTCGAAAGTCATTGGCGATAAAGAAGCGTCAACGAATCTGCGCTACAAGTTCGGACGCAATTTGAAGAGCGATGATAAGCAGGCAATTTTTGTGAAGAATCCGCAGGATTACAAGCTTCCGCGGCGCGGCGTGACAACAAATTATATCATCGCGAAAGAAGATTATTATTTCGTTTATCCGACCGACTATCACAAATATCTTAATCAGTACCGCGACAGTTTCCAGCATGGCGGTATTTCGATGGAAGAGGTCATTCTTCCGGTCATCATTCTTGAGCCGAAAAAATCATAGTGCCTTAGCCGTTTCATGAATGCTTCGATCACGACACATGCCGAAGAAGAAACTATGGCGGCGGCAGAACGTTTTGCGCACGAGCTTGTTAACGGAGATGTCGTGGCGCTGCGGGGCGATCTCGGCAGCGGCAAAACGCAATTTGCAAAAGGTGTGTGCCGCGGCTTAGGAATCCGGGAACATGTGACAAGTCCGACGTTCACAATTGTGAATGAATATACCGGCGGAAAATTTCCTGTGTATCATTTTGATTTCTACCGTATTCGTTCGGTGAATGAATTGAAAGAGATCGGCTACGAAGAATATATCAACAAGAACGGAATCTGCTTGCTTGAATGGGCGGACATGATTGAAGAAGAACTCCCGCCGCAGCGGTACGATGTTCAGCTCTCGCTGGGAAAGACAAATATGGAGCGCCTTATTCGCATCAGCGGAGTGCAAAAATGATTCTGGCGATTGAGACGGCAACAGATATTTGCGGCGTTGCTCTTGTGAACAATCATGCGGTGTTAGCGCACCGGTTTATCGCCGAAAAGAATGTGCATTCTGAAAAATTACTTCCGATGATTGATGAAGTTTTGAAAGAAGCCGCTATAACGCTGCGCAATGTCAATGCCGTTGCACTATCAATCGGACCGGGATCGTTTACAGGCCTTCGCATCGGACTTAGCACTGCGAAAGGATTGGCAATGGCGGCGGAACTTCCGTTGATTCCGGTGCCGACACTTGACGCGTTGGCTCTGGAATATCATCGTAACGGTTCTAACTCTGCCGCAATCATTTGTTCTTTAATCGATGCCAAGCGTGATGAAGCGTTCTTTTCTTTTTATTCGATTCAAAATGGTATCCCATTTCGCAGATCGGAGTATGAAATCGCTTCGGCGCAAGCGATCGCCGAAAAAGCGAAGCAATTTCCGTCGGTGATCTTTGTCGGCGATGGTGTCGGAAAAATTAAAGCAGCGGCTGGAGAGAACGGCGCAGTTCAATTCGTTGCGGCGATGCAGTTTCGCGGCGATGTTGTGTGCAGCGCCGCTTCTGTTGGACTTCTTGCTGAAGAAAAATTTTTAGAATTGAAAACGGAAGAATATTCAATGCTTGAACCGCTGTACCTCCGTGAATTTGTTGCAACTCAGCCTCCGGCTGAAAAACAGAACGCTTCACAGTTTTCCTCCGGTACCAAATCATCAACACAAATCCGCCTCCGGCGGACCCACTCATCATAAGGATTCTCTATGGCATGGTTCCGACGATCGAAAGAAAACATTTCCGCTGACAGCCAGAAGAAAGACACTCCGGAGGGGATGTGGATGAAGTGCGAATCATGCGGAGAGATTATTCACAAAAAAGCGCTTGAACAAAATTTGTGGACGTGCACAAAGTGTAATTTCCATTTTCGGATTGGAAGCAAGGAATATTTTTCATTTCTCCTCGATGAAGGATCGTTCAAAGAGTACGATAAGAAAATGTATTCGAAGGATCCTTTGAATTTTGTCGACACAAAAAAATACCGCGACCGGGTACGCGAAACGATCAAGAAAACGGGTTTGTACGATGCTGTACGATATGGAAGTGCAGAGATCAACAAGATTGGTGTGGTCGTTGCGGGCATGGATTTTTCGTTCATCGGTGGAAGCATGGGATCGGTCGTCGGCGAAAAAATCAGCCGTGCAATTGACAGAGCCGTGAAAACAAAAAAACCGCTTGTCATCATTTGTTCCAGCGGCGGCGCGCGAATGATGGAAGCGGCGTATTCACTGATGCAAATGGCAAAGACGAGTGCAAAGCTGACGCGGCTTTCAGACGCGGGAATTCCATACATCGCGGTTCTGACCGATCCGACGACCGGCGGCGTTACCGCAAGCTTTGCAATGTTAGGCGATGTTATTCTTGCAGAGCCGGGCGCGTTGATCGGCTTTGCCGGGCCGCGCGTCATCAAACAAACGATCGGAAAAGATTTGCCGCCGGGATTTCAACGCTCCGAGTTTTTACTGGAAAAAGGTTTCGTGGATGCCGTTGTTCATCGCAAAGAATTGAAGGACACGCTGACGAAGCTGCTTGGCATGATGTATTCCAACTAACCTGCCTGCCGCTGGCAGGCGCGACAACACAACTGGCATAATAATGAACATTCATCTTCTTGGGGTACCAATGGATCTGGGCGCCGGGAGGCGCGGCGTGGATATGGGACCATCTGCAATTCGCATCGCAGGGATTACAGAAAAACTTTCCGCGCTCGGACATACGGTGACTGACGAGGGCGATATTCAGGTAAAAGCCCCGGAGACTCAGCGTATCAAAGATCCACGTTTGAAATATCTTCCGGAAATTGTTCGCGCGTGCACGCTTCTCGCGTCCAAAATTGAAAAAAGCTTGGACACGGGTGATTTCCCTCTTGTGATTGGCGGCGACCATTCGATTGCAATCGGAACGATTGCCGGCATTGCATCATTTTGCCGGAAGAAAAATAAAACGCTCGGCGTGCTATGGGTTGATGCGCATGGTGATATGAATACTGCTGAAACAAGTCCGTCGGGAAATATTCATGGAATGCCGCTCGCGGTTTCTGTAGGATTGGGTGCGCTGGAATTAACGTCCGTCGGCGGCGATTTTCGGAAAGTTGATCCGAAGAATATTGTCATGATTGCGATTCGTGATTTGGATGAAGGAGAAAAATCGGCGATCAAGAAAAACGGACTCAACATTTTCACGATGGAAGATATTGATAAACATGGCATGGCAGTCGTCATTACGAAGGCGCTTCGCAAACTCCGCGCTGTTGATTACCTTCATGTGAGTTTTGACCTCGATGCAATGGATCCGCAGGTTGCACCGGGAGTCGGCACGCCGGTGAAAGGCGGGCTTGATTATCGTGAAGCGCATCTTATCATGGAAACGCTCGCCGAATCGAAGCGCATGACGTCGCTTGAAATTGTCGAAGCGAATCCAATTCTCGATAATCGCAATCAATCTGCTGAATTTGCCGTAGAACTTGTGCAGTCTGGTTTCGGAAAGAAAATTATTTAAGCTGATGAGAATTATTTCTTCCGTTTCTGAAATGCAGATGATCGTCCGCGAGTCACGGCGCAGGGGAAAGCGTATCGGTCTCGTTCCCACAATGGGCTTTCTTCACGAAGGGCACAAAAGTTTAATACAGAAGGCGCGCGAAGTTTCCGATCTGGTTGTTGTGTCAATTTTTGTCAATCCGACTCAGTTTGCGCCGAACGAAGATTTTGACCGTTACCCACGCGACATGGAACGGGACAAAGCAATCTCAGAGTCAGTCGGTGTCGATGTTCTTTTCACGCCGGGTGTTGAAGAAATGTATCCGGCGGGATTCTCAACCTATGTCGTGTCGGAAGGAATGTCGTCAATTTTGGAAGGGAAATTTCGCCCGACACATTTTCGCGGTGTTGCAACAATTGTGGCGAAGCTGTTTCTTATTATACAACCGGACGCCGCGGTTTTTGGGCAGAAGGACGCTCAACAATGTGCCGTCATCAAACACATGGTACGCGATTTGAATTTCGGTGTCGCTATTATTGCAGCGCCTATTGTGAGAGAAGACGACGGGCTGGCAATATCGTCACGCAATATTTATCTCTCGCCGGAAGAACGAAACGATGCGGCGATTTTGTTTTACTCATTAAGGAAAGCTGAAGAGATGATTCGTGGCGGCGAACGTTATGCTGCCGCTGTTATGCGTGAAGTAGAGAAAATAATCCGTACAAAGCGGACGGCGATGATCGATTATGTCGCTGTTAATGATGCAGAATCATTGACAGAGATAAGCGAGCTTCAAAAAGAAAAGCCGGTTCTTATTTCACTCGCGGTCCGTTTTGGGAAGACGCGATTGATTGATAACATTATTGTTCAATTATAGCAGGTGCCAAGGGTATCCCGTTGAGAGAAAGTATGGAGAGAAAAATAGCAACTGTAATTATGGCGGCGGGAAAAGGGACCCGCATGAAAAATCCTGATAAGGCGAAAGTGATGTTCGAAGTTCTCGGAAAGCCGATGATTGAACATGTCGTCGCGCTTGCGCATTCCATTGAGTCAGCGCGAACGATTGTCGTTGTAGGTTTCCATCGGGAAGAAGTAATGGCTCACGTGAAAAAGGTCGCGCCGCAGGTTGAATTCGCCGTGCAGGAACCGCAGTTAGGAACCGGGCATGCGGTACTGCAAACGGAATCGTACCTGAAGAATTTTGAAGGCGATGTGCTTGTTCTTTCCGGCGATGTTCCTTTGCTGAAACATTCGACAATGCTTGCTATGATTTCTTATCATCGCCACAAAAAATCTGTTGCAACAATTCTCACAGCCGAGCTTGAGGATCCGTCAGGCTACGGAAGAATTATCCGCAACGACGAAGGAAGCGTTACCGGCATTGTTGAGCACAAAGATGCGAGCGAAGCGCAACGGAGAATCGGCGAAATCAATTCGGGAATTTATTTATTTGACAACGCGCATTTATTTGATGCGCTTCATCATATTGACGCGCACAATGTTCAGAATGAATACTATCTTACCGACGTGTTTCAGTATTATTGGAAACACCACTTGCATGTTTCTGCAAAGATTACGGATGATTTCAATGAGATTCGCGGGGTCAATACTGCCGAACAATTGGAAGAAGCGCGTAACGTGCTGCTTCAGCGGAACAGTCCACATCCGCCAATTGTTAAATCATTGTAAAGATATTGACAATAGCGGTGAAAATGAGTACTATTTCGATGGAATGATGAAGGAGATGTTGTATGAGAAAAATGAGTGTCATTGCGGCAGTTCTTGCGTTGTGTGTGATTGCAGCGCGCAGTGCGGATGCACAGTTTAAAGCGCCTGCAGAAGCTCAGCCGTCCGTAGCAGGGTCTCTTTTTCACACGCAGAACACCTCCAGTGCGTGGCTGGATTTTTTTAATCCCGACAATTTTCAAATGCATCAAAGCTATTCGATGAGTTACACAACGTTTGGCGGACAAGGTATTGCACTCGGACGTTATACGAACAGCATGATGTACCAATTTTCGAAAAATCTTGATGCCCGTGTCGATGTTAGTTTGCAACAGTCACCGTACAGCTCTTTTAACAGCAGATTGGCAAGTAGCTTGAACGGAGTATTTTTGGATCGGGCTGAATTGAATTATCACCCTGCAAAGGACGTGTCGATTCGTTTGTCGTATCAACAAAATCCGTGGGCGTATTACGATTACTATTCGCCGTTCCAGCGTTATTCCGCCGGTTTTGGTTTCGATCAAGGATATTAAGCATTCCGTTGCACAGAAATTGTATCACACATAACGATAACCGAGTGGCGCGATGAGCACCATTCGGTTATTTTTTTTCCAATTGTCCTAAACGCATTTATGGCGGCTCCGAAAGATTTTTCTTCCCGCAAGGTACTGCTCAACAGCCTTCTTGTTCTTGTTGCCGTATTTATTATCTATCAGGTGTACGTTTTCAGCTTTTCAAAAACTTCGGCGCCGCTGCTTCAACAAACGGCATCAAATGATGATTCACGGGGAATTGTACAGATTGATGTTTTGAATGGGTGCGGTACATCGGGTATCGGGCAAAGGCTGACGGCATTTCTTCGTTCGAAAGGATATGACGTCGTTGAAATGGGAAATTACAAATCGTTCGACGTGAAGGAAACGGTTGTTATTGACCGCACAGGAAACCTGCTCGTTGCAAAAAATCTTGCCGCTGTTCTCGGCGTTCACGAGAAAAATGTCGTTCAGCAAATCAGTCCTGATTATCTTGTGACCGCATCTGTTGTTCTTGGAAAGGATTTTAAAAACCTCAATGCGTGGAAGGAAACACGTTGAACTTTTTCATCATCATATTATAAAGAGGAACCGATTGACGTCGAAAACACTTGCAAAAAATGCCGCTGCATTCGCTTTATCGAAAAAGGCATTCGATGTAGTTATTCTTGATCTTCGCACGCTTACTTCGATGGCGGATTTTTTTGTGGTGTGCTCTGCCGATTCCGACACGCAAGTGCGCGCAATTGCCGACGCTGTGCAAGACGGAATGGCAAAAAAAGGAGAACAGGTGTGGCATAGTGAGGGGAAATTTGATTCGCAATGGGTTCTGCTCGATTTTGTGGATGTGGTAGTGCACGTGTTCCATAAGAACACCCGTTCCTTTTATAATCTTGAAAAGCTTTGGGGAGATGCACCCGCTGAACAAGTGACAGACAAACCGGCAGTTCGTCCAGTGCGGAAAAAACAATCGGCTGCAAAGAAACCTGCAAAGTAATGAAAAACTATCTTCTCGAAGCAGTGAGAGAATCACTGCGTTCACTGAATTATTCCGCTGAGAATGTAATATTCGACAAGCCGAAAATTGCGGCTCACGGCGATCTAACGACGAACGTTGCGATGATATTGGCAAAGTCAGTCGGGAAGAATCCCCGGGACGTTGCTCAAGCGATTGTCCGTAATCTCAAGCTCGATCCGCAGCGCGTTACTGCTGTGGAAATTGCGGGACCCGGCTTCATCAATTTTCGTTTTGCATCGGTATCGGTTGTGGAAGAATCAAAAAAAATTTTGAGAGAGGGAATGAATTTTGGGAAAGCAAGTGCCGTTGAAAAAGTAAAAGCAAATGTCGAATGGGTAAGCGCGAATCCGACGGGGCCGTTACACAGCGGGCATGGCCGCCAGGTCATTCTTGGTGCAGCAATTGCAAATTTGCTTGAGTGGGCGGGTTATGATGTGACGCGGGAATATTATTTCAACAATGCAGGGAATCAAATGCGCAAACTTGGGGAAAGCATTTATGCACGGTACCGGCAACTGTTGGGGGAGGATTATCCTTTTCCTGAAGAAGGCTATCAAGGCGATTACATTCGTGAAATTGCCAAAGAAATTTTCGAGGATAAAGGTGACAGCTTATGCGAGACGGATCCGGAACGAAATTATTTTAGAAAACGCGGCGAGGAATGGTGCTTTGCAAGCATCCGCAAAACGCTCGGCAGGCTCGGCGTTCATCATGATGTTTTCTACAATGAAGATTCGCTTTATACAAGCGGAAAAATTAACGAAGTCATTGAGGAATTTCGAAAACGAAATTTAGCGTATGATCACGAAGGCGCAGTCTGGCTGAGAGCAACTGCGCTCGGACTCGATAAAGACCGCGTGATTGTGAAGAGCACCGGCGAGCCGACGTATCGCTTGCCGGACATTGCCTATCATCGTGAAAAATTTCGACGCGGCTTCGACCTGGTCGTCGATATTTTCGGCGCGGACCATATTGCAACGATACCGGATGTTTTGGCAGGAGTAAAAGCGCTTGGCTTCAACACCGACAACGTGAAAGTGATCATCCACCAGATGGTGTCGTTTGTTTCCGGTGATGAAGTGGTTAAAATGTCGAAACGAAATGCCAAGGTATATACGCTGGACGAATTGATTGACGAAGTCGGTTCAGATGCCGTGCATTATTTTTTTGTCATGCGAAGCGCAAACACGCATTTGGAATTCGACATTGAACTAGCGAAAGAACAGTCCGAAAAAAATCCTGTCTATTATCTTCAATATGCACATGCACGCATTGCGAGCATTCTGCGGTTTGCGCAGGAGCAGGGAATCAATGTCGAAGATAGTGCTCTTCTTCTTTCAACATTCAATTCCGAAATCGTGAAAGAGAAAGAAGAAGTTGATTTGGTAAAACTGCTGCTGGATTTTCCGGAAATCATTCAAAACTGCGCTTCGTCGTACGAACCCCATCGCTTAACGACATATCTTCGCGAAGTTGCGGAAGCGTTTCATCGTTTTTATCACGAACACCGGGTCGTGGGCGATAATAAAAATCTTATGCTTGCGCGTCTCGCGTTATGCCGGATGACAAAAACGGTTATTGCGAACGGATGTATGATTCTTGGCGTAAGCGCACCCGAGAAAATGTAACTTGATTTTCTCGTGAGGGCTTGCTATTATCGTAACAGATAGTATTCATTTCGAGGAACTGCTTACCGACCTTTCTACTGCTTTATTGTTTGCTGAACATACTGCGAAAGTAAAATTGTACTTCGCAGCTTTTCTAAATCCTTTATTTAATAATGCGTTAGAGCGTAAAATTATTGATTTTGCTGACATCGTTTTGTACCTTAGTCATTCATGCGATATGAAATAATTAATTTTTTCAAAGGCGAAAGAGGGTTCTGAATGTTCAAAAACGGACAAATTCACGACGTGATCGTGAAAAATTTATCAAAATTTATTGATGAACGCGGATGGCTTTCAGAACTGTTTCGGGGAGATGAGCTTGGAAAAGAATTTATGCCGGCTATGTCCTATGTCTCAATGACGCAGGCAGGGGTCGCCCGCGGTCCGCACGAGCATGTTGATCAGGCAGATTTGTTTGCATTTATCGGTCCCTCGAATTTTAAGATTTATTTGTGGGACAATCGAAAAGATTCGCCAACGTACAATGTGAGACAGGTTTTCTATGCGGGACAGGATTCTCCCCGTTCCGTTATTATTCCCAAAGGTGTGGTACACGCGTACAAAAATGTCGGCGGCACACTTGGCATGGTGCTGAATTTTCCGAATCGCCTGTTTGCCGGCGAAGGGAAAAAATCGCCGGTGGATGAAATTCGCCATGAGCAAGATCCGAAAACGATTTATCAATTAGATTGAATTATTGATGAAAACAATTCTTGTGACAGGCGGCGCCGGTTTCATCGGCAGCAATTTTGTGCGTTACATGCTGGAAACTCATTCCGAATATTCCATCGTCAATTACGATGCGTTGACCTATGCGGGCAATCTTGAGAATCTCGAAGCCGTTGAAAACAATCCGCACTATCACTTTGTGAAGGGCGATATTTGCGATAAGGATTCACTGGAGAAGGTATTTCGACAATTCAGCATTGATGCAGTTGTTCATTTTGCCGCCGAGTCTCATGTTGACCGAAGCATCTTAGGACCAGCTGTTTTTGTGCAAACCAACGTGGTGGGTACGCAAGTGCTTTTGGATTCAGCAAAGAAATTTTCTGTCGAAAAATTTCTTCATGTTTCAACTGACGAAGTGTACGGCTCGCTCGGTTTTGCCGGAAAATTTACCGAAGCGACCCCTCTTCATCCGAATAGTCCGTACTCAGCAAGCAAAGCGTCATCGGATTTGTTAGCACTTGCGTATTGCCACACCTTTGGTTTTCCTGCTGTTGTCACGCGGTGCTCGAATAATTACGGTCCGTATCAATTCCCTGAAAAATTGATTCCTTTGATGATCGCGAACGCATTGAATAATAAACCATTGCCGGTTTATGGCGATGGCATGAACGTGCGCGATTGGTTGTATGTCGGCGACCATTGCGCTGCTCTTGATGTCGTTCTTCACAAAGGCAGGAGCGGAGAGGTGTACAACATCGGCGGCAATAATGAGAAACAAAATATTGAAATTGTAAAGCTGGTTTTGGAAAGTTTGAACAAGCCGCAATCATTGATTCAATTTGTAAAAGACCGCCCGGGCCACGACCGACGTTATGCAATCGATGCGGCGAAAATTGCTCTGGAATTGGGATGGAAGCCGGCTCACACATTTGAAGACGGAATTGTCGAAACAATTCACTGGTATCTTGAAAACAAATCGTGGTGGCAAAGAATTATGTCCGGCGAGTATCAGCAGTATTACACGCAGCAGTACGTTGAACGTTAATCAGGATTTGATTTGAGAAAAGTAATCAGCGTGGTTGGAGCGCGGCCGAATTTTATGAAAGTTGCTCCGCTGCATCGAGCGTTTCAAAAATATTCATCAATTCGTCATATGATCGTTCATACCGGTCAGCATTATGATGCCAACATGTCGAAAATTTTTTTCGAAGATTTGCAGCTTCCTCAGCCCGATGTGTATTTGGGCGTCGGCTCCGGTTCGCACGCTGCGCAAACAGCGAAAGTGATGACTGAATTTGAACAGGTTGTTCTTCGTGAAAAACCGGACCTCGTGATGGTTGTTGGCGATGTAAATTCGACGCTCGCTTGTTCGTTGGTTTGTTCGAAACTTGGAACGCGCGTTGCTCATGTTGAAGCGGGACTTCGAAGTTTTGATCGGCGGATGCCGGAGGAAATCAATCGCCTTGTGACCGACGCTATCGCGGATCTTTTGTTTGTTTCTGAGCCGAGCGGAATAACGAATTTGAAAAAGGAAGGCGTTGCTGACGAGCGAGTATTTTTCGTCGGCAATGTGATGATTGATTCCCTTATTCAGTTTTTGGAGAAGGCGCGGCGTTCTTCAATTCTTGAATCAATTGGCATTTCGAAAAAGAGTTATGTGCTGGTTACGCTTCACCGCCCAAGCAATGTCGATGTGAAAGAGAATTTGGAACAAATATTTTCGATGTTTGAAAAGATGTCAGAACACGGTTCCATCATTTTCCCAATTCATCCACGCACGAGAAAAATGATTGATCAGTTTGGACTGAGTGAACGTGTGCAGCACAATAAGAAGCTAATATTGACCGACCCGATTGGATATGTTGACTTTTTGTGTCTTCTTGATTCTTCGTCGTTGGTTGTAACGGATTCCGGAGGCATTCAGGAAGAAACAACGTACCTTGGTGTTCCTTGTCTCACAATGCGCGAGAATACCGAGCGCCCGGTTACCGTCTCCGAAGGAACAAATCAGTTAATGGGCTTTGATTATAATGCCGTGTTGAAAGAATCAGAAAAAATATTCCGCTCCGAATGTAAAAAGGGACAGATTCCGAAATTATGGGACGGTCATGCGGCGGAACGAATTACCAAAATTGTTGCAGAACAAATTTTGAATTGATGGAATACATTATGAATCGCCTATTTCGGTTTGACCTTCTTGCTTTATTTTTGCTTTTGTTAAGTGATGTTAGCTTTGGTCAGCTTTTTAATGAGAAGGAATCGCAAACCGGCAACCAACAAAATCTGATGCAGCAATTGCAGCAGCAACAGAATATGCAGAACATCAAAACAGCGGTTCTTGACGGGCCGATAGATCCGGCAGAATATATTGTCGGACCCGGTGATATATATAGTGTGAACGTGTGGATCAGTCCGCCGGTGAATTTTCAGCTACCTGTAACACCTGAAGGCTCCATCATTATTCCGACGGTTGGGGAAGTTCATGTTGCCGGACTTCATCTTGATGATGCAAAGAAGAAAGTTATTGCCGATATTCGGAAAAAATATATTGCCGGTGATATCAGCTTTACGCTGATGACACCTCGAGTGTTTGCTGTTACGATCAAAGGGGTTGTTCCCAAAGAAGGAACCTTCTTTTTTCAGTCAACAAATAGAGTCGATGCTGCTCTTGCAACGACTGATTCAACCGATTATGATTTGTTGAAGAAAAAGATCGGACAAGGAGTCAGTTCCCTTGGTTCACGAAGAAAAATCGTTATTCGTCATCGGGATGGAACGCGCGGCACTGCTGATTTAGAAATGTATTATGCGCTGAGAGATAGGCGGTATGATCCTTTATTACAAGACGGTGACGTCGTAATTGTTCCCCGCTGGGATAGTGAGAGAAACTTTGTTGGCATTTATGGAGCCGTTAACGATGAAGGTGTTTACGAGTATATAGATGGTGATAGCTTGGTGTCAATGTTAAAGATGGCTCGTGGATTGAGTACAACTGCTGACAGTAATTCCATTGAGATTGTGAGATCGGACAAGGATGGAAGTCATTTAACGACTATCAATTGCAATCTGGCTCTTATCGTTTCCGGTAAGCAACCTGATATTCCCTTGCATCAAGGAGATCGCATCGTTGTCAGGGAACAATTATCATTACAGAGAGACTATAAAGTTCGTGTCGAAGGCGAAGTAATGTACCCGGGAACATATCCGATTACAAAAGATTCCACGCTGCTTTCGGACATCGTGAAAGAGGCGGGAGGGTTTACGCCTTTTGCATCAATGGAATTATCGCAGATATTCAGAAGGTCTGTATCCCAGCAAGATATCATTTCTGACAGGCTTGAGAGCGCGCGCGGCGGTGTGACACCTGAAGACAGCACTTATTTTAATCTTGAGACCGCCATTCGTTTGAATCGTGAACTGGTTGTAACGGATTTTGTAGGATTGTTTGAAAAGAATGACGAAAGCAAGGATGTGTATCTTCGTAACGGCGACGAAATTTCGATTGGGTCGAAGAAACAAACAATCTACGTGTTCGGTCAGGTTGTTCATCCGGGGCACGTAGGTTTTTTGAGCGGGCAGAATTATCGTTACTATGTTGACAAGGCAGGTGGATTTACCGATTACGCAAGGGACGGAGACATTCGCATTATCAAAGCAAATACAAAGCAATGGTTAGCACCCGATGAAACAACCATAGAACCGGGCGATTATGTGTGGGTTCCGAAAGAACCGTACCATCCGTTTGCGTACTATATGCAGTTGTATAGTCAGGTATTCAGTGTGTTAGCAACTATTGCAACGTTAGCAGTGCTTGTGGTGCAGTTGAAGAAATGAAAGAAATTTTTAGCAAGAGCATGATTTTCCCCATGATATTTAGAAAATGATACCGAGCGGATATTTAACGCTTAATTTTACAGTTTAGATGTGAATTTTTCTATCTTATCCTAAAAGGAGATCGACGCAATTATGGCAGATATGAATTCTGCGGACACAAAAAAGGCCTTTCCATCTTCCAAAAGTATGGCGCTAGATTTTGCGTTGAAATTTTTGAAGTGGCGGAGTTTTATAGCAAAAGCAACAATTGCAGGAACAGCGATCGCGTGCATTATTGCGTTTTTAATTCCTAAGGAATATATATCTTTTGCTTCGGTGAGAGGCTCTGTTTCAGATTTTAGCCTTAGTAAAATTCTTGAATCATCGGGCGCGGCATCTGGACTAGGGGCTTTAGCAAATTTTGCTATGCCCCAAAGTAGCGGGCAACTTGACTATATTATTGCGATTTTGAATAGTAATGAATTGCAGGACGTGATGATAAAAAGGTTTAATCTTAAGCACCGATACAAAACTTTATTTATTGAAGATACCCGCGGGGCATTGAAGGCGAGAACAGAAATCCGGAGAGATGTTCTTGCTGAGGTGGTTTATATAGGGATTTATGATGAGAATCCAGATACAGCGATGGTGATGACGAATTTCTGTGTTGATCTGTTGAATCGATCCTATAATCAGCTCAATTCGCAGGCGGCTCTGAATAATAGGGAAAATCTTGAAGCCCGCTATAAACGGACTTTTGCCGAATTGACTTCGTTGGAGGATTCACTTCGCAATTTTGAAAACGAGTATGGAGTCTATAATATCCAAGCCCAGACAGAAGCAGCAATAAAATCAGCGGCATCTTTACGAACGGAGATTATGTTGAAAGAAATCGAGCTGCATGTAAAAGAAGGTGTACTGGGCAAAGATGCTCCTGAAATTCGACAAATGGAAGATGAGCTTCAACAATTGAACAAAAGTTTTAACGAACTTATCGAAGGTGACAACAGCGCGAGGAGTAATGATATTTTCATCCCCTTTTCAAAAACTCCCAAAATTGGATTAGATTATTTGCGGTTGTTCCGTAATGTAGAAATTCATACAGCATTAATTAAAATGTTAGTCCCTATGCTCGAACAAGCACGTCTAGAAGAAAAACGAGAGACACCAAGTTTGGTCGTAATAGATCGTGCAACGTTGCCAGAGAAGAAGAGCAAGCCGCAGAGGATGATAATTGTGTTAGTTGGTTTTGTTGTATCACTGTTTTTTTGTCTTGCCATTGTTTTGATGGTTGAACACCTTCGAGAGACAAAAGAATACAATCCTGAGCGTTATAGTAAACTCTTGGCTTTGTATTCAACCTTGAAATCTGACTTGACTTTTTGGCGAAAGAAAGAATAAGGTTTATGGAGACTATTACTCCGTTTTCATTAATTGATTATCACCGAATAACGTTGCGCGATGTGGTGCTTTCTTTCATTGATACTATTACATCTTTTTCGCCATTTCACATCTCACTTGGGCTACTTTTTTTTCTTCCTTTTCTTGATTTTACAGGTAATAATGTTTTCGATGTTGTAAAACATTTATTGCTTAGCGGAGTATCGTTTGCGTTATTGATTTACACGGTTACCTATGTTTCATTGTCTGAAGGCCATTTTTCGTTCCCAAGGTTAGGGTTTAGTCTTCCATTAGCGCTATATTCAATCAGTGCTTTTGCCTCAGTAGTGATTGCTATGGCATCAGCGCGAGTGGAGTCAAGCAGAGCAATACTTTCTTTAATTACTCTGCCACTTCTTATTTCACTTTTGTATGTAATACCACAATGGTTTCACTCTAAAGATTCAATCATTTTTTCCGTTCGGATATTCCTATATTCTCTTTTGGTCGTTGATGCTATAGGTCTCGTAGAGGTGGCATTGCATTTCATTTTTCCACAGCTATTTACCATACGTATAAGTTCAGTTTTTCACGACCCGAATATTTTTGCTCGTTTTCTTGTTATGGGGATTTTTATTGTTTTATCATTACTATTGTTCGATGTACGTGATGTATTATTCCGGCGATTGTTGTGGGTGTTATTGTTGGCATCTATTATCTGTCTCTTTTTTACGCTCTCTCGCAGTGGTCTGGGGACTTTCTTTTTTGGCTCTATCTTGTTTTCAATACTTTCTAAGAAAAGGATGGCGATGTTTATCATCTTGTCCTCAGCTTTAGTTGGAATAGTTGCTTTTCTTTTTCTTCTTTTCGCCCGCCCCTTTGAAGGAAGTGTTGTATTTGAGCCGTCGAATATTAATCGTATTCAGCTTATTCTTGCTGGCATTGATATGATTCGGCAACATTGGCTGTTTGGAGTAGGGTATACAAATTTTTCTAACATCTTCACGCAGTTTTACCTCAACAACTCCATGGCTATTTCGTTGGTGAATTATGAAATGTTGGGCTATCAAACCTCAATTCATAATTGGCTGATTGAAGTTTGGGCTGAGCAAGGCATAATTGGACTGTCTGGTTTTGTATGGTTTTTCATTGTAATCTTCAGAAAGTTGAAGGTTGCTCGAATATATACAAATGATAATAGTATGAAAGCGATACTCCTTGGGTATACATTAATGTTTTTCGCTTTTCTTTTTCATGGATTTTTTTACCATACATTTTTTTCACAGTTTCATTTCTGGGTATTAGCTGGTTTTGGAGTTGCGTCAATTTGGAGTGCACATTCAAGTGTTTGAGTCAAAATTGTTTAAACGATTCTATCACAATAGCGACAGGTATGAAAAGAATTCTTATTTTTTTTCTTTCATTTGTTTTAAAGATATTTGTTTTTATCGGAAAGCCTTTTCATGGGATAAAACCACGTCGTTTGTATGATGTTTTGAGTCGTCTTGTATTTCGCATCCCTGAGTTTAAGCTTTACCGTAATCTTTGGGGGACAGAGTTGTTGCTGACGCCCTATTACCACATTGATCGCAACATCATTTTTTGGGGAACATATGACTGGGTGATGCATTCATTTATCGAAGATCATCTTGAAAGCGGCATGGTCTGTTTTGATGTAGGAGCAAATTTGGGTGAAGTTGCATTACATATGGGTAAAAAAGTTGGAACCAGTGGACGTATTTATGCTTTTGAACCCTCGCCTATGAATTATGAACGTTTATTTAATCATATCAGTCATAACAATATGCAAGGAGTGGTACTGCCGTTTCAGATAGCATTGTCAAACCAGTCTGGTAGTGTGGCTATGGGGATAGCTGATTGTGAGGATGATAATCAAGGCATCGGTTCAATTGTGAATCTGAGTGAGAGGGCTACTTCTACTTTTATTTCTGTTCCATGTATGACTATTGATGAGTTTGTTATTGCGAAAAAGATAGCTAAGCTCAATCTAATTAAGATGGATGTCCAGGGTGCAGAGCTTTTGGTGTTGGAAGGTGGCCCAAAAACATTTTTTGAACTTTCACCAAACCTGTTGGTTGAGTTTTCTCCGAAAGATCTTGGCCATCTTTCAAAAACAAGCGTTGATCTTTTCCTCAGGCTTCAGTCATATGGATATCTCATGTTTACTTTACGTAGCAGCCGACTTGGCTATCAACTTACAGAGGAGAAAATAACTCCCCAATTTTCCGCAGCGAACGTTTACTGCACGAAATTTACAGGAAAATAAATTGTTGTAAACATGCCGGAATACAATTCAAAAATGTTCGTCATCAGTAAACTTCCAGCCTTCTTCCTTCTTATTCTTCTCATGGGTTTTCATAGTGGCATTTCCTCTACAGGAAAAGAAAAATCCCAAGGGACGGTAGCATCTCCTGAAACGACCGCGAGATATTTTCCCATCATTGCTGATGACATCATCAAAACTGTTTACACAGCCAACGGTTCTGCGTCAATTCCTTCGCAAGATACTCTTTATTATTTTCTCAGTAAAGTTAAAGATGCAAACTTTAATCTTGTCATTGCTAATCTAACCCCAATTAGTCCTTTCGAGACGACCGATCAATATTACGAAAACTTCTTTTCCACCCTTTCTAAACTTAACCCTAGCACTGATCATGCTGCTTTGAACGTTATTGTCTATGATGCACGAATTAAAGAGGCAAACAATTTTCAGTTCCCTGCGATAATTAAGAAATATTATGACAGGTCCGAGGTGTACGGAATTTATTATGATGAACCGCGTCTACGAGACTTTGATCGCCTTGCAAGTTTGAGAGAGATCTTCAAGAAAAACCATGCGCGCACGCACA
The DNA here is from genome assembly GCA_021796275.1 of Bacteroidota bacterium. Lineage (GTDB taxonomy): Bacteria > Bacteroidota > Ignavibacteria > UBA10030 > UBA8401 > JAJYOI01. Next base: position 17,663 of record JAJYOI010000011.1, read on the forward strand.
AAGCTGGGCAGACGCTGTTTGTAAACCTTTTCGGAGTTAATGCCGTGAGGGATTATGTTAACTATCTTGACCAATGGATTGATCAGGGACATCCTGAAGTGCTAAGTTTCGATAATTATTCAGTCTGGGACGATCAGCGTGCCAAGAAATTCGGAGATGGTATTGGTGCGGACTGGGGAAGAGATTTCTTTTTGAATCTCGAGATTTTTCGACGTAAATCAATTGAGTACAATATGCCGTTTTGGACTTGGGTTTCAGTGCATCAAAGTTGGAGCAGCTATTCTCATAGATATTATAGGCATTCTACCGTGTCTGATCTCCGTTTCCAAGTGTATTCTTCCTTAGCTTATGGGGCTACAGGTATTCTGTATTATCGTTTTTGGAATGCACCGATTGAACATAATCAAAATGGTTGGCATGAAGGTGAAGCGATTTTAGGATACAATGGAAAAGTTACGGATTTATTTCAACCCGTAGCGGAATTAAACAAAGAGGTAAAAGCAATTGGAGCTTTGCTCTTGCATCTTCATTCGGTTGGCGTTTATCACAGCACGAATGATTTTCCGAAGCAAGACGGGGTGGTACCAGCGTTACCATTAGAACCCTTGTACACGGCAGGCAAAGAGTCGTATGGCATTAAGTTGCTTAAATGGTCAAACGAATCCTTGCTGACAAAAGAAGAGTTGAAAGATAAAATAGTTCTTTCGTTGGGTAACGAAGCGGGTTTGGTGGGAATTTTTCGGTATGATGAGACGAGGCAATATTACTTCATGCTTGTAAATAAAGACAGGCACAATAGTCAAATTTTCCATGTGGTTTTAGATTCTCAAAAATGTAGCGTTAGCGGCAAACAAATTGTAATCAAAAACGTACGAACGAATATGCAAATGACGACTCAATTAAATAAAGATGGGGAGATTATGTTTAATGCTCTTTTGCGACCCGGCGATGGGCTTTTATTTGTTGTTGATTCCAAATAGGTTGATGTTATGAGTTTTCGTGTGAAATCGCTCAAAGGTTTGATATGGAATCATTTTGCCAGATTGTTGGATTATGGTCTCGCATATTTCTTGTCGGTTCTATTTGCTCGTCGGCTAGGAGCCACGGACTATGGCGTGTATGTAACGATGATGGGGATTGCCTCTTTTATTCTTATAATTGGTGGGGTAGGTCTTGATGAGACTCTGAATAAGTTTATTTCGCAACTTTACTCAGAGCAAAAGTTTGATGAAATAAGGTTCGTTACCAGCCGTTTGTTGGTGCTACGGGTTATGGTAATGATGTTGCTGTGCTTTGCCATTTTTCTCTTGAGAAGTCCATTGAGTGTTCTGTTTCATAATGAGCAAGTTGCCCAATATGTTTCAGTGTTGGTGTTTTATATTTTTTCGCAGGGCCTTGTTAATTTTTTTTCTAATATTTATACTGCACAATTGCGAACTTATTACGTTTTAGTTATCAATGTTGCCGGAAAAATTCTGAATATAGGTATATCCCTCTTTTTGTTGTCAATGCAATACAAGCTTACCTCGATTTTTTTTCTTTTTTCTGTAGTCAGCTTTCTATCGTTAGCAGTCTATGTTTTTGGTGTTCGAAAAAGTGTAGCGGGGAAGCAATCAAGTGTTGTAATGAGACCTATCTATAATTTTACTCTTGTTACGTGGTTCAACGCTTTTTTAGCTTTAGCACTTGGTCGGTATTCAGACATTCTCCTATTAGGTTTCTTTTTAGGTACTACTGCTCAAACTGGTTTTTATGATGTCGCATTCTCTCTCACTACACTTGTCGACTATACATTTACTGTAGGACTTGTTGGGGTTTGGCTATCAGTTATTTCTGAACTAGCCTTAAAGAATCAGTCCAGGCTTGCAGGGATGCGTGCGCGCCTCATTCAGTATCAACAATTTTTTATATTTCCGGCAGGGTTTTTCTGCCTTCTTTATCCAGAGCGCATAATTACTATTTTCTTTTCTACGAAGTATCTTTCAGCGGTTCCTTTGTTCAGGGTATATCTTTCATTTTTGCTTTTGTCTATTTTTTTTGGAAACCGGGAGAACCTTGGTTTTTTACTTGCCATAGGTAAGCAAAATGTGGCAATCTTCAGTCGGACGGTTATTGGATGCATAAATGTTGTTTTGAATTGGTTTATCATCCCAAAATATGGCGCAATAGGTGCTATTTTTTCGACAGGTTTTTGCGCCCTTGTTAGCAATGGCGTAGAATTCATGATTGCCTCCCACTTTATTGGAAAGCAATATAATGCTGTCTTTACCTTAAAAGTGTTGCTCGTTACTTTAACGTGTTTAGGGATCACAAGTTTCATTCCCGTTCATTCGTTTAGTGCTTTCGCAATGAATGGGATTAGCTATTTAATTTTTATTATTGTTGGTTATCAACTTTTGAAAGTGTTTGATTTTTCTCCTCGCGCATTAGAAAAATCTCTGGGAATGTGAGATTGTGTATGCATAATAAATTGGTGGAATTCAATGTACATCCATTATTACGAAAACTTCTTGCACACCATGAGTTTTCTCAATCTGAAGAAACGCACATTGCCTTAGAAGTGCTCCGACAGCGGTTACCACAGGATGAGTTTTCAATTTCTCAATGGGCTGTTGGTCTGGATTACTATAGGGAACGCATTGCCGCACTTAATGTTGCCCCAAAAGTTTGTGTAGATTATGGATGTGGCTGTGGAAATTGGTCAATCGCTGCGGCGCGGATATTTGACGAGGTTATTGGGATAGATAAAAATGTGGAGCGTATAGTTATTGCGCAAGAAATTGCACAAAGGTTGAATATACATAATGTTACTTTCTTGCACGGTAACTCTATAAGGATGTTCCCTCAATTGGAAAAATTGTCGGTGTCTTGTGTGTTAGCATTCAATGTTCTGCCATTTTCGCTCGAACGCCTTAAAATTCTTGATTCACTCTGTACGCTTCTCAAAAATAATGGCCGGATGCTTATTTCGTTCAATGAAGTAGGTGTTTTGCCATATTACTTTTTATCTGGCTTATATTCATTAGATTTAAATCGTCTGAAGGAGTTCGCTTTGATGATCGGATATAATTTTTTTCACTTCATGGTGAGAAGAACAAATCAATGTGAAAAAACCTACGGATGGATTAATACTAATAGCTTTATGCAAATTCTTCGTGAACGTAAACTAATACCGGTTTGGTGTAATTGGGATAGTGATATTGGTGAGAGTTATAAACCACTCTTTCCCTTACGCTATTTAGGATTTCCTTTTTTTCAAGAGGTGCTTGTTGAAAAGAGAAAATCTTGTTGAGTACATTTAAAGATTGTAAAAAGCAAATTAATCAAGAAGATTTATATGAATTATATAATACTTGCATACCATCGTGTTTTGCCTCTTAAAGAGGCAATCAATCAAGGTGCTCTCTCCGTCACGATTGAAAATTTCAGGTGGCAGCTCCAGCATTTTATTCGAAAAGGGTGGATTTCTTTAACACTCTCTGAATTCTATGAAAAATATGTTGCTGTCGGGAAAGTTCCCTATAATGTTTTTGTAGTGACTTTTGATGACGGTTATGAAGATAATTATTTTTATGCTTTTCCCGTGCTGAAGGAATTCGATGTGAAAGCAACAATATTTTTGACGTATGATTTTTTATTTAATCATAAACAAAGGACGACTCAATTTTCAAAGATTCATAAAGCTCTTTCTATTCAAGAAATTAGGGAAATGCATGACGAAAAAATTGAATTTGGTTCGCATACAGTTACTCATCCGCACCTGACAAGTGTTCCTCAAGCTAAAGCACAAGAGGAGGTATATCAATCTAGACTTCTGTTAGAAGAAATTTTGCAGTTACCCATCGAATCCTTTTGTTATCCTTATGGTGATACAAATGAAGAGGTGATTTCTTATGTTAGAGAAGCTGGTTATAAGGTTGGTGTCGTAACTCCTCCCAGGGTAGGTGTTCCTGTTTCGCAGTATACTCTTCGGCGTATCGGTGTTTATCTCACAACCTCAAAGATAAAATTTTTGTTTAAGTGTACTTCGTTATATTATCGAATTCGTGAACATGCTATTAAAAATAATGCGGAAACTTTTTGGGCAAAGAAATAATGTCAATTAAAGTGCTTCATTGCATCACGGGCATTGACCTAGGTGGGGCTGAACAGCTTTTACTTTCTACGGTGAGGAAATTAGATAAAGAAAAATTTAATATTTCCGTTTGCTATTTTAAAGGAAAGGGTGCACTACGCGCGGAGTTTGAATCTACCGGTGTGCGAGTTTTCTTCTTGGGAGATTACTCTCACTGGACAATTGGAAAAGCAATTGCTCTTGGTTGTTTACTTAGTGAACTTTCTCCAGAAATAGTGCATACACATCTGATTTTAGCTACTATTGTTGGTAGGATAATTGCTTGGTATTCCAAGGTTCCTGTTATAGTGACAACAGAACACAACATCTCAAATTGGCAGAAAAAATATTTTTTACTTTTTTCTATCTACAAGATTACGACGATGTTTACTGATAAAATTTTTGCCATCTCTGAAGCTGTAAAAAAACAGCTTATCATGAAAGGTAAAATTAAGAGCGAGAAGATCACTGTTTTATATGATGGCGTTGATTTATCAATTTTTGACCCAAAGTTAATTCTGGAACAATCTCATTATGCCGACAGTGCTTATCCGATTATCGGGTGCATTAGTCGGCTGGATCAAAGAAAGGGAATTCGATTTTTGATCGAAGCTATAACAATACTGAAATCGCAATATCCACATATCAAGCTCATTATTGTAGGAGATGGAAAAGAGCGCCAGAGGTTAGAATCCATGGCTACTGAACATGAGGTTACTGAAAATGTTTTTTTTACAGGCGAGCAAAAGAATGTTATACCATATTTTCAAATGTTCGATATATTTGTCCTTCCCTCTCTTTCAGAAGGCCTTTCTGTTTCTTTGATTGAGGCTATGGCTATGAAAAAAACGATTATAGCGACCAATGTTGGCGGTATTCCGGAGGTAGTTGCGAATGGGAAAGAAGGGATTCTAGTGCCCCCTGGGCAAGCGAATGAAATTGCCAGCGCAATCGCTTACTTACTGAAAAATGCAAAACGCGCCAATTTAATGAAAGTAGCTGCTCGGAAAAAAGTAGAAAGAAAATTCAATTTGGATATACTTGTAAAGAAGTTAGAAAATTTCTATGAGACATTAGTGCTTGAACAATAAGGAGCTATTTCATCATAAGTTTACCCAGAGAAGAGGGAAAATTTTCTTTCTAGAAATTTAGGATAGGTGAATTTTATTTACGGAGAAAAATTGTATGGCAAGATACTTAGTAACTGGAGGAGCAGGCTTTATTGGTTCCAATATTGTTGGTGAACTCGTAAGACAAGGAGAGAAGGTACGTGTTATTGATAATTTTTCTACCGGATTACGTGAAAACTTAATTTCTTTTAAGAAACAAGTGGAAGTTGTGGAAGGCAGTTTGACTGACTTAGAGACCGTTCGCTTAGCGGTCAAAGGTGTTAACTATGTTCTACATCAAGGGGCATTGCCTTCAGTGCCGCGGTCAATAGAACAACCACTCAATACTAATGATGTAAATGTCGTTGGCACACTGAACGTGCTTGTTGCGAGCAAAGATGAGAAAGTTGAACGTGTTGTTGTAGCTTCTTCTTCATCTGTATATGGAAATTCCTCAGTGATGCCAAAGGTTGAAAATATGATGCCGATGCCACTTTCTCCTTATGCTGTTTCGAAGTTGACTTGTGAGTACTATGCGAAAGTATTTTTTGATCTCTATGGACTCCAAACAGTAGCATTACGCTACTTCAATGTGTTTGGGCCGAAGCAAAACCCAAACTCCCAATACTCTGCGGTAATACCGCGGTTCATCAAAGCGATGATAAACGGTAATTCGCCTATAATTTATGGAGATGGGTCTCAATCCAGAGATTTTAGCTTTGTTGAGAACGTTGTAAATGCAAACTTGCTTACAGTTAAGAAAAATGACTTAGGGGGGCAAGTAATAAATATTGCCTGTCAAGAGGCTCACTCTTTACTTGACCTTGTAACGGTTTTGAATTCTATTCTAGGAACAAGCATTGTCCCAGAATTTGAACCTTCAAGGGCGGGAGATGTAAAACACTCATTAGCAAATATTTCATTTGCAAAGAAAGTGTTAGGTTATATTCCCATGATTGGTTGGGAGGAGGGACTTAGGCGAACAGTTCAGTGGTATCAGGAAAAAGAAGGGGTGCAATGATACCGAATTCTGATGCGATAAACAGCCGTAGTGCATTTCCTAAAAGAATCAAAGTTCTGCACATAATTACTGTATTCAGTATCGGCGGTGCTACAGAAAATACATTATTCACAGTAGAAGGTTTGAAAAGCTTGGGATATGATGTGAGCATTCTGACAGGGCCTAATATACCATCAGAAGGTAGTCTTTTTAAAGCTGCATGGCAGAGTGAAGTAAATGTTACCGTAATCAATGAATTGCGTCGAAGCATACATCCTTTCTACGATGTTATTGCCTTTTTTGAAATTTTCAAAATAATTCGTAAAGGTAAATTCCATATTGTTCATACACATAGCTCAAAAGCAGGATTGTTGGGAAGACTCGCTGCGCGATGTGCTCGCACTCCTATTATTATTCACACTATTCATGGCTTACCTTTTCACAAATATCAAAACAAGCTTATTCATTTTTTGTTTATTTTCGCAGAAAAAGTAGGTACAGCAATTTCTGATAAGGTTGTGACTGTGACCAACACAATCATTGATGAAATGCTTACAGCAGGCATTAGCAGAAGAAACAAATTCGTTATGATAAGAAGTGGTTTCTTTGTAGAGCGATTTATGAAGCAAGATGATATGAGGCAAGAGTTAAAAGAAAAACTCGGTCTTTTGAAGGACAATATTGTCGTTGGTAAAGTTGCCCGGTTTTCGTTGCTTAAAGGGTATAATTATATTATTGAAGCAATACCAGAAATTGTGAAACAAGTCCCAAAAGTGATGTTTCTTTTTGTTGGAAGTGGAGAGTTGGAGCAAGAAATGAGGCAACGTGCGAAAGAATTGGGAATTAGTAATTATATAATCTTTGCTGGACTTGTAGAGCAGGAAAAGATGCCTTATTATATTTCGATTATGGATGTGGTTGTACATACATCACTGCTTGAGGGACTAGCACGTGTTCTCCCGCAAGCTTTGGCGGCAGGTAAACCTGTCGTTTCTTTTGATATCAATGGTGTACATGAGGTTGTTATTGAAGGCAAAACTGGCTATCTCGTTGACCCTGAAAGCCCTAAACAGCTTGTCAAAGCGATAGTTAACCTTATCAATAATCCTCAATTAGCTCAAGAACTCGGTGCAAATGGTGCTGAGTTTGTGAAAGAAAGTTGGACTGTTTCAGCTATGGTCGATGAGATTCACAAGGTGTATTGCCAACTACTAAAAGAAAAGAAATTATAAGTCATGTTATGCACTTTGCAAAAAAAGCTCCTGAAGCAATAAGGTCATCATGCCTGAATGCTTTGATCGGGTGTTCATCGTATGGATTCGAGCCTAAAACTTGTTCCGAAGGGATGCTTTTGGGATGGGAATGGCGTGTGCTCTTTTGTGCTTTTGTGTAGCATGACTTCTTAACAGAAAACTGATTAGGTAATTCATGACCAGTAAATTCGACATAAAGAACCTTGCAATAGATTTCCTTACAATTAACATCGCGTGGTCGCTCTACTTTTTTTTGAGGATATCTACGGCAATCGCGCCGATGTCGGCAAAGCCGGATTTCTGGTTTCCCATGCTTTTTGTGTATGTGTACTGGCTGGTAATTTTTTTCTTTTACGGCTTGTACCGCTCTTGGCATGCCGCTTCACGGACCGATGAGTTCCTTACTATTCTCAAAGCTGTCAGCGTCGGCTGTCTTGTCCTTTTTTTTGTTATTTTTCTCAATGACACAAACGTACAAACAGATTTGCGCTGGCGCCTTATCATCCTTATCTATTGGGGCATCATGCTTCTTGCCGTTGGTTCAGGGCGCGTATTGTACCGCACCGCTCGCAGGCGCCTTCTCGAATCAGGTATGGGACGACGCAATACAGTCATCGTTGGATGGAATAAAAAGGGGCTCGATCTTTTTGATCTCGTTCAGCAACATCCGGCACTCGGATATAACATAGTGGGCTTTGTTAAAGTTGATAAGAAAAAAGCAGGAACAACACACAGGGGTGCTGAAATATTAGGAACTGTAGAAAATCTTCCTGCAATTATTTCTGCTCGTGACATCAAGGAAGTTCTTATTGCCCTCGAATCGGCTGACCACAACAAGCTGCTTGAAGTGATCAGTTGCTGTAATGGTCATGATGTGAGTATGAAGATCATGCCGGATATGTACGACATCATCAGCGGGCAGGCGCGCACAAATCAGATTTACGGGTTTCCGCTTATTGAAATTATGCCGCAGATCATGCAGCCGTGGGAAGAAAGTGCAAAGCGGCTGATGGATATTGCCGCTTCATTTGTAGTTCTTCTTCTTTCTACACCGCTATGGCTTATTATTGCTATTACAATTAAATTTGATTCAAAGGGACCGATTGTGTACAGTCAGGAACGTGTTGGAAAAGATGAAGAGATTTTCAAGATGCATAAATTCCGTTCGATGCGAGACGATGCAGAGAAGAGCACCGGGCCTGTGTGGGCTCCGGTTAATGATTCACGTGTCACTCGTGTTGGCAGATTTCTTCGGAATACGCGTCTCGACGAAATTCCGCAATTCATTAACGTGCTTCGCGGCGAAATGAGTTTAGTGGGACCGCGGCCCGAACGCCCGTATTTTGTCGAGATGTTGTCGAAAGAAATTCCTCTCTATCACCGTCGGTTGAAAGTTCGTCCCGGAATTACCGGCTGGGCGCAAGTGAAGCAAGGATATGACCGCTCTATCGACGACGTGCGTTCGAAAGTACGGTACGATTTATTTTATATTGAAAATATGTCGCTTCGCATGGATATAAAAATTCTTCTCTATACATTTTATGTGATGTTAGCAGGGAAAGGTCATTGATCTTCTTGGTAAGGAAATTTTTCGCATGACAATTCAGATGGTAGATTTGGTAACACAGTACAAGAAATTGAAACCGGAAATCGATTCGGCGGTTGCGAAAGTTCTGGAATCAGGGCAATTCATTTTGGGAAAGGAAGTCGGGGAATTTGAATCTGCTGCGTCTCACTATGTTGGAGTTAAGCATGCCATCGGTTGCGCGTCGGGTACCGATGCGCTGCAAATTGCAGTGATGGCGCTCGGAATAAAACCCGGCGATGAAATCATCACAACGCCGTTTACGTTTTTTGCTACTGCAGAGGCGGTAGCATTGCTCGGTATCATTCCTGTTTTTGTTGACATAGACGAAAAAACGTATAATATTAGAGTGGATTTGATTGAGCCGGCGATAACTTCCAGGACAAAAGCAATTATGCCGGTTCATTTGTACGGTCAGCCCGCAGATCTCGATGAAATTCTTGAAATTGCGCGCCGCCATCGTTTATTTGTTGTTGAAGATAATGCGCAAGCATTAGGTTCATTGTATCATGGAAAGAAAGCCGGAAGCTTTGGCGATTTTTCCTGCACGAGTTTTTTCCCGAGTAAAAATTTAGGCGCGTATGGCGATGCCGGTATGATCATGACAAATAACGATACGCTCGAATCAAAAGCACGCATGATTGCGCAGCACGGCTCGCGTGTTCGCTACAAACATGAACTGCTCGGTGTCAATAGCCGGCTGGATACGATGCAAGCGGCGATTCTCAATGTGAAATTAAAATATCTCGATCATTGGAATACAGCGCGGCAGCGCAATGCGGCGATGTACAACAAATTGCTCGCGGCTGAGAATGTCATAAAACCTTTCGTTGCGCCGGAGCGTTCACATATTTATCATCAATATTCAATTCGAGTTTCAAAGAGAGATGCTTTGCAGGAACATCTTCGGACAAAAGGAATTCCAAGTGCAATCCATTATCCAATTCCCTTACATTGGCAGGAAGCGTTTCAGAAAATTCCCGGATTTGTTGATAGAAACAAATCGTTCCCTGTTTCCGAACACATAACAAAGGAGATTATTTCTCTCCCAATGCATCCGGAATTAAGCGAAGAACAAATCACATTTATTGCCGGCGCCGTTACGCGCTTCTGCGAACAACTATAGCGTATGCCTAAAGCTCTCGTTATTACACCGACATACAACGAATCTCCGAATATCAAAAATCTTATTACCAAAGTTTTACGAACGGTTTCTGATATCGAAATACTGATTGTTGATGACAGTTCTCCGGATGGAACCGCGGGCATTGTCAAAGAAATTCAGAAAAATAACCCGCGCGTCCATCTGATTGAACGTTCCGGGAAAATGGGATTGGGAACAGCGTACGTTGCAGGTTTCAAGTATGCGATCGCTAACAGCTTCGATTATGTTTTTGAGATGGATGCAGATTTTTCTCATAACCCGAAAGAGATTCCGAATTTTCTTGCGAAAATTCAGGACTGTGATTTGGTGGTCGGCTCGCGCTATTCTCGCGGTGTCAGTGTTGTGTATTGGCCATTCCGCAGGTTGCTGCTGAGTTATTTTGCAAATCTTTATACGCGGCTTGTTACAGGGCTTCCGTTGAAAGATGCCACCGGCGGTTTTAAATGCTATCGCAGAAAAGTGTTGGAAAGCATCGATCTCTCGAAAATCAAATCGAACGGCTACGCTTTCCAAATTGAAATGAGCTTCAAAGCGTGGAAGAAGGGGTTTCGGCTGTGCGAAATTCCGATTATTTTTGTCGATCGAGACCGGGGTGAATCGAAAATGTCGAAGAACATTGTCTATGAAGCGGCATTCATGGTGTGGAAGTTGAAATTCCGCAGCATGGTCGGCCTTCTCTGAAATTCCACATGGATATTTCAGTTATCATTGTCAACTACAACGTTAGGGATTTCCTTCGCAATGCGCTGGTGTCTATTTTTAAAGCGCTGGAAGGGATGAAGAGCGAGGTGTTTGTTGTTGATAATGCCTCAGATGATGGCAGCAGTGAAATGGTTCGTCAATCATTTCCACATGTCACGCTCATCGAAAATTCTTCTAATGTCGGCTTTGCAAAAGCTAACAATCAAGCGCTTGCACGTGCTCAAGGGAAATATTTTTTGCTGATTAATCCGGACACCATTGTTCAGGAAGGTACATTTCGCACGCTGATTAAATTTTTTGAGGAGAATCCAGACGTTGGTATGGCGGGATGCAAGATTCTGAACCCGGATGGAACGCTGCAGCTTGCGTGCCGGCGCAGTTTCCCAACACCGTGGGTAGCGCTGACAAAGGTGCTCGGATTCGCCTCACTTTTTCCTTCATCAAGGTTGTTTGCGAAATATAACCTCACCTATTTAAATCCGGATGAAAATTATGAGGTAGACGCCATCAGTGGTTCGTTTATGATGGTGCGCGGCGAAGTCTATGCACGCATCGGCGGATTGGATGAAACATTTTTTATGTACGGCGAAGACCTCGACTGGTGCTACCGCGTCCAACAATCGGGATGGAAAGTCTTTTACGTTTCGGCCACACAAATCATTCATTATAAAGGTGAAAGCACACGGCGCAGCGATATTGATGAGCTTCGATTATTTTATCAGGCGATGCGATTATTTGTTCGCAAGCACCACCGCGGATCATTGTTGTTTGAATTGATTATTGAACTTGGTATTCTTGTGCGCGCCTTCCTTGCGTTTCTTGCACGATTCAGCAAACCAATGGTCGTTGCCTTTCTGGATTTTGCCCTTGTCGATGCAGCGATTCTCGCTTCTGCGGTTTATCGCACGGGACGCTTCCATTCGTTTCCGGGTTACGCCTATCCGTGGGTCTTCATTATTCCCGCTCTTGTTGTTGTCGCGTCTCTATATTTTTCCGGCGTCTATTCGTACAGGCGCTTTTCCGTGTCGCGTTCATTCGCAGCAGTGTTCACAGCGTTCGTCATTATTTCGGCTATTACGGCATTTTTCTTGGAATTTGCATTCAGTAGAATGGTGATTATTCTTTCCGGTATGGTGAGCGTGATTGTAATCCCGGGTTGGAGAATGCTTTTTCGGCTTCTTGGTGTTGGCGGCAGGCTTTCACGAAAAACACTTTTTGGAAAACGTACGCTTATTGTAGGCGCGGATCAATCTGGGCAAGAACTGCTGAAGAAAATTAATACCCGGCCGGGCGATGGGTACACCGTTGTTGGTTTCATTGATAATGACAGACGGCGTCTTGGGCAAAAAATCTCCGGAGTTGAAATTGTCGGCAGCGTTGAAAATATTGGAAAGATCATTCAGGATTATAAAATCAGTGAAGTGATTTTTTCCACTGATGCTATTCCATATTCTACGATTCTTTCTGTGATTGGAAAAAGCCGAAACAGAATGGTCAATTTCCGCCTTGTGCCAAAATCGCTGGAAGTGATTATAGGAAAAGCGAACGTAGATCAATTGGATGAAATTCCATTCATCGACATTGAATATAATATCAGCAAATTCTCCAACCGCGCGGCGAAACGAGCTGCGGATGTCGCGATTGCACTTTTTCTTTTGATTTGCTGCGCACCTTTTGTATATTTAAAACGTGCTTTTGCCCGCACAACGCCTTCCTCGTTTTCATCGGCTATTCGTTTGCTGCCTCACGTTGTTCGCGGTCGTTTCAGCCTTGTTGGTCAGCCGATAGAAACCACGAGCGCCGGTCACGCGCAGGCTCAGAAGAACGGCGTGTTTCTCGGCAAACCGGGAATTACAGGAATCGTTCAAATTCATTTTGATAAACAGTTGAGCAAGGAAGAGCGAGAGCAATATTTATTGTACTATGCGAAGAACCAATCTTTTATTTTGGATTTTGAAATTTTGCTGAAAGCTGTGATGCGCCGCTTGCATCGTCCAGCCTGAGTGATAATTTCCGGAGAACGAATGGCAAAAGTTGTTTTGGATTTTGAAAAACCTATTATAGAACTGGAGCAAAAAATCGAGGAGATGAGAAAACTCAGCGACAACCTCGACATCACCGACGAAATAGCCACACTGGAGAAAAAAGTGAGCCAATTACGAGAAAATGTTTTTTCGAACCTCACCCGGTGGCAAAAAGTGCAGCTTGCCCGCCATCCGGAACGCCCTTACACACTTGATTATATCGCCATGATGACAACCGATTTTGTAGAGCTTCATGGAGACCGGGTTTTTGGCGATGATAAAGCTATTGTTGCCGGTTTTGCGCGTCTTGACGGCAGGCCTGTCATGATCATCGGACATCAAAAAGGGCGCGACACAAAAACAAATCTTTTCAGAAATTTTGGCATGCCGCAGCCGGAGGGTTACCGCAAAGCGCTTCGCTTGATGAAACTTGCCGCAAAACTCAATCGTCCGATCATTACCATGATTGACACGTCCGGTGCATATCCGGGAATCGAGGCAGAAGAACGCGGACAGGGAGAAGCAATTGCACGTAATCTTTTCGAAATGTCGCACCTTCCTGTGCCGATCATCGTTGCGATTATCGGAGAAGGTGCTTCCGGCGGCGCTCTCGGTATCGGTGTTGGCGACCGCGTGCTGATGCTGGAAAATACATGGTATTCCGTGATCTCGCCGGAATCGTGTTCGAGCATTCTTTGGAGAAGCTGGGATTTTAAAGAGCAAGCGGCAGAAGCGATGCGGTTGACGGCCACAGATTTGCTGGAACAAAAAATTATTGACCGTGTTATTCCTGAGCCGCCGGGCGGTGCACATCGTAATCCGCAGCAAGCTGCGACAATCCTTAAAGATACACTCATCGAAGAATTGACATTTCTTCAAAAGATGAAGCCGGAAAAGCTGGTGGAAAAACGCATCGAGAAATTTGCAAACATGGGCGAATTTCATGAGTAGAGATTTTTCGAAAAGCGCTACATGATTTCATTCGTCACAGAAATACGCGTTCGTTATGCCGACACAGATCAAATGCGGTTTGTGTATTATGGGAAGTTCTTTGAGTATTTTGAACAGGGCCGTTCTGACCTGCTTCGTCACGTGGGATTGCCGTACAGCGAAATTGAAGCAATGGGTTTATATCTGCCGGTCATTGAAGCTTCCGCACGTTATAAAAAATCGGCGCGGTATGATGACCTGCTTCGTGTCGAGACATCTCTGCACGACATGCCGGTAGCACGTGTGCGGATTGAATATCGCGTTTTTCATAATGATGAATCAGAGCCGATGGCGGAAGGCTATACCGTGCACAGTTTTGTTAATGCAAAAACCGGAAAGCCAACACGAGCGCCTGCAAAATTTGTTGAAGTGATCGGAGAAGCGTTCAAGAAAGCAAAACAGTAGAAAGGTACAACCGATGGTAAAGAAGGAATTGCTTGATATACTTTGCTGTCCTAAATGCAAAGGTGATCTTGACTACAAGCCGGAAAAGAACACGCTGACATGCAAGAAATGCGGCAAAGTGTACGAAGTGAAAGACGATATTCCCATCATGCTTGTTGATGAAATAAAAGAATGACGGTAGATATTCTTAATGACAGCAGAGTCGGAAGACTCATTGAACAAGCGTTGCAGGAAGATATCGGATTTGGCGATATCACCAGCGAGGCACTCATTCCTGAACAACAACTCGGGCACGCTGTCGTTTTGCCAAAAGAAAATGGCATTATCTCTGGTTTGGAATTATTCAAAATCATCTTTCAATATATTGACGGACAAGTCACTGCTGAATTCAATCTTTCTGACGGCGGCATGGCCACTGCTGGACAGCCGATAGGAAAAGTTGATGGACCGGTGCGCAGCATTTTGGCGGGAGAACGTGTTGCGTTGAATTTTCTCCAACGCATGTCCGGCATTGCGACGTTGACTCATAAATTTGTTCACGCAGTTGCCGGAACGAATGCGAAGATCACCGATACACGGAAGACCGCACCGGGGTTGCGGATGCTCGACCGCAAAGCAGTTGTTGATGGCGGTGGAGTGAATCATCGCTTTGGCTTGGATCAAATGATATTGATCAAAGACAATCATATTCAAGCGGCGGGAAGCGTCACCAACGCTGTAGCGCGCTGCACAAAATATCTCCATGACCATTCCATCGAAGCAAAAATCGAAGTCGAAACAGCTTCGCTTGCTCAAGTGGAAGAAGTGTTGCTCTGTGTTGGAGTTGATAGAATTATGCTCGATAACTTTTCGCAGAAAGATATGGCGTTAGCGGTTCGCCGTATTGATCGCACAGCGGAAGTTGAAGCGTCCGGTGGAATCACGCTTGAAACCGTACGCGCGGTTGCGGACACCGGTGTTGATTTTATTTCCGTCGGCGCGCTAACGCACTCATCTAAAGCCCTCGATATCTCCCTCGAACTACTTCATTGACACTATTTACCCAAATCAAACGGCTCGGCGCTGATACGGCAATTTATGGAATCAGCACAATCGTTGGCCGTTTTCTGACATTCCTTCTTGTTCCTTTTTATACGAATGTTCTGCTGCCGGGCGAATACGGTATTGTTTCCTATGTGTATTCGCTTATCGCATTCGTGAATGTAATTTATTCTTACGGAATGGAGTCGGCGTACTTCAAGTATTCTTCAACTTTGGAAGTTGGGACGAAGAAACAAAATTTTATCACGCCATTCATCTCCGTGACAGCGACTTCTGTAGCGTTTTCTTTTTTTATTGCAGCAGCGGCGCATCCGATTCTTCATCTCATCAATGTCTCCGGCAATTATATCTCCATCATTTATTATACCGCAGGGATTCTTGCTTTCGATGCCATCGCTATTATTCCGTTTGCATCACTACGCATGGAGCGAAAAGCAAAACAGTTTGCAGTATTTAAACTGCTGAACATCGTTGTCAATGTTGTTCTCAATATCTATCTTCTTGTTTTTTTGAAGATGGGCATCATTGGGATTTTTATCAGCGGTTTTGTTGCGTCAGCAAGCACATTTCTCTTTTTAGTGCCGACTGTAGTAAGGCATTTCTCGTTTCCGCCAAGCGGTGCACTGTACAAAGCTTTGTTGAAATACGGCGTGCCATACATTCCCGCAGGACTTGCAACGATGGCGATCCAGGTGATCGATCGGCCGATTTTACGTGCGTTCACCAACGATGCGGTTGTGGGCATTTATCAGGCAAATTACCGCTTGGGAATTTTCATGATGTTGATTGTTTCGATGTACGATTATGCGTGGCGCCCTTTTTACTTCTCAATCGTCAAAGAACCGAACGCGAAAGAAATATTCTCCCGCGTTCTCACGTATCTCGTTCTTTTTATGGCGGCAGTTTTTCTTGTGCTGACTTTTTTTGTTGACGATATTGTCAAGATCAGAATGTTCGGCAGATATCTTATCCATCCAAATTATTGGAGCGGATTGAATATTGTGCCGATTGTCCTGCTTGGGTATTTGTTTCTCGGCATTTCCACAAATCTCACGGCTGGGATTTACATTGAAAAGCGAACCAAGCTGCTCTCTGTAAACACATTCGTCGGCGCCGCGGTGAATATTATCGGCAATTATTTTCTTATTCCGTTATATGGTATGACCGGAGCGGCATGGGCAACGTTTCTCGCGTACTTCGCGATGGCAATTGTTGTGTACATAATTGTGCAGCAGATTTATCCGATTGTGTACGAATTGCGGCGTCTTTCAAAAATTGCTGCTGCAACTGCTGGTGTTTCGGCGCTGTACTATATTCTTGCGCCGGATTGGCTGGATGTTCACCCCAGAATTTTTGTCGAGCTGATGAAGCTCGGTTTGATAGTTCTGTTTTTTGTTTTGATGTACATGATGCAATTTTTCAACAGGGAAGAGATGGGGAAATTACGCAGAATGATAAAACTCAACGTTTGAGATGAGGGTTTCGCTGTATCCATTTCTCGGTAATTTTTTTTCTGCATCTTTAAAGCATTCCTTACCGCTCGATGCCGTAGCGCTTAATTCTATCGTACAACGTTGAACGGTCGATTCCCAAAATTATTGCAGCTTCTTTAATATTTCCGTTCGTACGATGAATGGTTGCAGCGATGATTTCTTTCTCCGCTTCAGCAAGCGTCATATTTGTCGGCGCGTGCCAGCCGTTTTTTCTTTTTCCATTGTGACAAAGAAAAGAGAAATCTTCTTCAGTAAGAATTCTGCCTTTACATGTAACAATTGCCCGCTCAACAGCGTTTTCCAATTCCCGCACGTTGCCGGGCCAATCGTAATCAAGCAGAATTTTCAACGCATTTTCGGAAATATCTGCAACATTTTTACTGAGCTCGTGAGAAAGCCGCTCAATGAAATTTTTTGCCAGCAAAGGAATATCCTCACGCCGTTCGCGCAACGGTGGAAGAATAATATTGATAACATTGAGGCGGTAAAAAAGATCGTCCCGAAATTGTCCTTCACGTACTGCGTCCTCCAAATTCACATTCGTTGCGGCAATGACCCGGACATCGACGTGAACTTCTTCTGAACCGCCGACGCGATAAAAACTTTTTTCTTGCAGCACACGCAGCAAATCCATTTGTAATTTTGTTGAAATGTCGCCGATTTCATCGAGGAAGATCGTTCCTTCATCAGCGAGTTCAAATTTTCCTTTTTTCTGCGATGAAGCGCCGGTGAACGCGCCTTTTTCATGTCCGAAAAGCTCTGATTCAAGCAGCGTTTCAGCAAGCGCCGCACATGATACGCTGACGAACGGTTTTTGTGAGCGGTCGCCGGAAAAATGGATTGCGCGCGCGATCAATTCTTTGCCGGTTCCGCTTTCGCCGTGGATAAGCACGGTGCTGCGCAGGCTGGCAATTTCGTTGATAAGCTGAAAGATGTCGTGCATCTTCGAGTTTTTGCTGATGATGTCCTGAAAACTGTATTGCTGCGTTAATTTTTTCCGTAGAATTGTATTTTCCCGTTGAAGGTTTTTGACCTTAATGATGCGATTGACAAGAAGCGAGATTTCTTCCGGGTTGCACGGCTTGACAATATATTCCTGCGCACCTTCTTTCATTGCGGCAATCGCCGTGTCGACCGTAGCATACGCAGTAATGATAATGATGGAAGTGTCTTCATGCAGATGTTTGATTTCCATCATTGTTTCGATGCCGTCAATTCCGCCCGGCATTTTTAAATCGACAAAGTAGATTGCATAATCTTTTATTTTTGTTTTCGCAATTGCTTCGCGCCCGGAGGAAGCGGTATCAACTGCGTATCCATCTTCGCGCAGCCATGCGGCGAGTGATTCACGCATCACTTCTTCATCGTCGACAACTAAAATATCCCATTGTGTTTCCATGATAACTCCTGTCTCTAAGCTCCGTTACACATCAAGCGAAGGAGACTGTTTAGATTCTTTCAGAAGCGCTGTACAATTTTGGCAGTACAGACTTCCTTTTTTATCAAGCTGTTGAATAGTAGTTGAAAGTGACATTGGACAATCTTGATTGATACAATGAATCAGTCCATACGCATGTCCAATTTCGTGCATCACTTCTTTTATTGTACGAATGAAAAGAAGGTCTCTGTTCGGAGGCAGTGCATAAAATTCTTGATGTAGCCGCGCCTGCGATACGATCGCTATGTTTCCGTTGAGTTGAGCCTGCCCGAAAACGAAACTCAACATCGGAATGAACAAGTCAACTTCTGTGAGAGCAAGAAGTTTTGTTGTTTCGCCGCATGGATGATGGAGCAAGTCACGCATAATCAAACTTGAATTGTACTGCATCCGTTTATGATCAAATGCAAACTCGGGGCGAGGCGATTTCAAAATACGACGCGTCTCACAATGAAGTGCGCCGCGTAAGTGTTGTTGAATTTTTTCAAGCGTTTCCTCGTTAACGTCGCCTACAGACGTGACCGCTATCGAAGTCACACCGCGCTCCTGCTCTCCGCAGCGCGCATTTCAGCGGCTGAGCCGGCGTTTTCATTGTTTGTGAGCGGCAGCGAAACAATGAATGTGGAGCCTTCGCCAATTTTACTTTTCACTTCAATATCGCCGCCGTGCGCATCAATAATTCCATACACAACCGAAAGCCCGAGACCGACGCCTTTTCCCTCGCCTTTTGTTGTGAAGAATGGATCAAAAATCTTTGTCAGATTCTCTCCCGGAATGCCGTCTCCGTTATCTTTGAATTCGAGCACTACCATCTGTTTGGCTTCCTGCACTCGCGTAGTGACACTGACTTTGCCCTTGCCGTTATTCTGCGTTGCTTCCGCGCCGTTCATCAACAAGTTGATGACGACCTGCTGCATTTGCGAACTGTCGCAGTAAATACGCGGTAGATCGTCCTGTAAATGTGTTTCGATTTCCACGTTTGCAAGCTTGAGTTTATGTGACACGAGTGCGATTGTGGTACGAATAATCGCATTGAGGTCGGCGTTGCCTCTTTGTGGTTTCGAACGACGAGAAAAGGCAAGCAAGTCCGAAACAATGCGTCCGACACGCGCTGTTTCATAGACAACCTGAGAAAGGTATCGCCGAAATTCCTCAATACGATTCGGCGGAATGCCGTTATCTTTCACGATTCGCTGCATCAGCATTGAAAGATTCAACACGCCCGAAAGCGGATTGTTGATTTCATGAGCGACGCTTGCAGAGAGCTGTCCAAGCGATGCAAGCCGGTCGCTTTGCAATAATTTTTGATGCGCGGCTTTAAGCTGCTCTGTTCGTTCTTCGACTTTTGATTCAAGACTTTGAGTGAGGTGATTTAATTCCGCCATTGCCTGCATCAATCGCTCACGCATGACGTTGAAGGAATGTACCAGTTCTTTCAATTCTTCACTCGCTTCAATATTGATCGGCTCATCCAATTGCATCGCGCTGAATGCATGGGTCGCTTCGATAAGTTTGTGAATGGGGCGATCAACGAAGCGCCGTGTGAAAAAAGCGATAAGGAGCGCGATAAAAAGGACCTGAATTCCCGTGACAATAAGAACGCGGCCTTGAATCGCTGCTACCTCGTGATCAACCGGTTGAAGATCCAATGCAAGATCGAGAACGCCAAGCACTTTTACGGAAGCGGGGTGCGCATGGCATGACGCCTGACTGCATGCAGGCTCGTTATAAATCGGTGTGACCATTGCTAACTTGCGATTATTGTCAGTAGCACGAAAAATTCGCGCGCGCGATGCCGCATCGATTTTCACACGCGGTTCAGAGGAGGAATGGCACATAGAGCATGCTTCGGCACTTTTGTCCACGCTGCCAGTGTCGTTTGCGCTTGTTGAAAACATTACATGGCCTTCGCGATTGAAAATGCGAATCCGGCTGATTCCCTGATTTTGCGCGATTGTCTGCATCACCTCATACGCTGCTTCGCGATTATCGGTAAGCATTGCATGCCACGTTGCGCTGGTGATGCCTTTCGAGAGCTGGTCTGCCCCGACAATCATCGCGTCAAGCAATTGCTGTTCCTGCGTCTTTACATTGATGAAGCCGGAAATGCCTTCAACAATGACAACAATTGCAATAAGCGAGAGAGTGATCTTTTGTGAAAGCCGTTTTGGAACGAGAATCATGACCGTGCGTGTAAATGTCTTTTCACTGCCCGGCTGCATGCCGGACAAAAATTATCTCTCTTGATATCGATGTCTTCAACTGTGGTTGATGAATGCATGACGCAATCGTAATCAAGACAATGGTACAATCCGAATGTATGGCCAAGTTCATGCACCGCTTCTTTAACAAGCCGTTCGTTGAGCCGCCGGGGATTTTCGGGAAGTCCATACAATGTATCGTCAAGCCGATAAACCGAAACGACTGCAACTGTTCCGTTCAACTGTGCTTCTCCGAACACGTACGTCAGTACCGGAACAAAAAAATCAACTTCACTGACGCCTAAAATTTTACCCTCATGCTGCGGGAATCTCTCTTTCAGCGACGCAAGCAAAATTGACGAATTGTATTGATTTCTGTACATGTCGAGCGCAGCAATAATGTCGAGATGAATGCTTGCGTCAATTACGGTATCAGTATCGAAAATCGATTGCAACGGCAAACGAAGCGAGGTGATTCGCTCCATTGTAACCGGCGGTATGGGCACAAGGAGGATGGAGGGCATTGCTCACGGCTTCACTAATCCATACCTGGCAATTTTGTTGTACAGCGTTACCCGATCTATATCAAGCACGTGCGCCGAGTGTGTAATGTTCCAACCGTATTTTGCAAGCACGTGTTCGATATGCGCTTTTTCAACAGCATCTATTGATTCATCCGCCGGAGCGTGATGTTTCGGAATTAGCTGGAACGGCAGATCGTCGGGGCGAATTGACGGCGGTGCTGCAAGAACCATTGCCCGCTCGATGACATTTTCTAGTTCACGCACGTTGCCGGGCCAATCATATCGCACCAGCATATCCATTGCGTCGGGAGAAATGTCTTTGACCGGTTTATTCATTGAGATTGTATAGCGCGTGAGGAAATGACGGGCAAGCAGAGGAATATCTGCTTTTCTTTCCCGCAGCGGAGGTATGAAGATCGTGAAGACATTCAGGCGGTAATACAAATCCTCACGGAAGGTTCCTGCTTTTACGGCGGCTTCAAGATCGTGATTCGTTGCACAGATAATTCGGAAATCGCTGGCGATCACTTCATTACCGCCGACACGCGTGAATTGTTTTGTTTCAATGACACGAAGCAACTGTACTTGCATTTTCACGCTGATCGTTCCGATTTCATCGAGGAAAATGGTTCCGCCGTCTGCCATTTCAAATTTTCCTTTGCGGCGAAATTGTGCGCCGGTAAACGCGCCTTTTTCATGTCCGAAGAGTTCACTTTCGAGCAAAGTTTCAGGCACGGCGCCGCAGTTCACAGCGATGATCGGAAAATATCTCCTGGCGCTGTTTGCGTGAATTGCCCGTGCAATAATTTCCTTTCCCGATCCGCTTTCGCCGCGAATCATTGCCGTGGTGTCGGTTTGCGCCACCGTTTTTGCAAGCTCGATGACTTTTTTCATTTGTGGACTGTTGCCCACAATATCTTCGCCTCGTGTTATTTCAGTAATATGCTGGCGAAGCTGAGCGTTTTCATCGGCGAGTTTTTTGTGCTGAATTGCTTTTTGAACAAGATGCGAAAGATGATCGGGGTCAACCGGCTTGGTGACATAATCAAAGGCGCCTTCTTTCAATGCTTGAACGGCGCTTTCCACTGAAGCAAAAGCGGTGATCATGATGATGGTCGAAGCAGAATCAATTTCGTGCAAGTGTTTCTGCAATTCTAATCCGCTCATGCCCGGCATTTTGATGTCAAGCAGAATGATATCCCATGGCCCGCAACTCATTTTCTTCAGCGCATGTGCAGCGTCTTCCGCTGAATCAACACGGTAGCCGTCTTGCTTGAACCACTTTGAAAGCGAATCGCGGACAACGATTTCGTCATCTACAATCAAAATGCTGTTCTGTCGTACTGGTTTTCCATTCATGGCATTCACACAGTTGTTGTCGGTTGATTGTCAGTGAGTTGTTCACTTTTGCTTGGGATTGAAATAATGAATTCCGATCCTTCATGCAGTTTCGAACGCACTTCGATGGTTCCATTGTGCCGCTCGATAATGCCGTAGGCGACTGCAAGCCCTAAGCCTGTTCCTTTTCCATTTTCTTTCGTTGTGAAAAATGGTTCGAAGATGTGCGGCAGCGCTTCATCGCTGATACCGCTGCCTGTGTCTTTAATGATGATCTCCACAGCGTTGTTCATAATGTCCGGTCGCGCGCTGAGCGTTAACGTCCCGCCTTCCGGCATCGCTTCGACAGCGTTAATTTCAATTGCGAGCAATGCCTGTTCAATTTGTTGGATATCGCACACAAGCAAAAGCTTGTCGTCCGGAAGCGCAGTGTGAAGTGTGATATTATGAATATGCAGATGATGATCAATCAGCTTCAGCGAGTTATCTATCGCAACACGAATATCACATTCCAGGAACTCGCCAACTTTTTGCCGTGAGAAGAGAAGAAGATTTTTGACAATATTCCCGCAGCGTGCTGTTTCATCGGCAATAGTTGAAAGCTCGTTGTGAATTTCGAGCACTTGTTCTTCAGTAAGCACTCCGGCTTTCACGGAACGTTTCAAAAGTTTTGCGTACGTGAGTACACCTTCGAGCGGATTGTTGAGTTCGTGAGCGACGGTGGATGCGAGTTTTCCGAGTGAGACCATTTTTTCCATCTGCACCATATTCGTTTGAGCGCGTTGGAGTTCGTGTGTTTTTTGTGCAACACGTTCTTCAAGAGTCTGCGTCCACTGTGTTAATTCGTCGTGAGCGCGCTTTACTTCGTCCGTCATTTGATTGAAGGAAGCAGCAAGCCGACCGATTTCATCTTTTGAACGGACCGGAATACGGTGCTCAAGGTTGCCTTTGATGATTTCCTGCGTTCCCTTTGTCAGATTTTTCACGGGAATGTTCACAACAAACCAAATGAACACAGCCGTAAAGACTGTCATCAATGCAAGCATCAAAAAGCCGTTCATATACTCGGCATGTTTTTCATAGGCGAGGTTTTTATCAAGGTCTGCCAGCGGCATCATGACATCAAGAACGCCGAGCACAGTTTGTGATGCCGAGTGCGCATGGCAATCCGCTGTTGCACATTTCGGTTCGTTGCGAATCGGTGTAATTAATCCGAGCACGCGGTAGCCTTTCGGAGAAAGAAAGATGCGGCTCAACTCGTGTGCATTTGGCGGGACGGGAGATTTTCCGGAGGTGTGGCAAACGTTGCACGCTTCGGCATTGACATTGACTTTTTTACCTACTTCACCGCCAACCGATGAAAAAGTGATTTCGCCTTTTTTGTTGTAGATGCGAACCGCTTCGATGCCAGGTTCATTCCCGATTGTGTTGATGATGTGATAAATATCTTCACGGCGGTTTAACATCATGCTATAGTTCGTTGAACGCTTGATGATATCTGCAACCCGGGTAGCTCCGGCGACGACATCGCGCATATGCTGGTCAGACTGACGGTCAACGCTGAGTGTTGTGAAAACTGAAGTACCTATGAGCATCACAACGAGTATGATGAGAAATAATCTGAATGCAAGAAGGTTCGTGAAGTTCATAAAGGTACCCGTTTTCTGAAGGGCAACTTCTGTGCCAGTTCTGAATACTGGAATGATAAAGATTTAGCGGAATATTGCGTGAAGGGATATTTCGTTTAATCAAAATTGCGAAATTAGTTTACAATTTCTCGAAAATCGAAGATGCTTTGCAATGGCCATGCATGAGTTATATGTTGTGTGAAAGAAATCTATTGACGATCTCGAAGTATTTTTTTTCGCCGATAATTTCGTGAATTGCTTTGAGCGGCCGGCCCCCATCGTACTGAGTCGCCGCGTGCAATTGTTCATGACGAAATCCCGACATAAAATTCGATTTCAATTCAGTAAGCTCTGCTTTAAGAACAGCAAAGCTTTTTGCATGTTCGTTGCATGCCCGCTTTTGATCGCTTTCCGAAATGCTCATTCTTAGAACCCAGCCGCTGCGGTACGGGTCGCTTGTTAAGAGCATCGGATGGTCGAGCAGCTCTTCATTCGTTTGTGTGGCCATGCCTTCACTTCCTGAGCGAAGAGCAATCGTGCCTTCCCGAAAAACAATCCAAACGAACGGGCTGTTTTGTTCGAGATGCGTTGGTGTTTCGGGGAGAACGACGCTAACCATTTGCTGCAGGAGATGTGCGCCGACGTGGTCAATGCCCATCGTGATTGAAGGTGACGGTTCGCGTTTCAGCCAGGTGTGATTGCGAAAATATATTCTATCGTTTGGCAGCGGCCGCTCGAAAATTGTGCGCGCATCTTCGTCGCAGAGCCGGGAGAAATATTCGTTTGCAGTTTGATTTCCCATAGGCATTGTGAAGAGTTCTTTTGAGTTTGCATTGTGTTCGGGAGAGCCGGCTTCCGCGGTTTGCAATTGAGATTTTCGCATTTCAACATCGAACGAACATTGCTCACACTGGTAATTTTTATCGCATAACTTATAATCGGTTAACCCGGCTTCCATCCAAAGGCAGTTCAGTTCGCCTTCGGGTATAACGTGATGTTTGGTCGTCGGCGCCATGATCTCCTCGAAGTCATATGCGTTGCAAAAGTTTTCGATTAGTTCAGCACGGCAGTTTGCGCGTGTTTGCCATCTATAAATTCGACCACGTCGAATGTTTTGCTCAATGGTTCATCGGATTTTTTTTCTTCAGGGAATACTGGAAGATATTTTACTGCCATTCTGAATGCTGCAAAACCGACTGCAACAATCATCAGTGTGATGGAAATTTCCATCCAACTTGGAAAATAATGTGCACCGGTGTAGTGTTCGATGGAGGTAACGCTGAGATTCATGCGATTCAGAATGAAGCCAAGCACGACGAACAGCGCAGAATAAAAAAGTCCTTTTTTATTGCTGCTTGTTTTTTTGTATGAAAGCAGAATGATCGGTACAACGGCGCCTAAAATTATTTCTGCCCAGTACAATGATCCTTCAAGATTGAATGTAAAGACGTACGACCAAAGATTATCGTTCACGATATCTTCAATTTTCAAAACTAAATACACAGAAAGCGCAACTGCGGTGACCTTCCCGAGTTTAGCAAGGATTGGCAGTTCGATTTCCCGCTTGAATGCACGCGAGCTCAGAAAAGATTCTATTGTTACCATTGCTGGACCAACTGCAATTGCCGTGAGGAAAAAGAGGTATGGAAGATTCGATGAGTACCACAGCGGATATACTTTTTCCGGCACAATCAAATACAGGGAGCCCAGCGATGATTGGTGAAGCGAAGAAAGTATCACTCCTAAAATTACCAACGGAACGATGATGGCATGAAGGACCTTCTGAGGCTTTTCCAGTTTGAATCGTTCAAAGACGAGAGGGCTGAATTCAAGTGCGAGCACTGTTGTATAAAACATAACGCACCAAAAAACTTCGAACATGACTGAGTGCGGATTCCACATGACCATCGGATGCCAGAATTGCCATGGACGTCCGAGGTCGAAAAACAACGCAACCATCACTAAGACGTAACCGAGGAACGCTGTTAATACTGCAGGCCGCAAAATCGGTTTGTAGTAATCGAGATTGAAGATATATACTGCGGCTGCGACGACAAACCCACCGGCGGCAAGTCCAACGCCGCACAGCACATCAAAGCCGATCCAAAATCCCCACGGAAATTTGTCGCTGAGATGTGTTGCTGCCCCAAGCCCCTGTGTAAAACGAATGACAGTTGCGGTTAAACCCAGCGCCATAATGATCCAGAATACTATTGTCCAAAAACTAATTCGATGAGCTTTAAGTAGAGTCATTGTAGTCTCCTCAATTTTCTTGTTCGTGATTGGAAATTCGGCGGCTTGGGTTTTCGTGTTCCATCTGTTCCAGTTTTGCTTCGAACTCGCGTACTTCTTTTCTGCGGTTCGTGATCCAATAAATTCCGCCTAATAATGTTCCGCCCCAGAAAACGTAGTTTGGAATCTTCGACATCACAGCCCATGTGAGCGAGGGAAGAGGATGATCCGGCAAGTTGCCTTTCAATCCGATCTCAGCAAATGGTTTCGATGCAAGATAAAGAATTGATGTTCCGCCGGCTTCTTTAATACCATAGATTTGCGGAAAATAATTGCTTGGATTCTGAGCGAAACGATTTTCTGCAATTTTTTTCAACTCTTCTAATGTTCCGAAAACGCGGGCTTCAGCAGGGCATGCTTCAACGCACGCCGGCTTTCCGCCAAGCGCAATTCTGTCATGGCACATGTCGCATTTGGTCACTTTTGGATTGGTGCTGTTCCATTGATATTTCGGAACATCAAATGGACATGCTTGCATGCAGTATCGGCAGCCAATGCACTTACTCACGTCGTACGTTACAGGTCCTTCTTTCGATTTTTGCAGCGCGCCAACCGGGCACACAGATGCACACGTTGGCACTTCACAGTGCATGCACATTCGCGGGACGTAGGTATCGTTAACAGTCAGCACTGTCGTATTTTTTGTTGATGAAAGTTCGTGAACATCGCTTTGTGGAAATCCCCAGCGGTTAGCACATGCTTCTTCGCATGCATAGCAGCCAATGCAAAGTGTTGTATCTATCAGGATGCCATAGTGTTGCATGATTAATTCTCCAGTAAAAGTTCAGTATCGGAATGTCTTTCGGTCAATTATTTTTTGAATTGCAGAGGAATTTTTGTTCGAATTCTTTCCATGTCTCATCGCTTGTTGATTGAAGCACGCCGTTCATTGGAATTCCGCCGTCAAGAAGTGTGGCACCAGCGGGCATCGCTGCACCGGCCGGTTGCTGTGTATTGAGAAAGTCACGAAAGCGGCTGACTTCGGTCCTAAGCCATCGTGCAGCATCATCAGCAACAGCAAGCAGTTTCAGTTCTGCAGAAATATTTGCTGGTTCAATGACAGCTACCCAGCCACCGAAATATGGCGCTTGTTTGATTAATGATGGAGAATCGAATAGCTGTGAGTTGATTTGCGAAATCTTTCCAGACACCGGCGAAGGAAATGTCAGTGTTCGGTTGCCTTGCTTAACCTGAAAGAGTGGTTGCCCTTTTTTGATTTCAGAGCCGAGGGGCGCTACTTCCAGGGCGTCGATTGTGCCAACGACTTTCTGAGCAAAATCATCTGCACCAATGCGAACGTTTCCGGAGAAGAGAAGCTCTGCCCAAGAATGTCCTTCACCGAGAAAAAATCCGCGCGGCAAAAGAAACCGATCATGTTGTCCGTTGCGTGTGTGTGGAGATTTTAATGCAAGGGCGCGCTGTTTAGTACGTCCGCGAAAATATTCGATGAGAGCGCATGTAATGATAGTTCCAATGACAAATAAGGCGACCATTGTGATATCTCCTATGTTAAGGTTGAAAGCGGTGTTGTTAGTATAGGTTGTTCTGCTGATTGTTTTGGTACGGCGGAGAATGCTGCCGGGAAAAACTCGTTCTTTAAGCGAAGCCAATCTTCAATGCTTATATGATCACTAAGATTGCTGATAATGCTGCCCCCGTCCTGTAATGCATAGTGCTGTGGTGCGAAAAAATGAATTAATTCAGCTCGTATCGCATCCTGCCATCGTTCGGCAGTGCGTCCTTTTAGCAAGTTGCTTTTTTCACGTAGAAAATCTGTGGGCGAAATTTTTGCAATCCAC
Source organism: Bacteroidota bacterium (assembly GCA_021796275.1). Taxonomy (GTDB): domain Bacteria; phylum Bacteroidota; class Ignavibacteria; order UBA10030; family UBA8401; genus JAJYOI01. Next base: position 45,764 of record JAJYOI010000011.1, read on the forward strand.
CCTTTTTCAAGAGGGGAGTCGTTAATGAGTGATGGTGTGCGATTGAGTTTTTTGTTCACAGCAATAACGACGCCGGAGATTGGTGCTACTTGTTTGAGAATTTTATCTTTGTGTCGTAGTGTAATAAATTCTTCGCCTTGACGAATGGTTGAACCTGCTGTTGGCAGTTGGATGTTTTCGATTGCCCCGATGAACTTCTGCGTAAAGTCATCGGTTCCAATTGCGATGACTTCTGCTTTTTGTTCCAGTACCCACATATGCCCCGGATGGAAAAAGCGTTGCAAAACTACATCGCAGACGCTTTCAAGATGGAGTATCGGTGCTGTAGACTGATATTGTTTGCGATGCTGTCGTAGTAAAATTTCTATCGAAAGAATCACAATCGTTGTCATGATACACAGGATAAGCACCATACGATTCTCCTTTCTTAGATAGTTCAGCATGAACTGATAAAAGAATCGTGCCATTCTTTTCTGCTCAAATGCAAAATGGCAATTTGGGCTAACTCTTTGCCAGATTAACGGTTAACAATGACATTCTGTGGAGCGAATAGTTGTGAAAGATGAGGCTGTTGTGAAGTACAACAACCGGAAGTTGATTGGCGGGAGAAATCGATGTAAATCTATGCAATGCCGTGAGATCCGGTATGTAGAATATTGCATCGCAGAGTGTTAAGAAATTCATCGAGCGGCAACGTGATTTGAGGCGAGAATTCTAAAATTGAGGTGAAAAATCTTGCCTTCAGCGGTAAAGTTTTATATATTGCCTAAGTCAAAAAATAAGTATACTCATTACCGCATGGAGAGGTGGGTGAGTGGCTTAAACCAGCGGTTTGCTAAACCGCCGTAGTGCGTAAAGCGCTACCGAGAGTTCAAATCTCTCCCTCTCCGCTGGAAAGCAAAAAGGCTCATTTGAGCCTTTTTTGTTTTCTGAATTGAGATCAATCATTTTTAATCTTTCGGGGGCGAAAAAGAGGAGTGCAGTAGCTGTTCCAAATTTTCTTCAAGTGTTTTCATTTCCCAATTAATGCCGTTCTCACGCAGGATGTGCATGATTTTCAGTCCGACACTTCCGCCATGATAAAAAAGAAATTGTTTGTCGTGGTTTAGCATGATTTGAATACCGCTAAGAAATGAACTGTATTCCGTCATGCGCAAAATATTGACTGCCCGTTCGAACCCCGTCGGCAATTTGGACACATCGTGAAGTTTTGCCATTCTGCAATTAGTGTGTTAAATAGTTGATGCATATGAAAATAACACAATTTACGAATATTAGCAAACCATCAAGATTCGAAAGACGTCCACAGAAACTTGAAGAATATGTTATCCCCGTCAACATTTATGTGTGATAAACAGCACACAGCGAAATATGGGTGTTGACTTTCGACTCGTTTGAATCGTAATTTGTCACTACGATTCAGGCGTAATTTCTAAAGGATCTCCGGAAAAAAAGACACTTGTAATCGGTCAAACAATTCTTGCCACATCCAAAAATTGTCGTGAACTCTTGCACAGAGAAATATGCAGGAGTCAGTTTATTGAGTTGTAATGAGTTGAAAAGCCTGATTCCAGTCTCAATATTTTTTATAAATGAGGAGGTAGTGTTATGCGTACTCTTGCCACCATTCTTTTTGTTGCCCTTGCCATTTCTGTCGCAGATGCAACGACCAATGTCTCAGGAACAATTTCCAAAGACTCAACATGGTCGTTAGCAGGAAGTCCTTACATGGTAACCGGCAGTGTGACGGTTGGTTCCGGATTTACACTGACAGTGGATTCGGGCGTTACAGTCTTATTCCAGCCGGGGACAAATCTTTACGCCTACGGAAACCTTCAAGCACGCCAAGCAATTTTTACTTCCAGCAAAGATACTGCCGGAGGAAGCCCACAAAAAGGAGACTGGGGCACAATCCAGATCGGTTACTATGCAAGTTCGCCGACTACAACCTTCGATACTTGTCAGCTTAAATTCGGAGGAGCAAATGGGAGCTCGATTTTATATCTCCAATATGGAACCGCATCACTGGAAGGGTGCACGATCACGAATTCAAGTACCAGTGATATCAACATGTACAGCGGTTCGTTATCGGTAGCGAACTCAAATATTTCTAATGCTACGAATATTGGTATTACCTTCAACGGTACTGCTGTGAACTTGACAAATGTGACCATCACTTCATGCGATTGGCCATTGCAGTATAACGGAACCGTACCACTTGTATTTAATGGTGTCAACGCTTTAACAGGGAACCACCACAATGGTATTTATATGAATTTCGGTTCATGCAATACAATGACACTCGATACCGTTTCGATTCCATATGTTTTCGGCGGAGACTTTTCTGTTAATGCAGGCGCGACACTTACTATTGCATCAGGCAATATTTTGAAATTCAATTATGGTCACTTGTATGTTAACGGAGCGCTCTATGCAGTTGCCGGCATCGGACAGTCAATTTATTTTACTTCGTATAAAAATGACAATCTTCCTTTAGGTAACGGCGATACAAATGCAGATGGCTCACAAACTGCGCCTGGGCAAAGTGATTGGAGCGGCGTCTATTTCACGAGTTCTTCAAACGACAGTTTGTCTGTGATGAGACGCTGCAATGTGACATTTGCAGGTGCAGGAAATATCGGCGGTATTACGTTAGATAATTCCGGGCCAACGGTTGACAGCTGCTCCATGGCAAACAATTATTACGGCGCCATGATGATCGGAACAGCGAACCCGGTTTTTTCCAATAACGACATTGGAACAAGCTATGTTGTTCCAATTGCAATGTCATTTTCAGCGAATCCTGTTTTCACCAATAATTCGTTCTCTGCGTCGGATAATCGTTACGATGCAATTGGTCTGCTGGGTGGAACATTGCCTGCAGATGCAGTGCTCCCGATTCGCTCTGTGACGAGCGTTCCAAACGTAACATACTTGATGCTTGATAATGTCACAATTCCTTCGGGAAGAACGATGACGATCAAGAAAGCAGTTGTTATCAAGTCGTTCAATGGGTATCGAATTACTGTGCAGGGGAAATTAATAGCGAATTCTACACCGGATAGTACAATCGTTTTTACGTCACTCAGCGATGATAATTACGGTAATCCGCATGACACAAATAAGAACGGCAACGGAACTCTACCTAATGTCGGGGACTGGGGAGGTATTGTGTTCGAAGCAACAAGCGATACATCTTCGATATTGAACTATTGCCGGATTCGGTACGGGAGTCTTCCGAGTTCATACTATTATTTCCGCTGGATAGGCGGCGGTGAAATCACAACCGTGCAGGCAAGTCCGACTATTTCCAATTGTCAGCTTGAAAATGTTCCGTATGGAGTGTATTCATTTTTGGAATCATATCCGAAAATCTGGAATGATTCGATCACGAATTCTCAATACACACCGATTGCTCTTTCTGTTTCTGCAGATCCGTCATTTGCTGGAAATATTTTTACAAATACCAAATGGACTGCTTTAGGAATTATCGGCGGGCAAGTCTCCGCGAACGGCACGATCAAGGAACGAACGGTTGCCGGTTTTGCAAACATCACGTACGTGCTTCTTGAAGATCTAAGTATCAATTCAGGAACAAATGTTACAGTTGACCCGGGAGTTGTAATTAAATCTGCCGGTCCCGGCATTTATGTTGACGGTGGTTTTCGCGCCAAGGGCACGATTGCCGGAGGGCAGGTCGTTTTTACGTCCATGTATGACGATAATTTCGGGAATCCCCACGACACGAACGGCGACGGGAATGCATCGTCTCCGGCTGCAGGCAATTGGAGTACGATCCGTTTTCAGGCGACGAGCAATGATACATTTTGTCTTCTTGATAGCTGCCTGATAAAATTTAATGGCAACTCAAATTGGGGCGCCGTAACATTCACCGATGCCGGCGGTACAGTCTCTAATTCAACTATTTCCGATTCACGTGCCTTCGGTGTGCGATGCGAAGGAAGCTCAACACCGCAGGTGAACAACGTGACGATTGCAAATTGCAGTGCTGACCCGATTGCGATGTCGTTGAAAGCGAACCCGACATTCACAAATATTATTTTCTCGGCGAACGGAAGCAAAGGTATTCACATCCTTGAAGGAACGCTTTCGTCAAACGCCGTGCTTGCACGGCGCGATGTTGCCGGAATTAATAATATTGCATACATCATTGATAATTTAACGATCAGCCCCAATGCCACTCTTACAATCGCACCTGGTGTTGTCCTTAAATTCAGTAACGGAGGCGCAGGTATTTCTGTGCAAGGTGCGTTGATCGCTGATGGAACTGCAACCCAGAATATTGTCTTTACTTCAATTCGGGATGACTCGAACGGCGGCGATACAAATAACGACGGCAATGGAAGCTCGCCGGGCCGTGGCGATTGGGATAATATTGATTTTTCTGCTTCGAGTGCCGACAGCCTAAATGTGCTGCGCAATTGTCAATTGCGTTATGGCGGAAGCGGATATTATAATTACAATTACAATTGGGGAAATATTCGGGTCTTCAATTCTCAGGTTGTGATTGACAGTTGCGTGATCGAACAATGTGCAACGTCTGCTGTCGGTGCGTTTGGCAGTGCACATCCGACAATTTCAAATTCACAGCTCAATAATATTTCGCAAACGCCGATCACGATGAGTATGTTTGCTTCTCCGTCATTCTCCAATAACTCGTCTCTCAATATTGGTTACATGGCGCTCGGCATTGTTCCTGAAACATACTCTGTCGACGCTACAGTGCCGGTGAGAAATTTTGGCGGCTTCACGAATATTACGTACCTGCTGTACGGAACATGCACGGTCAACACGGGCACGACCGTTACGATTCCTGCAGGAATTGTTTTCAAGGGAGGTAGCTTCCAGGTGAATGGCTCTCTTGCAGTGAATGGTACCCCTTCTCAAAAAGTTATTTTTACAGATCCCAGAGTATGTTTCAGGAACAATGC
>JAJYOI010000081.1 GCA_021796275.1 Bacteroidota bacterium
TGCGATACACTGCAACGTAATGAAAGTCTTTCTCTGTCGCTGGATTCCATGTAAGTACAAAGTTCTGCCCGCTGATTTTCCCAAGAACTCCTTGCGGCGGCATTGGGGCAAGATTATCGACAGAATATCCTTGCGCAGGCTGTGTGTAGACTATTTGAGACACATCGCTGCCATGTGCCGTTACCTGAAATCTCGTCCAATACATACCGTTTACCATTGTCGAATCGACAAGCGTCGGCACTACAACAGAAAGAACAGAATCATTCCTCGGCGGTACTTCTGCCACATGACTCCACACACCATTATCCATTCTCCACACATGATATTGCGAGACAACGAACGGCGCTGTCGAATCATTTTTCAATGTCGTCCATACCACAAAGACTTGCTTTCCCTGATCGTTCGGCACATCTGATACAGATAGAATTCTAAATGGCGGCGGGGGACCAAAGCAGGCTTCGCCATCCCGCGCGAATTGTCCATCCTGAGCTGTTAACGATACTGATGTAGTCATAAGCGACATACTCGATGTATCGATCGTTGGCGTTGTCACCACCGGTGTGATTGACGTTGTCGTGGAATCTACGATTCCGTTTGCATCGGTCCTGATAAGCAATGCATCATACCCGCCTCTGCCTTGTCCGTTTGTATATCCGCCAATCATAAATCCGTTGTCTGGCGTCATGGAGACATCATACCCAACAGATGACTCCTTACCATATGTTCTTCCCCAGATAAAATTTCCTGTCGAATCTACCTTCAGCAATAATGCCTTGCCACCAGTAAAATAGTCAGATCCACCCCATCTGCCGGTAATAACAATATTTCCCTTGTCCAAAATCTTTAGTTCGTAGGGAACATCTGCAGTTTTAGCTGAAACTCCAGCATCATATGTCTTAGCCCAAAGTAACTGACCCGACCCACTGATCCGAAGTAAGGCAATATTGTTTTCCGCAATATTGTATTCGCTTGGTTGTGCATCCACTAACACAATATAGTCGTCATTTAATCCTTCCCGAAGTCCATATGCTGGGTATTCCCAACCAGTTGCGTACTTCTTTGACCATAAAAGATTGCCGGTGCTGTCTGTCTTGATCAATAATAAATCATGGACGGTCCCATTCCATAAATCAGCCCCGACAAGAAAATTACCGTTTGAATCTTGAATGACCTTGTATGGCCAATCTGTTGTGGATGTTCCATAGGTTTTCACCCAAACAACATTCCCCGATTCGTTAATCCGCATCAAGGAGCAGTCGTAACCGCCCGCTCCATAGCTGTTCGTCACGCCCAATACTAAATAATCGTTGCTCCCTGCAATCGGAAGGATATCATGAGCAGCTTCGTAATTATATCCACCGTAGGTTTTCTTCCACAGTATATTGCCGGCAGAATCCGTACGAACAATCACCGCATCGTAATCATGACCCGAAACCTGGCTCCTTCCGACAAAAATCAAGCCGCCATCGGTGGTTTGCAAAACTTTCCACCCCCACTCATCTCCCGGATCGCCAAAATCTTTTGCCCAGAGCATTTTCCCCAGACTGTCGGTCTTGAATAAAAAAAGATCGTTGTCGGCGTTGCAACTGTTTGAATACCCTGCCGCAACGTACCCGCCGTCAGTCGTTTGAATGATTGACCGTAAAATTTCGTCTCCGGTACCGCCGTAGGTTTTTTGAAACGTGCTTTGCCCATCCGAAACAGCAAAACAAAGAGAAAGAAGTAATGCTGTCTTCAACGTTTTCATGTAGGTCCCTTTCCTTTAGTGAGTAATGACAATACAGCAATCAAGATCAATAAGCTACTTTCCCATGGTTCGTATTCATCATTGCGTTGAGCGAGTGGAGTTGTTTTCAATCAGAGTGGTTAGGAATAGATAAACCCCGCTCTCCTTAACTTCCTATTTGTTGCAAAAAAGATAATCTTCTTTTTGCACAAGTGCAAGTGTTTTTTACACCGATAAGAAAAAGATGATGTTACCTTTCCATTTTTCGCCATTGACGATCGCGGAATAAGACCCCGTCCAAGTCCACGTGTGAAATTACTTCAATAACATCAATTTCACTGCACTTTGGTAATTGCCCGCTTTCATCCGCACAAAATACACGCCGCTTGTGAGTTGGCTTCCGTCGAATCTGACTTCGTAGGTTCCCGGAGATTTCTGTTCATGCACCAGCGTAGCAACTTCACGACCGAGAACATCAAACACTTTCAACGATACAAATCGAAGTTCCGCAATCGTAAATCGTAATTGTGTCGTCGGGTTAAACGGGTTCGGATAATTTTGTGACAATGCAAATCTCTCCGGCGCGTTAGAAGCCGGAATGCTTTTCACGTCTGTTGCAATAAACACCGTCGGATCAGGAATACCGTCGCCGTTTTTATCCGGCGAAATTGTTGCGAGCGTAGTCAGACTGTCAGGGCCAGAATCTCCCTTTACTCCTTTATTATCCGGCGCCGCATCGCCTGCGCCCCAGTTGTATCCGCCGGCAACAATAGTGACAATTTTCAATGCCGCATTCTTCAGAATAAGTCCGGCGCCAAGACCGTAAATATCATTCCACGCAATGGCAACTTCCAAATCGCGCGCATTCGGGCCGCGCCTGCCGTCAATCTTCGTTGTAATATCAATCGTTGCATTGCTGTCTATAAGCAGAACACTCGGCTGGTTCAGATAATAATCTGCAACAAAAAAATCGATCCCATCAGCTTTGGGAAAGAGGAAATTTTTCGGATAGTCTCCGTTGTAACCGTCATTCGAATTGAAATCAGTCACACCGCCGGGAATTCCTGCATCAACATAAACAATAAGCGTGTTGTTTTTATCATTACTGTAATAGTCAACGCCAAGATAAAGTGAGTCGGAATCCCATGTTGCATACAACCCAAAAATTTCATTGTTCATCGTTCGGGAAGAATCGCTCCACCAATAACTGTCCGAAGCGGAATCTTTCACCACAAGCCACTCCGGATGCCAGTCGTTCGAACCGACAGTGACCGTTCCGTCAATCACTGGTTTACCGTATGTAGCGATGATCGAGTCCTGTACTTTCACAACCGTAATGGCAAAGCTTGTCGAATCAAAAGCGCCTTTGCCGTCAGTAACACCGAGCATAATAAAATATTTTCCGGTGTCTTCCACTGCCGGAGTGCCGCTGATAATTCCCGACGTGCTTCCGACGCTCAGCCACGCAGGAGCAGAATCAAAAGCGAAACTCACACTGTCATTATCTTGATCCGACGCAACAGCACGCAATTCGAAGCGTTTTGTCGCCGTAATCGTGGTATCATGCAGCACCGAAAGTTTCGGCGCGTGATTCAATTTCACAACAACGCTGAACGTGTCAATTGTTTTTTGCGCGTGAGGATCTTGCACTGTCAGGACGACAATTGATTTTCCTGTATCGCCGAACACCGGCGTGCCAAACAATTTTCCTGCCGAACTTATTTTTAGCCATGAAGGATTTCCGTTCAACGCATACGTTAACGAATCATTATCTGCATCGCTCGCCAGCGTTTGAAATATGAATGAAGAATTCGTGTACGCAATCTGCGGCGTCACCGATTCCACAACCGGCGGATGGTTCAAACTTTTTGTAGAGTCAGCAACATAAATTGTGTAACTTCGCGGCGGCGCCCACAACTTCACACGATTTTTCCCTCCGGTGTGATCAGGAGTTGTAACAATTTTATCAACATCATGCGCGGTAAAGTCTCTCACTCTGGTTCCGACAGGCAAATCGGTATCAACCCACACGTCAATCCATTGTGTGGCGTTATCATTCAACACAAGATAGCCGCCCGGCTGTGAGGCATAGCCATCGCGCCGCGCAACATAAATGTCCTGCGAAAGCACTGTTTGGTCTGTGCTTCCATCCTGTCGGATATAATATGGATTCAATCCTGCACGCTTTGTCGTTCCGCCGCCGAGAAAATTTTGCCGGATCCAGATCAGTGTATCAATTTTTCCTGCAAGTCCGTACATGAAATAATCCTTGAAGAAAACGCACGGCCGCCCTTCCGAAAAAATGATGTACGCATACGCCATATCTTTGTTCGTAATAATTGGGTCGTGCCCGACATCAACAGAATCATTCCAGCCGACCCGGTCAAAATCATGATTCTCTACAAAAGTTGAGACATTATATCCCGACATTCCGGCATTCACCAATCCGGCGCCGTCAAGCGTATTCATGTCGAACGTGCCCGCTGTATTGTTGCACATGTCTTTCAGCGTAAAGCGCAGAGGAAAATCAAACATTGAAACGCCGCCGCCGTCTGAAGAAGTTTGAGAATACCACGATTTGATTTCGTCCGCACTTCCGAAATATTCTGCCACTGCGTACGCGCCGGAGTTCACTGCATTCAGCCACGGGCCCATAAACTGCGGATCGATAGATTTCACAGCGTCAAGACGAAAGCCATCAAAGCCGATAACTTTTTTCAAATACTCTCCCCACACAATCAAACTGTCGCGGACAAAACTCCTGTCTTTTGCAAGCCACACACCGAATTGAAATGCCGGATCGCTCGAACCATGATACGGCGGATTCACATCGCACGTTTGGCTGTTCGGATAAAAATCCGATGCGTCCTTTGGAAAACGTTTCGAACCGTTGGGATATTGAAAAAGAAGATATGCCGAATCAGGATAATTCGCCGGATGACATTCGTACGGAATTTCCGCTTCGCCGCCATCCATGTGGCTCATCACCGCATCGGCGAAAACCTGTATGCCGACATCGTGGAATGCCGCGATTGCGTGCACCAACTCATCCTTGCTGCCGAATCGCGTCTCGCGCGTACCTTTCTGATTGTAATCGCCGAAGTCGTAATGATCGTACAGATCATATCCCATTGAAAGGCTGCCGCCCGCACCCTTGCACGGCGGAGGAAACCAAATCGCGCTGAAGCCGGCCGATGCAAGCCGCGGCGCGAGTTGCGCAAGCGAATCGTACCAGATTCCTCCGGGCGGAGAATTCCAGTAAAATCCTTGCATGAAAACATCCGATTGCGGAACAATGCCCGCCATCTTTTCAGATGACTGCTGTTGCCCGAAGACATCAGGTGAGAAGAGAAGTGCAAGAATTAAAAAGACGAAAAAGAATTTCTTCACGCCGGCTCCGCCTTACCGTTCCAGCATCATGAACACCGCATCAACTCTTCCGAGCGGCGCAGAAATTTGCACGCCCGCCACCGACGATTTGATCTGTTCGTACGTTTCCTTTGCAATTGCAACGCCTTCGGCAAAACCTTCTTCCTTCGATGTAGTTTTTTTCATCCGTTCCATAATTTCTGGCGGCACGGAGGCGCCCGGTACTTCGTTATTCATGAATTCCGCATTGCGGTACGAAACAAGCGGCCAGATTCCACAAAGTAACGGAATTTTGATATGCTGAATCCGCTTCATGAATTTTTCAAGAATCTTCAAATCGAACACCGGCTGTGTAATCATGTATTCGGCGCCAGCTTCAATCTTCCAATCCAAACGGCGAAGTTCTTCATCTATATTTATCGCGCCGGGATTCACACCGACGCCGACACAAAACCCAGTCGGCTCGCCGATGGGATTCTTTGCAAGATCGAGTCCGTGATTAAGGCGATTGATGAGATTTGTCAAACCAATAGCGTCAACATCGAATACCGCAGTCGCGTCTGGATAATTTCCTAGCTTCGGCGGGTCGCCAGTGATAGCAAGAATGTTGCGCAAACCGAGCGCCCACGCTCCGAGCAAATCCGACTGCATGCCGATAGCATTTCTGTCGCGGCACGCAAAATGCAAAACGGTTTCAATACCGACTGTCTGCTGAATTAACACTGCCATCGCTAACGCTGACATCCGCGCCGAGGCGCGGGGACCGTCGGGAATATTGATCGCATCAATTCCGTGCTGGTACACTTTTCTCGCTTTCTCTATTTCTTTTGCAGGGGAAACTCCTTTTGGCGAAACGAGTTCAACAAGTGTCACAAACTTTTTATTTGCAAGCATGTTGGCGAAACGGGATTTCTCCTTGAATGGAAGAACCTTCACTTCTTCCGGACTTTCAACTTTCAGCTCGGAGCTTTTCACATCCATTCGCTTTGCCGGCTGAAGCGCCTGCACGGCGCGGCGTATTGCGCGGATGTGCGACGGATTTGTTCCGCAGCATCCGCCGACAATTGTCGCGCCGGTTTGAATAAACCGCTTCGCGTATTCCGCCATGTATTCCGGCGAGGTCATGTAAATATTGCGGCCGCCTAAATTCATCGGAAGTCCGGCATTCGGTTGAACAGAAATCGGAATGTCGGTCAATCCTTTCAGCTTTTCTAACGCATCAAGCATCAGCTTCGGACCGACTGAGCAATTCATTCCAATCGCATCAACATGATACGGCGAAAGTTTTTCGATGAACGATTCCAGCGGCGCACCGCTCAGCAATTGTCCGTCGCTGTTGATCGTTACCTGCGCGATGATGGGCATCTCCGGATTCAATTCTCTCACCGCGCGGACAGCCTGAACCATTTCATCAACCAAAACAAACGTTTCAAAAATTATAAGATCAACGCCGCCGTCAACCAATCCTTTGATCTGCTCTTTGAATGCTTCCTTCGCTTCATCGTACGACAGCTTACCTAATGGTTCGATTTGCACGCTCAGCGGTCCAACGGAACCGGCAACGAGCGTTGTTTCTTTTGCAACTGATTTCGCAAGCTGTGCACCTTTGAGATTGATCTCGTACACTTTATCTTCCAATCCTTGCTGCGCCAGCTTAAACCGATTTGCACCGAATGTATTTGTTTCGATGACGTCAGCACCGGCGTTCACATAGTCGCGGTGAACTTCCTTCACCAAATCCGGTTGCACCAAATTCAATTCATCGTAACAGCGGTTGATGAAGACTCCTTTTTCATAAAGATATGTTCCCACGCCGCCGTCGAAGACAATAACTTCATTGCGCAGCCGTTCGCGAAATGTTTTCATTGAGTCCTTAACGAAATAGTGAATAACTTCCCTCTCATGTGATAAAATTAATCATCACAGAGTAACGTGTAGAATATAGAGAAGCGCAAAATGAAATTCCATTAAGAGCCCAGGGCATTATTCCACTGGTCGCTTCATCGCATCCACACCAAATTTTTCGACAAGCTGGCGGTACGCGATCAGGTGCGCGTGTTTTGAAGCTAATGCCGCGCGAAATTCGGGCGACAGCAGCGCTTCCAATTCCGCATGGCGGTGCTGGCTCATGTTTTTTGGACCGAACGGATTCAAATCAACGAGCGCATTCATTTCCGGTGTTTCTAAACCGATATGAAACACCATCAGGCGAATTGCTCCCGGTTGAAGCTTTGACGTAACTGCAACGAGCGTATCCTTCTTTTGTTCGGGTGAAACCGCGTACCACCCTTCGGCATCTTCCTCACCAAAGTACCGCGAAATTCCAAGTCCGTACTCGTGCGCCAATTTTTCCACAACTGCGCGAAACTCCGGCGTGCTCACCGCCGCGCTCATGTGATAATCGAGATAATCAATATGCAATCCCGAATGTATCGCACGTTCAATCTGTGCCCGAAGCTCGGTTTCAACATCGCTTACTGTCGGATGGTGAGCAAACAACAGTGCGCGGGATGGAAAGAAATATCCGTCGCTGTCAACCAAGCTTGGAACCGCCGTTCTGCCGGAAACCGGGCCCCAGCGATAGTTTTTCCATTCTGCATTCAGCGTGAGATGAACCCCGATGGAAATTTCGGGATGTTGTTTCAGAATTTCGACCGCTTCATCATACCATGGACACGCAAACATCACCGATGCTGAAAACGGTATTTTCGATTCTGCTACTTGCTGCGCCGCCATGTTCACAGCATGGCACATACCGATATCATCGCAGCGAATCAACACTGTGACAGAATCATTTGCATTCAGTGATGTGGTATTTTGCGCGACCGCTATGGTAACAAAAATTCCCAAGCTCAGAAGCGCGGTAAAGATTTTGGTTTTCATGTGTGCTCCTTTAACTATTAGAATGAGCATCATTGCTTATGTGCTGTTCCAAAAAACCGATTTGTTTCACCGCAAAGACGCCAAGGTGCAAAGAAAATTATTAAACAGTTTGAATAAAACTCTCTGCGTCTCAGCGGCAAAAAATCTATCCTCACTTCTCAACAACCATCTTCTTCACATCGGTGAAGTTTCCTGATTGCAGGCGGTAGAAATAGACGCCGCTCGGCAACGAGCTTGCATCGAAACTTACTTCGTATGTCCCCGGAGATTTTCGTTCATTCACCAATGTGGCAATTTCTCTCCCCAGCACATCATAAATCTTGAGTGTCACCAAACGAAAATCGGCAATTGAAAATCGTAAATGGGTTGTCGGATTAAACGGATTCGGAAACGCATCATTCAGTGTGTAGGTGAAATGATTGCCGCTCTGAGTGTGAACACCGGTCACCGTAAGATCAATATTCTTCACTGCGCTGTTGCCGGACGTATCGGTCGCCGCAATTCCAATCGTTCCGTTAAATCCGTTGTGAAGATTCAAATGAGCGCGCCATGAAAGCGTGCCGTTTGCTTCAGGAATAATTCTAGTGACAGAATTTTCGGATGCCTTCACATAGACCAGCGGCGCAGATTGCCACAACGGTTCGTCAGTCTGTACTGTCAATACTCCCCCGACTTCAATGGAATCAATGCTCGCTGTAATTGTCGGCGGAGTGTTATCGGTGCTGCCGCGCCACTCCTTCATTGCCTGCGTAGCAGTTGTGTATTCAAATTTCACTTCAGGGAAATTTTGCGCGACGCGCTGAATTAATGAATCTTCCGTTGCAATCTGCCGGGGAAAATCATCTTCAGCAAGGTGAGACCAAAGCGTCACAACCTGATCGTTGCCTGTGTATGCTTTGCTGAAGAGCGTGATAAGCTGGCTTTCGCTCATGCCCTTCATATACATGCACCGCGCTTCCCATCCTTTCAAATTTCCGGCAGACTGATAATCTTCAGCGTCCGGATGATACGGATACCATTCCAACGTTGCGCGCGACCAGTCATAAATATTGTCAAGCGGTTCAATCGTGTCATCGTGAACGTCAGGCGAAGTATCTTCAAAACGATACGGAAGCACACTGTCAATGAATGCTTCCCATTCGTTGTTCATGTAATGCCAGCCGCTCCGAAACGCCGTCGGCATTCTTCCGCCTTCAATAATAATGTGCCCTATGGTTTCAATAAAATCGTCTTTATATTCGGAAAAGCGCCTGGACTGATTCCAATAAAAGACGCCGTTGGAATCAGGGTCGCTCCAAATCCAGTCATGATAGTGAAACGCAATTTCATCTCCGACTTGCCGAATTGAATCGCCGCGGAATTTTGTCATTGCTTCCAAATTTGAAATCCACGGATGTATCGTTTGAGGATTCGTATTGGGTGCGGTCATGCTTCCGTCCATCATATACCATGTCACCACAAGCGTGTGCCCGTAGCTGTCCCGCATCGGCGCACGATACGCCGTGTTGATGACCTTTGCCGCGTTTCTGCCCGGATCGGAAAAAAGTCCGAACTGGAGATACACGTAATGCTTGGCCACATCCAGTCCCTCCCATGTATCGGTATCGGAACTGAAGAGAAAATAAATTTTCCCCGGCGGCGGCACCGTTACGGAAGTCGTTATGGAAATATCATCAACATAAAATGTGCTTGTGTGAGCCACATATCGGTTGCCGATTTGAATGATCGATGGAACATCCATCAATTGCTGGTTCACAGTTCCTTTATTCACATCGTTGATGAACAGCGTCGTGTTTCCGTTTCCGTCGTATTGAACTGTAAACTTCAGCCACGTTTTCGTTGCATAGCCGGAAGGGATCGAAATATCCGCAGTCGACCAGCCGGTTCTCGACTTCAGCACCGATAACTGAACAGTTCCATTCGGCAGAAGAAACAACGCCATCACCGTTGCGTCTCCCCTGAGAAGCACCGGAATTGCTTCATCCTTCAGCGTATCTACGTACACATACTCAGTTAATTCAAACGGCATATCAGATTTGAAAATCCGCGAGTTATTTTCTATTGCAGAAAGCTGATTGTTCGTAGCCACCTTGCAGGAAAACGATGCAGAATGATAGTGTGAAGAGTCTGATGTGATCAGTGTAGTGATGAAGAAAGACTGCCACGGAGGGTTTTTAGTTAAATCCCCGTCATCGAAAGTTTCGTGGAACAGAAGTGTTTGCCCAATCGTTGTCATATAAAACAACGCCTGGAGAAGGACAGCAAAATAAAATTGAAAACGGCGGCGTAGACGGAAGTTTCTCATTGACTACAATCCTTCCAAAAAATTATTTATGTCCCAAAGGTACACCTTTGGTGATTCAGAAAAATTTCCCCAGTAATTATCTGTGTGCTGCATATGATACAAAAAACAAGCCTTATGGACAAGAGCACTGACTCTAAGCACGAAAAAGATAATTTTTATTTTGATTTTACACTGGTTTTTGTACATTGCCTGAAAGATAGATGTTCTACAACCATGTAAGAAAGGCGTAATGAATAAGAAACGCTCGCGGGAGAGAGAGAGACTCGCAAATAAGAATGTAGTGTTCTGTACGGAATGCGGTATTTCACTGATAAATTTCTGTGTTTCAGACGGCGTCAATGATGTGAACGCAATAAAACAAACGCTTGCTCAATGCAAGCTAAGCGGCAAATTTACCGGCAAGTTCTGCGCGAAGCTTTTTATTGCTGATGATGAAATGCTGGATAAGATGTGGGAAGAGCTTCAGCCGCCAGAAGAATAATGTCCGCCCCACGGGGTTTTCTGCACTTATTTTCCCCAGCACCAAACTGAAAACAAAAGCGGCGATCCGGTACGTTGCTGCGCACCAAACCGCCGCCTGCAATCAAATACTCACTTCAATAATAACATTTTCTTTACTGCTTTGTACTCTCCGGCATTAATTGAATAAAAATAAATGCCGCTCGAAAAATCCGAGGCATCAAACTCAACCGAATACCTTCCGGCAGTTTTATCTTCGTTGACCAATGTCCGGACTTCGCGGCCAAGCATATCATAGATTTTGATAACGACATGGCTGTTCATTGGTAATTGATAATTGATCATTGTCGTCGGGTTAAATGGATTGGGAAAATTCTGCGCCAAAGAGTACTTCGCCGGAATTAGTAAAGGAGAAGGTTGTGACACGGCAGTCACGCCCGCGCTTCCAATCAACGTTACAGTCGCTTGCGAATGATACGAATCATTCGTGTTGACAAGCGCATAGGCAGTATCAATTCCAATCGCAACCGGATGATAATAGATTTTCACCATAACACTGTCGTGAGCGGAAACATTTCCACTGGACGGCGACGCGGAAAACCTGTATGCGCCCGGTCCGGTTAGCTGAAAATAGTATGTCAGCGATGCAGTACCAAAATTTGAAATAGTGACTGTGCCGCTGTCCGATTCGCCGGCCGCCGCGGTATGAAATTGAAGCTGCGTCGGCACAATTTCAAAAACCGATCTGTCAGCCATCTGTGCCGAACCATTATGAACCAATGCCGACGGTTCGCCTTCGTTGAACACAACGTTGCTCATGGAAAGCGACGTTGTTGAAGGCACCGGAGTCGTATCGGCGACGGCAAACTGCAACTTAAATAGAACGCCTCCGCCAAAACTTCCGGCACCGCTCGTCGCGGCAGCAATGTTCACCTGACCGTTGGGATACGGCGGCGCAGAAACATTCACGTTCCAGCCGGAACTGATCGTACCCGAAGTGGAAATGCCGACAAAACGCAAATGATAATACGTTCCGTATGTCAGCATCATTTGGTACGAAATGAACGATGTATCAGAATGAGAAACGTACACCGGAACTTCGATCAGCGAATCAGGCAAGAATGATGTATCCGGAACCGTCAATGCCATATCGTAAATGTGAATATTTCCGCTGTGCCCAACCGCGCCGAATGAATCCACAGCGGCAACAGTAACAGTTCCGCTCTTCAACGCTTTCAACCAGCCGGAAGAAGAGATAGAGGCAAGCTGTGAATCTGAAACAGACCACACGTACGGCAGAGTGCCGCCTGAAGCCTGAAACCGCAGCGAGTCGCCGGCGATCAACTGCTGATCGCCATACGGAGAAACAGTAACGGCGCTCAACTGAAGAACGGAAAGATATCCGGCAGCTTTTGTGGCGGGAATTGATTGGTTGAAATTGATGTAATTGAAATCCAACGAGCTTACGCCATACGTTGCCGTCGTGGCTTTCATCTGAAGATAAAAAAGAATGCCCGCGCCGCTCAACGCGTTTGCTCCTGAAAAAGAAATTTTGATTGTTCCCGGAGAAACAATATTAAAAGTATCGAGCGAGGCGTTCTGCAATAATGTTCCGCTCGTGGCAAGCTGAGATGGCATCCACAAATACTGATTATACGTCATTGTAATTTCGCCGGAGACAATTCCAAGCCCGTTAACGGAAGAAACATAAATCGGAACATCGACAAGCGCGCCTTGATACCTGCTCGTATCGCGCACCCATAATTTCAATGCGCGTACTTCAATGGCACCGGTTGTGTCAACTAAGCCTGCAGAATCGCGGCACACTACACGCGTGAATCCCGGCTGCAACGCCGTCAGCATTCCTGTGGAGTCTATCGTTGCAACCGACGGCACTGTGCTCGACCATGTGAAAGGCGAAGTGCCGGAGTACACGGTAAACTGGTTTTTATCACCCTTCGTCATGAGAAGTGTATTCGGATTAATCGTAATAACCGGTAATGACTGAACGACCACATACCCGTCGTGCGTGACAACCGAAGGTGTTCCTTGGTTCAGCAACGCACTTTGAAAGTGAAAATTGCCGCTGTACGAATACGAGGGATTCTTCGCAGTGAAATGCAAGAATAACAGAACACCTGTTCCTTGCAGCGTGTCCGAACCGGCAAGCGCAACATGCACATATCCGGAGGGGCTTTCGTTATATTGCGGTGCGCCCCACAACGACGCCATTGTTCCCAGCGATGACGCACTGTCAAAACTGAACAACGAAGTATTGTAAACGATTTCAAACTGATACGACGTTACACCGGAATCGGTCATTGAACTATCAACATGAACTGCGTAGTTCAATCCGCTCAAACCTTGAATCGTCGAATCTCTGAAAGAAATTCCGATTGAACCGGCGTGCGCTTGTGCCACGCCGGCGGCGCTCAGCGCCATCAGCAGAAAGACTGCTCGTATAAAAGCTAACGGTTTCATTGTTTGTACCCTTTCATAGTCAAGTCCGAAGGACTCCATAGAAGAAGTGATGCAAAAGTGTTTGCTTACTTGAGCAGCATCATCTTCCTGATTTGGGTAAATGAACCGCTTTGCATGCGAAGCAGATAGACTCCGCTGCCGACTTTAATTCCCTGATCATCATTGCCGTCCCACGTGACTTTATATTCTCCGGCATTCTGTATTCCATTCACAAGTGTGCGAACGTGCTGGCCGGTGATATTATAGATCTCGATCCGCACGAAACGATTATCTTCCGGCACCTGATACGCAACCGTTGTCGTCGGGTTGAACGGATTCGGATAATTCTGTTCGAGCGAATAGCTGACCGGCTTTCCTGCGATGGACACGGTGGAATTCTTCGCCGCAGATTTCACATCTTGCTCATTAAGATAGAACTGAGAAAATGTAATCGGCGAAGTAACGTTGCCGCGAACGTCATTATTCGCTTCGAATGTTACAGCAAGAATTTGTCCGTCACTCGCAAGCGCATTCGCGGATGCGAGATAAATCCGAACTTCGCCGTCGCCAATGTTATCTTCGACCCGCGCATCAGCGGCGATGCCGATTGGTTTAACAGAAACAGCTCTTAATTCTGATTTGTTAAACGCCAGTCTAATGTCGGCAGAAAGAACATTCTTCAAGCCAGATGCGGAGAGATAAACAGTAAATTCCTGTCCGCGTTGTGTGTTGTTATCAGACAACGCGATAGAAGAATACGCCGCTTGTTTTGCTAAGAACGGCTGCGGCGTTTGATTCGCTTTATTTAATTCAACGGGGAACAATGTAATCCGTCCGACAACATATTGAAGAATGAGCGCCGCATCGTACGCCATAATGCTGCCATTGCCGCTCACATCGGCAACGCTGCGTTGAATATCGTTCAATGGATTGCTGGTAGAATCTGCAAGCCATTTTAAAATTAACGAGGCATCGTATGCCTGTATGTCGCCGTTCAAACTTACATCGCCGGCAAGCGGATTCATTGCACCGGTGCCAAGGAACGGAGAATAATTTACTCCAACAGAAATTGTTTGCCCGCTGCCACCCGGATTGCTCGCCACGGTCGGTCCGGTATTGCTTCCCCACCAATTCCATCGTGCATCAATCACAAACGACTGATTGACATTGTTCACGCCGAGATTGGAATTATGATAGATGTCGCAATAATTAATTACGGGATTCGATGCGCCGTTTGCCACAACTCCGTAACCGCAATCTCTGATGCTGCTGTACGTAATCGTCGGACTTGCATTATTCGCCGTGATCGCTGCCCATGAATAAGAAAGTCCGGCATAACGAACAACAGCATGTTTTAGTTGACACAACGGATCGAGAGATTCGTCAGCGAACGTTATTCCCGACCAGCCGGAATATGCTGAATACGGCGTTGTCGCAGTGCTGTCAGCGTTTGAATCGCCTCCGTAGAAATCGTCCCGCACATCGGTGAACACAATTGTACTGTCCGGTGTGGCACCGCCAATTGCCATGAGTCCCTTATGAATTGTCATGCCTGTAAACGGGAAGAACTTAATAACAACGCCCGGTGAAATTGTTAATACCGCATTTGTCGCAACAGTATAATTGCCAAACAAGTACGGAATGTTTTTGATGCCGGCAAATGTATGTTGCCCAAGTGTAACATTCTGCACAAGCGTTTCGCCTTCCTTCACACCCAATGCTTTATACGTCGTGCCGGAAATGACATCGCCATTTGTCGAGCTTGGATATGATACCAGCGACGTCCTCATCGGAGCGTACGTCAGATTGTTGAACACGCAGCTATCGAGTGATGGATTCGACACGCCGTCCAGATAGACTCCCCAGTTATCTTCATCAAACGTACAATCAAGAATTTTTGGCGACGCTTGCTGTAATGAAATTCCGCCGTCGGTGTACCGGAACATTGCATTATTGATCGCACTGAGGCTGTCAACGCTCACGTCGGCAAAGCTGATTCGGGAAAATCCCTGAATTGATGGCTGTGAGGATGTGCCGTCGCCGTTCGTGTCGTGCGGATTGCCGTACGAATCATCTCTGGGATCTGTAAAAATAACTTTTTGAGAAGGGGTACCATTCACTGCAAGAGAGCCATTCACCTGGAAGCTACCTCCCTTGAAAACAATTCCTGCAGGAATCGTAACGGTCGTGCCCGTGTTGA
>JAJYOI010000082.1 GCA_021796275.1 Bacteroidota bacterium
GTTTGTACGCGCAGAACAGTTGGGAAAAAATACGAGCGAAATTCAATCTTCTGCCGCAGCGGATTATACATCCGAACTGGACGAGATCACCATCAGCAAGCTTGCGGACAAAATGAAATCGGGTGAATACACCGCACGCTCCATCACCGAAAAATACATCGCCCGCATCGAGGCGATTGATAAAAAAGGTCCCGCGATAAATTCTGTCATCGAGCTGAATCCCGACGCGCTTGCAATTGCCGATGCGCTCGACAAAGAGCGGAAAGAAAAAGGTGCGCGCGGCCCATTGCACGGAATTCCCGTTCTCATCAAAGACAATATTGATACAGCAGACCGCATGGCAACAACTGCGGGTTCGCTCGCACTCGTTGGATCGAAACCGCCGAAAGATTCATTTCTCGTGCAGCAGCTTCGCGCCGCCGGAGCAATTATTCTCGGAAAAACAAATCTGAGCGAGTGGGCAAACATCCGTTCAAGCCATTCCACCAGCGGGTGGAGCGGGCGCGGCGGCTTAACGAAAAATCCGTACGCGCTTGACCGCAACACATCCGGCTCAAGCTCCGGTTCGGGTGCGGGGGCTTCGGCAAATCTTTGCGCCGCCGCTGTCGGAACAGAAACCGACGGCTCTGTTGTCAGCCCGTCTTCACTCAACGGAATCGTTGGAATTAAACCGACCGTCGGACTTATAA
Organism: Bacteroidota bacterium; assembly: GCA_021796275.1. GTDB lineage: Bacteria > Bacteroidota > Ignavibacteria > UBA10030 > UBA8401 > JAJYOI01. The sequence continues at coordinate 690 of JAJYOI010000082.1, forward strand.
GCCGCGCGGGCGTCATTCCCATTTCTCACTCGCAGGATACCGCCGGGCCGATGGCGCGAACTGTCCGCGATGCCGCGATCATGTTGGGCGCGTTGGCGGGAGTTGATCCGGAAGATAATGCAACAACCGTGAAGGAAAGAAAAGCGTCTACAGATTACACGCAGTTCCTCGATGCCAACGGATTGAAAGGCGCGCGCATCGGCGTTGTGCGGAAATATTTCGGTTTCCTGCCGCAGGTTGACGCCGTGATGGAAGAAGCCCTCGACGCGTTGAAAAAAAACGGTGCCGTTGTTGTTGATCCCGTTGTCATTGAAACGCTCGGCAAGTTCGACGACACCGAAAACACAGTGCTGCTCTACGAGCTGAAAGCCGATATGAAAGCATATCTCGACCGTGTCGGCGCAAGCGCACCGGTGCATTCGCTGAAGGATATTATCGAGTTTAACGAGAAGAACGCAAAAACCGAGATGCCCTACTTCGGACAGGAAGTATTTTTGAAAGCCGAAGCGAAAGGTCCATTGACAGATAAAGCGTATCTCGATGCGCTGGAAGCAAACCACAAGCTGACGCGCGCAGAAGGAATTGATGCCGTGATGGACAAGTTCTCTCTCGATGCGCTCGTTGCACCGACCGACAGCCCGGCGTGGATGACTGATTTAATTGATGGCGATCATTTCTTGGGCGGAAGCTCGCAGCTTGCGGCGGTTGCCGGTTACCCGAGCATTACCGTTCCTGCAGGATTTGTTTTTGGATTGCCGATTGGAATTTCATTCTTCGGCCGTGCATGGAGTGAAGCAGCACTTCTCAAGATTGCGTATGCATTCGAGCAAATAACGAAAGTGCGCAAGCCGCCAAAGTTTTTGCCGACTGTGGATTTGAGGGTGTAGAGGAATAACGTACCGCGGGACAAAGTCGTGGCACGCTCCTTCTTTACATAATGTGCGTGCCATAAAGCGAGCTCCATATATACAAATGGCGAGCGTCTTTGTCCCGCATGTTAGCCGCCGCGCCGTCATAATGGCTCAGTCGTCTCCTTCCCAGATGATAACAAATCTGTTGACTTTGGGCATGTAAGCAAGGAAAGGACTTTCTGATCCTTCAGGCGCAAAGAAGAACATAATACCGAGAAAATCTTTGGTCGCATTATCTCGCCAGAATTCAGTGGCAGCTGTCTTTTTCAACCTCGGCATGGAGAGGCCTGGGATTGCTGACTGTTTAGCAGTCTTTAACCATTTTCTGCGCGGATCATTGACACGAACGGTGTCGGTGTAAATGTGAAAGATTCTAGAAAAATACCATTTGCGTTTGCAGTCAGCATAGCCGCTACAGCCAGTAACGTATCCAGTGTCAGCGAAGAGCTTATCAACAAAAGTATCTACACAACTTTTCGATAGCAAGACTTCGGACTTTGAGAGCACCTTCATGTCCCAGCGAACTGGCTTTGCCCAATCATCCACTATAAGATGAAAACGAATAGTCCCTGTTTGCCCATCAAGGGTCAACGGTATTACTTTCTCAATAACTGTGTCCAATGCAGACACATGTGTTTGACTGCGCGCGGAACATGTCAATAGCGTAATTGCAGCAAGGGAAAACAAGAAGGTTCTCATGTTAATCTTTCCATGGGTTGAAAACATTTTGAGCGGTGGCGGCTAACGGTTTGCAGCTACCCGAAGGGCGGGACTTTTACCACTAAACTTGATTTGAAAAACTGAACTTCCATTAACCACAAAACTGTCTTTGGAACACGAATCCCCGCCTTTTGGGTAGGTGCTGTTATGTGCCGCTTTTATTGTCATTTGTAATAGTAATACCAATTGCTTTCGTAGTTGTTGTCAAAATTTTCTTTGCTGTCAAGATAAACATTGAATTTGTCCCGTTTAAAATACCCAAACTCATTGTATGGCTCTAAAAGGTCGAAATACTTGTCAGCCCAAATTTTTCTCGTTTCGCTATTCTCATATTGCTTGACTTGTTCGTCGGTATATAGAAAGAAAGTTGTCCCTGAAAAACATCTTGAAATTTCCCAAAGGTCTTTGCAATTTAATTCTGTCTTTAATTGCATAACCTTGTCTTGCGGAACACTTTCATTTGCTTCATCTCTTGCTATAGGCTCGAATGCACTATAGTAAACCCAAATATTGTCTGTTTGATATTTTGGGTCTTCCGATTTGCCTAAGAAGTCGAAAAATCCTTTCTTCTTAATAAGTCCTTGGTCGATGATAGTCTGCCTGAATTTGTCCGCAATTATTTTTTGTTTCTTGCTATCAAAGTTTATATGACCATTGTTTTCGTTAAAACTTTGCTTTTCGTGTGAATGCTCAAAATAAATTCCAATTCTTGGTCTTGTGCCTTTGTCGATTGTGTCATACACTATATTGATTGTCCTTACACCGAACGTCTTGTCAATAAAGTCAGCAAGAGGTCTGAAATCAGGATTCAAGATTTCCTTGCCAAGCATGATTTTTTTCGTCTGTTTGTATTCTTTGTCTGAAGGACTTATCATTTGTTCGGTGTCGTCTTAAAGTGGCACATAACTTCACGCTAACCGCACATGTTCGTTTAGCCGCCCAAAACTGGTATGCTAAACGCATTGCGTTTATTTTCTTTATGATTGTTCATTCTTGATGTGAATTCTCTTAGCCTCTGTACTAGCAGGCACCGCCCTCTTCACAACAACTCAACTCGCGGCACGTCAATATAAAAATCTCCGCGCCGAACACCAAGCTTTATTTCTTCGTCATCACGAACACGCCGTTCCAATCGTCCGGCGGCGGAGCATCGAGGAACATCATCGAACGCTGAATGTAGATGTTCGAAACGACATCGTCTTTTCTGATTTGCAGAGCGGCTTGAAATTGCTCGATTGCACTTTTCCACGCGCGTTTCTTGTACGCGTCCAGCCCTGCATGATAAAGATCGAGAAATTTTTTCGTGGCGTCGGTTTGCACTTCCTCGGCAAGATCAATCAGCTCGTAAATCCTCACCGGCTCTGTCTTTCCTACGACAACAACCATGTCCATCTCGCGTGAAAGAACTTTTCCTTCTACTTTTTGATTGGTAAATTCGCTCATAAGAAGCCGCGTGCTGTATTCCTTATTCACTCCTTCGAGGCGTGACGCAAGGTTGACCGCATCGCCGACCGCCGTATAATTGAACTTCGCTTCAGCTCCCATATTCCCTACAACTGCTTTGCCGGTATTTAATCCAATGCGCTGATTTACAACCGGCCTGCCGAAGTGAATCCATTTCGTATGAATTGACACCAAGCGTTTCTGCATTCGCAGCGCCGCAGTGCAGGCATGCAATGCATTCTCAGGGTCGTCAAGTGGCGCGCCCCAGAACGCCATGATCGCATCGCCGATGTATTTATCCAGCGTTCCTTTTTCTTCGATCACCACATTAGTCATCTCGGTAAGATACGCGTTCAGCATGCCGACAGTATTCTGCGGCCCGAGTTTTTCCGCCATGCGCGTGAAGCCTTCAATATCTGCAAAAAGTGTTGTGATCTCCCGCTCTTCACCGCCAAGTTTCAACATTGTCGGATTATCGATCAATTGATCAACAACGGACGCATCAACGTACCGCTGAAACATATTCTTGATCTGCGCTTTTTGCTTTCCTTCTGTTGCAGAAATAAAGCTCATCGTCCCGGCATAACAAAAGAAGATCGCAAAGATCGGTTCGGTGAGATTATAAACGACGCCGGTATTTGCAAACGCAGAATAGGCAAACCACACGTAGCCGATTAACAGCACCAGCGCGACCGGCAGGCTCCAGCGGATTTTCAGCAGCATGGAGACGACCGCGACGATAATTGAAAGAACAAGCAGAATCGCCATCATTCCGCCGAACGAGGCATGCGTAATATAATGCCCCGTCATTATCTGGTCATACACATTCGCGTGAACATAGCAATTCGGCGAAGTTTCCGAAAGCGGCGTTGCGCGCTGGTCGCCGATGGAACGCGCCGTCGGTCCGATAATCACAACGGCATCTTTGAACATCGAAAGCGTCTGTTTATCGCCGCGCGTGAACGCATCGAGCACATCATAAAAAGAAATTTCTTTGAACGGTTTTTCTCCGCCGGTGTAATCAATCATAAGGTCGCCGTTTTTTGTCAACGGGATTTCGAGCGAGCCGGCATGAACAGCAAGCCCATCGGACGTTGCAGAAACCGTAATAGATTTTCGGTCAATGTTCAACACATAAAATGCAAGTGCGGCACCGAAAGTCGGATAATAATCGCCGGCATATTCGATAAAAAACGGCAGCTTTCGAATCACGCCGTCAACAGGATCGGCAGTGAGCGCAACATGCCCGACGCCTGACGCAAGCGACGAGAGAGAATCAACCGGACGCTCATCTATGTATGTTGCACGCGGAAAAGAAATATTTCCGTTGCCATGCGATTCCGGAATTGCGAAAGGATGAAGAGAAGCATACGCCCCGCGGTCAACATCGGACGGCTTAAGATTCGCACCGCCGCCTTCCGGCACAAACGGTCCGATAGCATGAAACACATTATTTGACACAGCGGCAAACTTCAAAAACGCGTCATACTGCGCTTCAGAAAGGCTGTCCTGTTTCACCGAAGGAAAAAAGAGATCGACGCCGATTGCTTTTGCGCCGCTTGCCGATACAACAAACAGCAGTGAGCCGAATTGATCCCACGCAATCGGATAATCAAGCTGCTTGATCGTGTACTCATCAATCTTGACGATGACGACATTTGACGTATGACTCCGCTCGCCGCGGGCGCGCATTAACGCGTCGTATGCCTTTCGGTCAAGCGCCTGAAAGATATTCGAACCAAAAAGATGTTCAACGACGCCGGTTTGAAATAACAGCGACGTAAGCAAAACAGATCCCACGGCAAATAATACCCCGATCAATGCTTTCCTGAGTTGTTTGTTCATGGCCATTCGTTTGATGGTGAATGAATGATGAAATCCGCTCTCTCACGCAAAGGTGCTAACAAAAAACCTTTACATGAAAAATTCTCTGTTAATTTTTAAAAGATGCCTTATGACATTTTCCAATACAGGAAATCTTTGATATTCGACAACGCTGTCGGGTCTATTCCTCTTCGTCCGCCGAAAACAAATCTGTTTTCACCGCGGCGGATGCGTGAAGCTGCCGGCTGCGCGTTCCTGTTCGATGCAATATTTTTTAACGCAGCAAAGAGAAGTCTTTGCAATTCGGTCTTGTCAATCACAGCGCCTTTCGCGGCGGCGCGTGTCTGGCCCATCTCGGCAACGATGTGATCAATGCCGAGTTCAGCGTACGCTTGCTCCTGAGATGGAAATTTTGAAACCGCTGTCGCAAATGATTCGACCGTCCCTTCATGATCGCCGCCGAGATATTGCAGCAGTCCCATGTTCAAATTAATGCCGCCGTCCTTTGTATCGGCTGAAAGCGCCGCCGTATAGTTCTTGTACGCGTTCAGCGAATCGCCTTTCAGCAGATAAATATTGCCGCGATTATTTACCGCTGCCGCATCGGAATAGGTCTGAAGAAGAGCAAGCGCTTCATCAAAACGATTGTTGTTGGCTAACAGCATCGCCGCCTGATTAGCAGATTTTTCATCGCCTTTCGCCTTAAGCGAAGCCACTTTCTCGTCGAGCGTCTTTGTATCAATTTGGGAAATACTCTTCAGGTCGTCGTTAATCAAAGCGCTGATTTTATCAGCGGAAGGAGGTTCGGCAACTTTCACATCGCGGGCAAGATTTGCCGGCGGATATTCTTCCCATGCCGTGCGGACGTCAATCAAATCAAGCCGTCCTTTGGCGTCGGCAATTTTGTAATATCCATCGGCACCGATGTGCCACGCTTCGGCAAACGGATGCGTGATGAGCGTCGTCTCCAACGGGATCCAAACCGAATTATTTCTGATGACATACTCACGATCATTCAGGCTGATGCGCGAAGCATTTTTCTGGTTGACGCCGGAATCAAACATTATGAATACGTGATCCGATGTTCCGACAAGCACCGTGCGAATACCGATGTTTTCCAAACAAGCAGCGAGCAGCACGGAACTTCCGCTGCAGTTCGCCGTGTGATTGGCAAGCGTTTCGCGTGGAAATTGGACATCGTCAAGCAAATCTGCTTCTGCAACACGCCACGGCGCGCTGACATAATTGATGCCAAATGCACGGATCGCATCCCACACCGCCATTGCATTCAGTACATTGCGCGGCGCATCCGCAAGAAGCGTTTGATCGTACTTCACCGTGCCGAGCACATAGCGGGAGAAATTTTTCACCGCTTCATCGTTCGCTGTGATGAACGCGCCGACAGAATTCGGCTTCGACCATGTGATCGAACTCTTGCTGTAAATGGTAATCGGTTTGGTAATGCTTCGCGTCTTTGCTTCTCCGCCAACGGTGTACGAAATCTCGGCTTTAATTTGCGCCGCCATGTTATCGGTCACGCTCATCAATTGTTTTTCATCGAGCGTGGCAGAGACCGGAAAGCTTTTCTTTTCTTTCGCTTTCAAAACGGGAATCACCTGTTCGGACGGCAATTGCATATATGTCGGAATGAACACGCTCGCTTTGATATTCTTAATTTCTGTCTTTCCGGTATTTTCAATCGTGATCTCTCCTATCGGATGATAGGCGTAGTAATTGTACGATGCCGGAAAAATATTATCCACTTTGAATTCGGTAATTTCCAGCGCGCTTGTCAGCGTGTTGCTGACTTTGGTTTTGATGCCCTTCGTTTTCGTGTTGACATCAATCCGGTCGCCGGAAACTCCGGTCACGGCGAAATCCTGCATCGCGGAAAACTGCTTGCGCAAATCGTCGAGCGTTCCTTTGATCCAGACGTCGAACATCGCCGCGTCGCCTTCCATGTAGCGAAGCTTCATTTTCTGGATCATGGAAATCTTTCCCGGCAGGCTTTCTTCAATCGCCATCAACGACGCATCGTTCACACCTAACAAAGCAAGCTGCACGACAATCGGCTGTTCTTTCTGTTCCTGCATTTTCTTTTCGAGCTTCACGAGCAGATCGTCCGCGAGCATATTGCCGACTTCCTCGAGCGCTTTCGATGCCGCCTGTGATTTTCCCTGCGACGATTTTCGCGATGATGCACTCGACACCGCCAGGATTTCTCCCGTATCGGTAATGATCACTTTCACCTCGCCGTCTGCGGTGTATTCGACAGTTTTGATGCCGTACACTTCGCGCTCGCCGCCGAACTCAGCCTGTGCGCCGCCGGCAATTACCAATTCCGCGCCGTAGCGACGGCCAAGTTCTTTTGCCTTCGTCGCGTTCACATCGCTCAGTTCTAAATCACGCGCGCGGACGGATTCAAACTGCGATTTGTCAACCAGGCGATAACCTTTTGCGAGAAGCGCGCTTTCGATCTTTCCGGCAACTTTTCGCGCCGTAACATCTTTGTCGTCAATCTTCTCATCAACGACAACCATGATGCGCGGCATATCCTGCGCCAGCAAACGAAGCGTGCAGAAAAAGAATGCCATCGCCACCATCATACACAACTTTGTACCGATTTTTTTCATAGCTATTCTCCTCACTCATGTTGAAAACCACGCCAGCGGCGTGTGTAGGATATAATTGAATCAATTTTTTTATGCGAAGCCGGCTGTGCTACTTTGCATCTTTTTTCATCTGAGCAATGATCTGCGCCATTTCATCGGCTTTTTGTTTTGCCGGCTGATAGCCATTTGATTCGGCAAACGCTTTCTGGTACGTTGTGCGGGCGTTTTCATACATTGCCAGCGCATCAGTTTGTTTTCCATCTTTCGACAGCTTGCGGGCGGCATCCTCCATGTTCACCGCCTGAGCGTACGTAACATAACCGTTGAACTTTCCATCTCCGGCGGAACCCAAACGATCTTCATCAATGGAACTAAGCTTCACTTCAAGGTCTTTTGCAATATCGCGTACAAGAGCGTTGAGCAAAGAAAGAAATTCATCAAGATCGCCGGTCTCTTCTTCCGCTTTGAGCGTAACGCCGGTTTCCGTGGAAACAATGCGCGCGTCAATGCGAAGCTTGTCTCCGAATAAATTCGAGAAGCCGCCGAACAGGAGCACTTTCGCTCCAAGCAGCCGTCCCATCTTTTGCGACGTGTTCTTATCAACCATATCGGATTCGCTGAGATTCAGTTCGTCAACAACCGACTGAATTTGCTGCCGCTCCACAACTTTCAATCCGTTGATCTTCGACATTTCTGTGATCAGCATATCCGCGAGACCTTTTTTCAACGGATCAAGCTTCTCGCGGTCAACGACGCTGTTGTTTTCAAAATTCAGCACTGCAATGGTTGTTGCGCCGTTCGTCTGCGCATTGCTGCGCGCTGCGGTCATTCCGCTCAGCGCCGCACTCACGAGAACCCACCACACAGTACTACGGTAATGCTTTTTCATACCTGTATCCTTCCTTATTAATGAAGAATGAACAACATGCTCGCTTTAAAATTGAATCCTTAATCCACCGCCAAGCTCGGTGCCTGTAACAGAATATTTTGTATTGTCAATCGTTACTGAGCCAACGCCGTATTTTGCCGTGAACGAAATACTGAATGCCTGCGTAATCAGAAAGCCTGCATCAACGCCGGCAGAGCCGACACCGGCAGATCCTGTTTCAATAACGCTGCTGCCGATTGGAATTTGGTCTCCGGTATATTGTTTCCACTCAAGCGGAATTCCCACTGAAAGCCATTCTTTCACCAGCCACGAGAATCGGTACATGAATTCATATTGCTGAGAGCTTTTGAATGTTGTTGACGTTCCATTTGAAAAAATCTGATTCTGAGATCGAATCCTCGAACGCAGCTGCATCATATGCGACAGCGAACCGTCCTTTACAAAATACACGATGAACAACATGTACCGCATTCCGGACTGAAATGATTTCACGCTGTTGACTTTGTCGGGAAGATAGTTTGTTACCGTCAGGTCGGCAGAAAAACGCTGGTTGCGCGTGAACGTGCTGTAATCGAATCCTGCGTTCGCAGAAATTTCGTCGCCGGGATCGTAGTTCAGCTTCTCCGTCGTTCCTTGAATCACCACCGGCACGTATTCTCCTTTATACAGGTACGACGCGCCGAGGCCGATAATGAACCGCCTCGTGTATGAATAGGCGTACGCAAATCCTAAATTCCCGTTCATTCCCTGACCAAAAACCGGCACGTGATAATTGAATGCGGGCTGCGCAATAACCGTGGCAACCTGATACTGTGACGGTGTAAGCCGCGTAATGCCGGTCGGTACACTCACGCCGCCATTAAGCCATAATTTATCGCCGGGAACGACGTACGAAAACGACGCGCGCGTATCAGCAATTCCTTCCAATTTCGACGTGTCAATTTTCGTTGTCGCAGGAGAATTTTCAACAGTGATCAGAATTCTGTTGCTCAGCGGAATTGCAAGCCGTGCCGGAACAGATTGTTGAAGTACATTTCCGAAACCGCTCAGATTCCATTCCTGTTGCGCGCCGCTGAGCGTAATTCCCGTCATGCCGCGAAAGAGCAAACGCTCGTCGTAGCGGGGCGCGGTGAGTTGAGCATGGCTTTCATAAGCGACCAAGATGACGCTGAATGCAACTAAAAATCTCATCTGAATATTCAACATTTTCATTTAATCAGCACCATCCGTTTCACATCGCTGAAAGTCTGGGTGCGAATTCTGTAAAAGTACACTCCGCTTGCCGCGCTGACACCGCCATCGCTTTTCCCGTCCCACAGCACGCTGTATGTTCCGATCGGTTGGTCGGCTTCCACCAATTGCCGCACTCGTTGGCCTAACACGTTGTAAATTTCAAGCACAATATGACCGCTGTGTCCGAGCGTGTAATGAATTGTCGTTGTCGGATTGAACGGGTTCGGAAAATTCTGCTCAAGAGAAAATGCCAGCGGTACAAGCGGAACACCGTTCGTGTTCTGCTTCACAAATTCTTTTTTTCCAATTAGCAAACGAAACGAACGATCCGTTTCTCCTTTTTCCATTGAAAAGCCGTACGCGAACGGCGAAAACATTTCCGTTACACGCTCTGTTTGCATGTCAACAAGATAAACGCCGAAGCTGCTCGGAACATTTCCATACTCCAGAAATGAAAGCGACACATGATCCTGTAATTTCGCAGCCGCAACATCGAAATCCCAGTACTGTCCATCGCTGTTCGGCGCATGAAAATCTCCTGCGTACCAGCCTCCGTATTTCTTCCATTTTTTTTCGTTGAAGGAAAGCATCACGTAATTGCCCGGCGCCGGCGGCGGTTCAGAAAAATCGTTCGCATCCCATTCGTTTTTTGCGGAAGACAAAACTCCTGCATAGTTCTGCTCATCTTTTGCGCTTCCGTCGGCGGCTTTAAGCTGCACTTCCCATTCGCCTGTTCCGAACTGTCGTTCCGTCAAACTTTGATGTGCAGTTTTCGAAACCCGCGTGACAGTAATTTGCTCAGGGTTGATATAGATTGTAACGGAGTCGCTTGATAAATTCTTGAGAAAATATCCGGCGAACGGATCCATCAATGTGCTGTCAAGAATAAATTGTGCGCCGTCGAAACTCCAGAGATAGGGTTCGACCGAAGCCGGACGAACAGAATTTTGCCAGCTTACCGTGTACGGAAACGGATTGCCGATAAGATTGTATCCCGGTCCAAGTTTGATGGCAAAAAACCCCTGCGCCGGAGTTACCGTTGCATTTCCTAATGTCAGCGTGCGCGCACCTTTGGTGATCAGCCAATATCCTTCGCCGCGTTTGAACGAATAAAAATCCGGGCTGGGAAATTCTGCATATTGACCGAGCGCGTCATTCCAATGACCATAGAGCCGCCAGTTCAATGGATTGACAGCGCCGAGGTCCTTCAACACATCAGCGATAGAGAAATCGTTGAGATCGAACGGAATGCTTATAATGCGGTATTCCTGATCCGGGGTAGGCTGCGGCATTCTCACAAGATAATTATCGGCATAGCTGAACACATTCAGCGCAAACTGCAGATTGTTCTTCGCAAAAATTCCTGTCGAAGAATCGCTTCCCGCGGTGCGTCCGTTGCCCCACATCTCCGCGCCGCCGAAAAGAATAATTTTCCCTTTCCCAAGCTGGCTGACGGCGATCAGCACAGGCTGAGACGAATCTTTTCCTGAACCGGCATTCAGCGCATACGTTGAACCTGCACCTTTCAAAAAAGGAAACGCACTGTCTGAAAGCGCGATGCTCGCGCTGTTAAATGCAACAATTGTGTCAACGCCTTTCAGATACGGGTGGCTCGTATCGACAAACGCTGTGAAGAACGGAGAAGAACTATCCGATAAATATTCATGAACCGGATCAACAACAACACTGCTGCTGTTCAACAGAAGTCCGGTCGGCGCATTGAGATCGGTTTTCCACCGAAAATCCGAGAGAATGCCGTTCACCACATCGTTGCTCACTGAACTCTTCCCGTTTCCCAGCAACACCATACTGCCGCCGTCGAGCACATAGCGTTGAATTGATTTGATTTCGTCAAGCGAAAAACTTCTCGCCGGTTCTGCTATCACGATCATGTTGTAGTGCGTGGAATCGATGCCGTTCAACGTTACGGTGATGCCCGCTTTCTGCAAAACCGAAATGAGTTGAGAAAAATGAACTTCAACCGAGTTGAAAATAGCGCCATCGGCGACACTATCTGGAGTGCCGGAGGCGATGCCGTGCGTTGTATCAAAAAGAATAGTTCTTGTAATCGGGTTTTTTGCTACGCCCGCGCCCGATAATGCGACGCTGATAAACGGAAAATTCGGATCGTTTGTCACAAGCTGCAATGCTGCGGCGGCAGCTCCCGGTGAATGCGGAATATAAGAAACGGCGTACGTCTTTGTTTGCCCCGGATCAACGAACGAGATCGAATCATTCTGAAAGAAAAAATCAGATGAGCCTTTGATTCCCGAAAACTCCACACGAAGTTGAATTCCGCCTTGGTTAGAAAAGCTGAGCGATTCCGGCACTGCTTGTCCCAGCATTGCTGTGCCAAAATCGAGTGACGTTGTTGTGAATTGCAATTCAGGCTCGATTGCGTACTCCACACGAAAAAGTCCGTCTGTGCTTCCCGCATATTGAATATTGTTATCAGACGGATTGGGAGTTAATGCAAGGAACGTAACGGCAAGCGAATCCGGCGTAATCTTCAGCCACGTCGCACCGGAATCTGCGCTGCGATAGACCGACGACGACGTCGCCGCAAAAAGCGTTGCGGGACTATCTTTGTGAATCGAAATATCCACGATGCTGTCAAGATTGACCGGCAGCCAGTTCACTCCGCCGTTTTGAGTCTGATATGCTTTTATGGGAACATAAGAATTGTACAACGGAAGATACATTCTGCTGGAATTATTCGGATCAATCGTAAGATGCCCGCCAATGGAATTTGTCGAAGCGAACGGCAAGTCGCCGGTAATATCCGTCCACGCCGCGCCAAAGTCGGTAGATTTCCACACGTCTTTCTGCGTGAAGTACATCGTGTTGCCGTCTTTCGGATCAAACGTAATCTGATTGGTGATCACGGTAGAATCGGAGAGCAACGGCGTTTTCATTACATTCCACGAAATTCCTTTGTCGGTGCTCGCAAAATAATCAGCAGCCTCGGATGAAACAACAATGTTCTTCGAGTTAACCGGAGAGACAGAAATCCAGAGATTGAAATACAAATTCTCCTGTGCCGGCGAAAATTTGTGCGGCCATTGTACGCTTAGCTCATTCCATGTCGCACCGCCGTCGGTTGATTTGAAAACACCGAGAGCGCTCGCTGCGTACACCGTGCTGTCGTCAGCCGGATCAACCGCAACGGCGCGGACATACGGATTTTGAATGCCGTTGTTCGCCGCCAGCCATGATTTGCCGCCATCCGTTGTTTTGAGTACGCCGCCTCCAAACACCGCCGCATACATTAAACCGAAATGCTGATGACTGACCGCCACAGAGGCAATACGATTATCGTCAATGCCGGCATCAATCCGGCTGACAGCAGAGCCATCGTTCTGCAAAGTATAAACGCCGTCCGAAGTTCCGATAAATACTTTTGTCGGATTCTTCGGAGCGACAAAAATTGAATTGACATCAACATTCTTCGCAAAGATCGGATTCCATGTTGTCGAAGTCGAGCTGATATACAATCCGCCGTGCACCGGCTTCGCGCGCTGAGAAAAATCGTTTCCTTTTGTGCCGACATAATACCGCAGACTGTTTTGCGACCTGTTGATCGTATCGCCGACGACAATTGCAACCGATTGTGCAATGCTGTCAAGTATTCCGTTCGGAAATGAAAACCAGCTTCCCGGAAAATCTAAAATGAAATACGGACCGGCATCCGTTCCCGCCACAATGTTGGCAGGAATAAGCGGATTGATCGTCAGAGAACGAATACTCAGCGCGGCAGGCAGCGTCAGATTTGATTTCATGCTGATCCATGTGGCGCCACCGTCGGTAGATTTGAAAACGCCCGCATTTTCCGTCCCTGCATAAACGACAATGCGCGGATCATTCGGATCAAGTGCAAGTGCGCGCACCGGATATCCGAATCCGAGATCGCTCCATGTCGCGCCGCCGTCCGTTGATTTTTGAATACCGCTGCCTCCCGCGAAAATTACGCTCGGATTTACAGCGGCAAAAGCAACACAATTGAAATTGGAAGAAAGATTTGCTGAAGCCGTCCACGTCGCACCGCCATCGGTACTGGAAAAAATTCCCGCTTCTGTAGCGGCAAGAACATGACGTGAATCATTCGGCTGTGCTTCGATATCAACTACAGAAGTGAACCCGACTGAAGTCCGCTGCCAGCTTTTCCCTTCGTTGAAGGAAGTATATATTCCCGCATGTTGATTTTGACCAGCATCGCCGTACCGCTGCAACCCAGCCCACAGCGTGTCGCCATACATTGTACCGCGAACAACATTCACAAGTCCGCCTTCGGGACCAAGAAACGAAGAGCGTGCAACCTGTGCTTCTGCGGATGCCCCTGCGAACAAAACAGCAATAAACAATACTATTTTTTTCTGTATCAAATGCTTCATCTATTCTCGCTTGGAATTACCGGGGCGGTTTCGGAGGCTCAGGCAACGGAGTTGCAATGGCGGCCGGTTGTGTTTGCTGCGACGCTCCCGGATTGAAGCCCGCGCTGACATTCGATGATGTCGAAGAAGCACGGTCGGTAACGGCGCCAACATTTTCTTTCACTGCCTGACTGCTTGGCGGCGGAGGCAGCGCTGGTGCCGCTTGTTTTGCGCCGGATGAGTTCGATGACGAGCTTCCGCTCATCTGTTCGGCTTGCTGCGCTGTGGCAAGATTCGTTTTCGCCTGCGTGAACTTCGGATCAACCTGCACAGCTTTCTGATACGATTGGATTGCTTGCGCGTACAATCCTTTATCTTCGTAATCAATGCCTTGAGAGTACTGAAGGAAAGCAAAGAAATTTTCCGTCGGTACCGTAAGAATTGATTCGCGCTCCTTGTCCGTCAGCTTAATACCCATCTCATCCAAAATCTTGAACACAAGTTCCTTTTCAAGCCGGAAGAAGTCGGTAACATTTCCCGAAATGTCGGTCGTGGCATCAACGGCGCCGGTGCGCGTCTGCGCTATGAAAGCATCTATCCTTACTTTATCCGAAGTCAGATCAAAAAACGAACCTTTGATGAGGTGATACGCGCCGAGCAATTTGCCGAGGCGAGGCGCGGTGCGCTCATCAACCAAATCCGTTCCG
>JAJYOI010000012.1 GCA_021796275.1 Bacteroidota bacterium
AACAGCATGGGTTCCATTGCCGCGCAAAAATGCTGGCGCGTTTTAAAGAATGCACAGACGGTCATTGCTATTGAAATGCTGACGGCGGCACAGGCGATTGATTTTCATGCGCCGCTGAAATGCGGAAAAGGAACCAGCGCGGCGTACAAAACTGTGCGCAAATATATTCCGCATTTGCATCGCGACCGCGTGCTGCATCAAGATATTCAAGAAACGCTGGAGCTTATAAAATCGGAAGAACTGCTGGGGAATGTTCAAAAAGCGGTGGGAGCGTTGGAGTAGGAAGGAATTACTCGTAAGAAAGGTTTTATTCAATAAAGCTATAGCTCACTAACTCTTTCCTAATAACTTGGTCAACTGATATCCGCGTGATGGAATCGTAGCCATACCAAACGTGTGCGGTTCTTTTTGTTTCATAAAGGATTAAACCTACATTTGGCGTGTAGTATTCGTACTCAATTTGAAGTGTACTGTCTGGATCACTTAATTTTGTTATGACTTCAAGTTTGTATGCTTCAAACGTTCCTGAAGCGATCGTTACTTTCTTTAATTCACTTACATGAACTGAAATCACTGCTGGACCAAAAATGCTTGGAAATTGCAAACGCTCCCATGAGTCTCCTACAATCAGTGGAACTTTTAGCCACGGTGGTTTGGAACTAAGCAAGGTATCGCCAGGAGAGACTTCGATAATTTTTCCTAAAAATTCAGCATAAACGTGATAATTTCTTTCAGCAACAGCCGATCCTTGATAATTGCGGTTATGGATAAATTCTGACAAAGCAAAGGAAAGATTGTATTCAGTTCCGGTTGAGACAATAGTTTTGTAAATCTGCCGCGGCGGAGGAAGTTCCCAACCTTCGTAGTAGGTGCTATCAATCATTGCAATGGTTTCTACTAAACTGTCGCGGATAACAACGCCGCTGCTTATTTCATTTTGAGAAAAAGGAACTTTTGAAATAAGAGAATCAGGCGGAATAACTACCGGATCGCTGGTACCCGGCAGGAGCCACTTCTCTGTTTGAATGTAAGTCCTTTGAGTCCCGATGCCTCCAAGGTATGTGGAATTATCTTCAACCCCAGTGATATTTGAATTTTTCGCACATGAGAAAAAGACAAAGGAAATAAAAAGTATGACGATGTTTTTTCTCATAGAGTTTTATAGTGCATTAGAATGTGTATTCTACTTCAAAATTACTCCAGAAGAAAACTTTCCTCAAAACCTCACGCTGTTTTCCTCACGCACAACGTCAATCTGATTTCTTTTTGCGTACGATGTATCGTGTCCTCGGCTCATCAACGTGAAAACCGATTGGGCGTTTTGGTTTTTCCGGAGGGGTCAGCAATTGCCGTATCGCTTCAAAGACAACTTTGAATTGCTGGTCATACTTTTTCTCAAGAGCATCAAGTCTCCGCGACAACTCAGTATTGGTCGCGAGCATTTCCCGCAGATGAACAAATGTGCGGACAATCTGAACACTCGCTTGAACAGCTCTTGAAGAATTCAAAACATTGGCAAGCATCAGTGTGCCGTGTTCAGTGAATGCAAAGGGCAAATACGGAGAAAATTTGAGCTTAGCAAGGTGGTCGCAATTTGCGACCACCTCCGCTTTTTCTTCCGAGGTAAGCTCAAACATAAAATCAGAAGGAAAGCGTTCAGCGTTGCGGCGTACCTGCTCTTTCAGACGTTTTGTGGTAACGCCATAGATGGAAGCAAGATCGGCATCGAGCATCACTTTTTGTCCGCGCAAGAGAATGATGCTTCGTTCAATGCGCTCCGCTGGAATCAAAGAATCTTGCTTACCCATTTAACACTCTCTTCAAAATCTTACGCTGTTCTCATTCCGCACGATGTCAATCAATTCGGAAATGTCATTGATTTCATAATCGGCATTTGATTCTACGGTGCCGAACGTATCGCCGTAGCGTGCGAAGACCGTTTTCATTCCGACATTTGCGGCGCCCACAACATCGCGCTCCGCCCAATCACCGACCATGAGCGCTTCGTGTCCTTCAACTTTCAGCAATTGCAAAGCGCGGCGGAACGGCGCTGCATTCGGTTTCCGTTCTCCGGTATCTTCAAATGTCACGACATGGTCAAAAATGTGGTGAAAATTCAGATACGTCAGACGAAGCCACGCTTCACGCGCCGGCGCATCGGAAACAACACCGAGCCGCAAGCCTAACTTCAGCAATTCCATCAGCGTCATGTACACATGCGGGTACGGAACAAGTGCCGCTTCACGCGCACGTCGGTACGCGATAACTCCCGCCGAAAGAATTTTGAAATCTACTTTTTGAAATTCATCATAGAGCAATTGGTCGAAGACATTTTGGAATTCCATTCCGCGCTCTTTGTAAATCTCATCAATGCGTGTCTGAATATCGTCGCGCGAAAGTTTCAAGCCGGCATCCATCATTGCGTTGATGGCGGCATCAATCGCTTGCCGCTTCATCACCATAAAATCAACAAGTGTATTATCAAGATCAAAAATGACGGCTTTAATCATTCGGAATGTTTTTCCTTTGAGGTTTCTTCGATATTTTGCCGGGCATTCACAATCATGGTTACCGCCAAAAGATAGCCCGCCGAACCAAAGCCGGATACCTGCGCCTTACACACCGGCGCAATGACCGAATCGCGGCGGAATTCTTCCCGCAGATGAATGTTGGAAAGATGCACTTCGATCACAGGGATTGGCAGCGCCGCAACTGCATCACGAATGGCGTAGGAATAATGCGTAAAGGCTCCCGGATTAAACACAATGCCATCCTGCGTTCCATCAATCGCCGATTGAAGCGTATCAATAATTTCCCCTTCGTGGTTCGACTGAAAAAAGGTGAATTGAATTACCGGAAAATTTTTCGTCAACTCATCATAAATATCAGCGAGAGTTTGCGTACCATAAATATGTGGTTCGCGTTTGCCGAGAAGATTGAGATTCGGTCCGTTGATAACAAGAATATGCATTTGCTCACTCCCAAAGGGGTTTTTCAACGCGTGCGGACAAGTTCGTCTTCGATGAACAACCGCACCGCCGGCTTGATGTAAATATTTTCGATACCAAGCTCGCCGAATGCTTGTGCAATAACGCCCGCCTTGCGGTTCTCGTTCAACTTTTTGTTCACTACAATAATTCTCTCATCGCGTAAGATACAGTATCCGCCATCGAAGTTTCCTTTTTCGTAACGGATACTTACGCCAAGATCTTGCGCGACGATTTCCAATTCATCAAGTAATTCTTCGGGGGTCATACGTGTGTAACTTCACACTCCTGTCGCTTTGGGCGCCATCTGAGATTCGGCGCGGTTTTCAGTTTTCCTTAATGGTTTCCACACCGCCAAACCAATGATCGTGTAATACGACAGCAGCGCAATCAGCGGGACACCTGCAAGCGCGGCGATGCGATGAACGAATAATTGCCGAAGCTCCATCAAATCCGGATTTGTGAATAATTCAAGGAACGCCATCCTTCCATCAAGATAGAGCGTGTACATTTCAACCGGAGAAAACATAAAGAATAAAATTGCGCTCATCAACAGCCAGCCGTGCTTTTTCACTTCCAGCGATGTCGTGGCCATAAAAACAACTGCACTCAAAAATGTTACTGCGTACCCGCCGATGATAAGCAGCGAACTGTAACTGATAAGATGAAAAATTTCTCTTTCAAATTCTTTGTCAAGATTCGGAAGAAATTCCAGCACATGCGGCTGAAGCAATTCATAGCCAATGATCGCACGGATGTTGACGGCGCCTAACCACACAATGGCGCCTGCAATAAGAAACAACAATGAAATCCGGGTGCTTTGTTTTTCCATAAAGAAAAAATTAGGCTATTTTGAATTGATTTGCAAGAAGAGCCTGCCCCGAATGGGGCACACATGTTCATCGCACAACAGCCACAACCACTTCATCGTGCACTTGAACATTTCCCTTCACAACGGTTCCGAGCGACAAATGACCGGAACGAACTTCGCTGATCTTCACTTCACCGACAACTTCGTCCTTGCGCATGACAGGAACACGATCGCCGACTTCAACACCATCATCAGAACCAACATTGAGAAACGCCGTATCATCATCCAGCACGATCACTTCTCCATGAATAATTTGCCGGCTGAGATGAAACGAAGTATCCTGCGGCGTCGAAACGCTTTCGGTTGACCTTCGTCCGGCCACATTAGGTTCTAAACGCGGGACAGCCTGTCCGATCTTGGACGAAAAGTCTTCGGCACATTTTGCCATTGCTTCGCCAATGACAGTTTTATTGAACGCCTCGCTTCCGAATGTCAAATCGTCGAGCGCATAAAACTGATAGGTGCGATCCGTTTGCTTTCCCAGCAGCGTTATTCCAAGTGCGTGGTCCTTGACGACACCGGAAGCGTCTCCTTCACTGACAATCGCATCTTTTTCACGCATGGGAAACTGGAAAACATCAAGAACGAGATAATGGAGATGCACTTCGCCGGAAAAAGCTTCGTATCCTGCAATCGTTTGCTCGGCAACATTGAATCGCGACACACTAAAGCCGTCGATTGTTGCTGTGATAACGTAGCGCGCATGAAAACGTTCTGCAAATTCTGTCAATTCGCCGGTTGAACTTCTGCCGGATGCAGTGAGCCCTTTCCCTTCTGCAAATTGTTCTACTGCTGTCGGCGGGATTGTTGACGCACGGAATTTTTCCCTGCAATACAAAGCGAGGTACCGCGGTATTTCTTCAGAAATATTCCACTTGCCGCCGAATCCGGAATTATCGGTGAATGGCATGAATACAAGCACAGAATCGGACAGCGGCGAATCAGCAATTCCACCGGAGGAATTGTTCTGGGAGACGACGTGTTGAGCCGACACAACGAACAACGCTAAGAGGATGAAACCTTTATTCATACAACAAATATTTCTTTCGTTTCACTTTAAAGCTTTCACTACCGTTTTTCCATCCGGCGAGAATTTCTTTCACGGGAACATGATTCATGAGCGCATGGCGGACGGAATCTGTGCCCATCACTTTATCGAACATTGTCGGCCGGTCAGGATTTGATAACGCAAAAATATCTTTATCCGGGTACAATTGATACAACGCCTGAAGAATATAAAACTGCGTTGCAACGAGATTTACTTTGTTGCGATCAAGAAAATAAATCTGAACGCCGTGCACTTGCTTTCCTTTCATGCCGCCGTAAAACGGAACGTATGTCATCGGACGAAAGCGAAGTCCCGGCAGATTCATTTCATTCAATACGTCAGCCAATTTATTTTGTTCAATCCACGGAGTACCGAAAAGCTGAAACGGCATTGTGTAGCCGACACCGATATTCACCGCGTCAAGCTCACCTGTAATTCCCGTTGCTGCATAGTACAATGCCGTTTCGGCATTTGGAATATGCGGCGATGTCGGCACCCACGGCAATCCGGTTTCATCCCACCACATCGAGCGCTTCCATCCGTTCATCTTCACAACGGTCAACTTGCATTTTTTTCCGCCTTCGAGCCAGCCTTCGTTATTGATCATCGTCGCAAGCTCGCCGCACGTCATGCCGTACACATACGGAATCGGAAACATGCCGACAAACGATCTAAATGTCGTGTCAAGCACATTACCTTCAATTTTATCTCCGGTCAGCGGGTCAGGGCGATCAAGCACGATAAACTCAATATTATTTTCTGCTGCAGCTTCCATTCCGTACGCCATGGTATTGATGAACGTATACGAGCGGGAACCGATATCCTGAATATCGTACACCAGCGCATCAATATTTTTCAACATCGCGGAAGTCGGTTTTTTGGTTTTGCCATAAAGCGAATAGACCGGCAAGCTTGTTGCAGAATCTACGTACGATTCGACTGTTGCACCGGCTTCTGCATCGCCGCGAACGCCGTGTTCAGGACCGAAAAGCGCAACGAGCTTCACGTCGTTTGCTCTTGCAAGAACGTCCACGGTAGATTCAAGCTGGCCAGTAACACCAGTCGGATTTGTGATAAGCCCGATTCGTTTTCCTTTAAGAATGTTGAAATGATTTTCCACGAGAACGTCAATTCCGGTTTTCACAACGGGCACATTTTGGGAAAAAACGATTGATGCGGAAAAAAGAAGAGCGCAAAAAATTGAGAGCGGTTTCATAGTGGAAAGTATCCTCATCATTTTTATCATCCTCGTAGAGGATGAACAAGGTGTTATGGCTGTAACCTATTTGCGTTCTAGGTATTCAACAGCAGTTCTGATTCGCGAAGCATTTATCGGTACAACAAATTGATAATAGTTAATATCAATAGCACTAGAACCAGTACGTATCACAAAGAAGTAAAAGTCATTGCCACGAAAATATTCTACAATTTTTGCTTTTTTATCCAAAAAGAAATGATGGTTACGAAGCATTTGAGTATTGTACCACCGGGTTGTGTCGAGTAGAATCTTCAGATAGTGCAGATTGTTTTCTAAATCGGAAATGACGATGTTTTTTGAGTTGTTGCCAAGAAAAAGATTCCCGTTTCGGAAAAAGAACCCAAATCTATCGAGATCGCTTGACGAAAACTCATAAGAAACATGATGTTTGTCTAAGTATTTCTCTGCTGAAAAGTTAGTCATCGTAGCCAGTGTGTCCCATTGCCCTTTTTCCGATGTATCCCTACAGACCATCGCACTCAAAAGAGATTTTTCTTTAGACAAATCGTTCTTCATCGAAAACTTACAAATGAAAATCGAATCAGAATACTCATAATAGCCGCCTGGATAATTTCTCTTGATGAAAAAGCAAAAAAAACTTGAGTGATTATGTCCTATGAATATCAGACGTCCCCAACTTGCTTGATCGGGTGTTGCAGAAATGTTCAATGTAAATAACAATGTGAGCGTTAGGACGCGCTTTATCAGTCTCATAAATTTATACGTCTCACTCTCTTGCGGAAAGCGTACACGCCCCGATGATATGCAGTAGGACAGACATTATTGTCTGTCCAATGCCTAAGTTAAATTCCTCGTAAATTTGTTGCGCGTGCAACGCGGTCAACAGCCAATATGTATGCGCCAATGCGCGGTGAAACTTTATATTTTTCAGCAGCCGCCATCACAGCAGAAAAGCTTGATATCATCACTTTTTCCAGTTCGGCAACAACACGTTTATATTCCCATCGGAACTGCTGAAGGTTCTGCGCCCATTCGAAATAGCTCACAGTGACGCCGCCGGCATTTGCAAGAATATCCGGAATAACAGGAATTTTCTTTCCCGCAAAGATTTCATCGGCGTCAAATGTCGTTGGGCCGTTCGCCGCTTCAACAATTAATTTCGCTTTCACGCGCTCGGCATTGTCTCTGCGCAATTGATTTCCTAACGCAGCAGGAATAAGAACGTCGCATTTCAATTCCAATAATTCTTCGTTAGAAATCTTCGCAGCGCCTTTCAATCCCGCGATTGAACCGTTCGTTTTCTCCTGCTCAATGGCGTCATCGTAGCGGATGCCGCGCGGATTGTACACGCCGCCTTTCACATCGCTGATCGCGACAACCTTCACGCCGAATTCAGTGCTGAGAATGCGCACTGTATTTCCGCCAACGTTGCCGAAACCCTGAATTGCAACAGCTAATTTTTTCAAATCGAAACCGTACATCTTTGTTGTCTCGCGCAAAATATATGCTATCCCGCGGCCGGTTGCTTCCTCACGTCCTTCCGAACCGCCCAACTCGAGCGGCTTGCCTGTTACAACTGCCGGCGAATGACCATGGCGGCGGCTGTACTGGTCCATCAGCCATGACATCACCTGCGCATTCGTGTTGACGTCCGGAGCGGGAATATCTTCCGACGGACCGATGATGCAATCGATTTTCGAAGTAAATGTGCGGGTAAGCCGCTCCAGTTCATTCATTGAAAGTTGTTTCGGGTCGATAGCAATACCGCCTTTCGCGCCGCCGAATGGAACATCGGCAATCGCCGTTTTCCACGTCATCATGGACGCGAGCGCGCGCACTTCGTCCAAATCAACATTAGGATGATAACGGATACCGCCTTTGTTCGGTCCGCGTGCATTATTATGCTGTACACGATATCCGATAAACGTGTGCAGTTTTCCATCATCCATACGGATCGGAAGCTCAACACGCAATTCACGGTCAGGAGTTTTGATGAGAAGTTTCAGTTCTTCGCTCAGTTCAAGCTTGTCTGCTGCAAGATCGAAGTTGTGCAACACAACATCGTAGGCGCTCAATGCACGCGACGACTCACGCGGCAGCGATGAATTCATTGAAGCCGATTTTATCAAAGCATGTTTTTGTTTTTCGCCGGAACGTTTTTTTGGCGCACGAATTGTTTTGCGTGCCGCACGTCGCGCCATTTTCAACTTTCCTGCTTTTGCTGTGTTCCTTTTCTTCACACGCCGAGGCGTGGTTTTCAACTTGCGTGCCATCGAAATCTCCTTTCACTCCTGATTATGAGGCTCTGTTGTTTTTCACGGCAGTAAGGTACTGATGGAGTTGAACTACCGCCACCGCCAGGAGCACAATGATAAGTGCGCTTATCACCTCTCCTGCAATTGAGTATGGCGGATCGGTAAGCAATAAACTGAGAAATAAAATTAATGCGACAATCAACAAAGTGCGGGTACGAGGCAAGACTTCCTGCGTCATGTAGCACTCCGGCGATCAATTTTCCAATTCTTGTACCAGCTCAGATCGTTCAATAAGTGCATTAAACGATTCAGTGCGTCGGGCGACATTGTAAAGTATTCCGATGTAAAACGGCGTCGCACATCGTCCGGCGCTTCATTCATCATCGCGCGAAGCTGCGATGTTGCTTTTTCAAGATTTTCGGTAAATTCACGCGACAATTTTTCGTACCCTTCCCCATTTTTCCCGATTCGAGTCATCACAGCAAATGTCTTGGTAAGAAATTTCGATAGAAAGCTGAGATTGTCCAACACTTGTTCCTGCGGTTGTGACTTCGCGATTTCAAGCAACACAGCAAGATCGGCAGAATTGTGAAGACGTTGGTGCGCGAGCACTTCAACTTCCTCCACAAGATGAGTTGTTTCCGGACTAATTTTCATAGAATGGATGAAATTGGCATTCTGAACGGTTTCAATATAGAGCATAATCCATCAACAATCAACAATTTATCAATGAATATTGGCTCATCGTCTCTCCTCATGTAGTGTTCTAAAAAATGGAATTTGATGAACTGAAGCTAAAAACGGCTTTTTTAGTTCACAATCGTGCGTTTTCATTCAGAAAATGGAATCTTTGGAATTTGCAAAGCCAAACAATTCAAAATCTTTCAAATTGAGCAATTTAAACTAAATTAGCGTAATGTGGAAGACAAATTGACCTATTGCATGACAAATTGGCTAATTCGGCTGAATTGCGACGGAGTATAAATTCATGCCAACCGGATCTAATTCAAAGTGCAGCAATTGTGCCAAGCAAAAGATCAACGCAATGTCTAAAGTCAAATCGTTGAACAGCTTCATCGCGGGCTGAGTTGGCGAGTGAAATGCGAAGAGTGTCATCGTGAAGAACACGGTGAATGGCGTGGGCAACGGCGTTTACGTTGCTTGGTTCGATGAGCAGACCGGTTTTACCATGGGTAATAATCTCCGGCACACCGCCGGCATTGGTAGCGATGATCGGCTTTCTCATTGCCATCGCTTCAAGAACGACGAGCCCGAATGTTTCGGAAAATGATGGAAGGATAAAAACATCAAGTGCCGCCATGAGATGCGGTACATCATTGGTAAACGGCAGAAATTTTATAAACGATTCAACAGCAAGTGTGCGGCACAATTCTTCCAAATGCTTTTTGTAGCCGGGCTCTCCGGCAGTTTCATCACCGGCAATAACAAATAAAGCGTCAGGATGATGTTTGACAACATCCGGCACTGCGCGAAGCAATATTTCCTGCCCCTTCAACGGATCAAGACGCCCGAGTACTCCGATGATTTTTTTATGCTGCGGCAATCTAAAGAATTTCTGCGCCTCCGATTTCTCATAATGTTCAGGATTGAATTGATGAAGATCCGTTCCAAGTGGAACCACTTTCACTTTTTCCCGCGGCATGCGGGTAAACGCAAGTACATCGTTCTTCATGCTTTGCGTGAGAGAAATCCACATTGAAAGCTTGGAATAAATCCACGTGTGAAGAAAATCACGCTTGTCGTGGCGTGAATTCATCTGTTGATAAAAAACAAGCTTCACACCGCGAGAAATTTTCGCTGCAAGCGAGGCAAGATGAATATCCTGCGAACGCATAAGGATAACGATATCAATATTATTTTCTTTCAATATGCGGGCAAGGCGCATGGCGGCAGGGAAATCACCATACTTCCACCGCGGAACAAGCGAAGCAAAATTAAGATTTTCTTCAGTGGCGCGTTGTTCAAGCGGAGACGACGGAGGGATGACGAGCAATGCCGGAATTCCTTTTTCACGTATTGCTTTCGAAAGACGAAGCGTCGAAAGCTCAAGGCCTCCTAATGAAAAAGAGAAACAAACCAGCGCGACACGTTTTTGAATAGCAGCCATAATTATTGAACTATTAACATGTGCTGTTAGACACCTGCTGCTACAGGATAGGTTTAATCAACTAGCGAGGTGCGCAGACAGGTTACTCAATTACCGCACAAGATTCAAGACAGGAAAAGTTGCTGTATCACTCGCTCAGATACACAGCAGCGGTTCAGGAAATGATTGCCCTCAATGTATCAAAGAAACAGCAAACCGTCAATCCATTTCCTGTTCTTTATATTGAAGCTGGTAGAGCTTGTAATAAATGCCGCCGTGTGCGAGCAATTGTTGGTGTGTGCCTGATTCGCGGATTTCTCCCTTGTGCAGAACAATAATCTTGTCGGCATTCTTGATTGTGGAAAGGCGATGTGCAATGACGATTGATGTTCGTCCTGCGAGAAGTTTTTTGATGGCGGATTGAATCAGCAATTCAGTTTCGGTATCAACACTGGATGTTGCTTCATCGAGAACAAGAATGCGCGGATCGTATGCAAGCGCGCGGGCAAATGAGAGCAGCTGTTTCTGTCCAACCGACAGCGTCGCGCCGCGTTCTTTCACTTCTTCGTCAAACTTTCTCGGCAGCGTCTCGATGAACGGCGCGACGCCGACCAACCGCGCTGCCTCTTTCACGCGTTCAAGTGAAACAGCATCATTGCCGAGGTTGATGTTTCCTTTGATATCTCCTGAAAAGAGAAACACATCCTGCAACACAACGGCAATATGTTTCCTCAAGTCACTTTTCTTTACGTCATTAATATTAATGCCGTCAATAAGAATTTCGCCTTTTTGAATCTCATAAAAGCGGCTTAGCAGGCTGATAATGGAAGTTTTTCCTGCTCCGGTGTGACCGACAAATGCAATGGTTTCTCCGGGATTAATTGAAAAATTAATATTTTTCAATACCCAATCTTCATGGTTGTAGGCAAACCACACATTGCGAAATTCAACAGCACCTTTCACCGTCGGCAATGGCAAAGCATTCTTCGCGTCGGAAATGATCGAACGGTCATCAAGCAGTTTGAAGATGCGTTCCGACGATGCCATGGCAGTTTGCATGATATTATATTTTTCCGAGAGATCGCGAATCGGGCGCCAAAACATTTCATTGAATTGAAGAAACGCCATCACGGTACCGATAGTAATTTTCTCATCAAGCGCGCTGCCACCGGCATACCAAATGATCAAACCGACAGCCACAGCCCCGATGATATCGACCACAGGATAAAACACCGCATAATAAAAGATCGACCGGATGTTTGCATCGCGATGAGCGGCGTTCAGCGTGTCGAATCGATCGTACGATTTCCGCTCGCGATTGAAAATCTGATCTATGATCATGCCGGTGATATGTTCCTGCATGAATGTATTGATCCGCGCAATTTGAATGCGGACGTCGCGGTATGCTTCACGGGCTTTCTTGCGGAACAAAAATGTTCCGTAGAACAAAAACGGCAGCACGCTGAGCGAAATCAATGCAAGCTGCCAGCTCATCGAAAACATGAACCAGATGATGCCGATAATCATGAACACATCGCTGAACACCATCACGATGCCCGACGAGAACATATCGTTCAGCACTTCGATGTCGTTGGTCACCCGCGTGATAAGCCGCCCGATGGGATTCTTGTCATAAAATCTGAGCGAAAGATTTTGCAGATGACGGAACACTTCCATCCGTAAATCGAAAATTGTGCGCTGGCCGATCCATTGCGTGAGATATGCATTAAAATATTGCATCACACCACGTCCAATAAGCACGAGCAGAAACAGCATAGCGGTAATGAGCAATCCATGCGGATCGTGCTGCTTGATGTTCACATCAACGGCAATTTTCGTGAAGTAGGGCCGCACGGCTTCTAAACCGGAAACAATAATGCTCAGCACTATTGCCATTCCAACATACCACTTGTAAGGCCGCAGATAATAAAGCAGCCGCTTCATCAATTTACTGTCATACGCTTTACCGAGTATCTCTTCTTCTTGCACAAACTACCTTCTGCATTAGAGACAGACTCCACCTTAAAGGTGAAGTCTATCTTCTTGTGATTATCATAATTGTTCCAATTCTTTTTCCAACAACTGCTTGTAATGCAAGTTCGCATAAATTCCGCCGCGGGCAACTAATTCGTCATGCGTTCCTTCCTCCGCAATCGTGCCCTTATCCAGCACAACAATCTTGTCTGCATCTTTCACCGTTGAAATGCGATGACTGATGATGATGCTTGTACGGTCTTCCATGACGCGGCGTAAGCGCTGGAGAATTTCTTCTTCGGTGTACGTGTCCACCGCCGAGAGCGAATCGTCGAGAATTAAAATTCCCGGCTTGCGCATCACGGCGCGCGCGATGCTCGTGCGCTGTTTTTGTCCGCCGGAAAGCGTAATGCCGCGCTCACCAAGGATTGTATCGAACTGCTGGGGAAAATCAGCGACGTCCTTGGATATCTGGGAAATTTCTGCTGCTTCATAAATCTGTTCACGCGAATGACCGTCAATGCCGTAGCTGATATTTTCCGAAATCGATTCTGAGAAAAGAAATGTTTCCTGCGGTACGTAGCCGATGTGCGAGCGCAAGACATCAAGCGGAATTTTCTTGACATTTACTCCGTCAAGAAGCACTTCTCCTTCCGTCGCGTCATACAGGCGCGGAATCATATTGACAAGCGTGGATTTCCCGGCACCGGTATAACCAACAACCGCCAGTGTTGTGCCTCTGGGAATTTTCAGATTGATATTCCGAAGCGCCGGAGACAAAGCATTTTTGTGAGTGAATGAAACATTCCGAAATTCGATATCGCCATGAAGATCCCTGATAAGAATATCGGTCTCTTCCGTATCGCGAATTTCCGGGACCGTATCGAAAATTTTCGCCAACCGTTCCATCGACGCCGCACCCTGCTGCAAAATATTCGTGACCCACCCGAACGCAATCATCGGCCAAATCAGCATCGTCAAATACGCAAAGAACGCCGTCAATGTTCCGACTGAGATCGCGCCGCTGATCACCTGAAGTCCGCCGTAATAAACAGTGATAACGAGCGATAATCCGACAAGCAAAAACATCAAAGGCCACATGATGGATTGTGCCTTCGCAAGAACAAGATTCTTTTTCAAATATTCCCAGCTCAACTTGTGGAATAATCCGATCTCATATTCCTCGCGCACGTACGCTTTCACCACGCGAATGCCGGACAGATTTTCCTGCGCGCGTGTCGTCAACAGTGAGTAATGTGCTTGGCGTTCATTGAATTTTTCGTGAATGATTTTGCCAAGTTTGTACACGGCGTACGACACAAATGGAAGTGGAACGAGTGCAATCAACGCAAGCGACCAATCCTTGACGAACATTAACGTCAGCGACATTGTGAACGTCATAATTGTATCAGACGGATACATAATGCCGGGACCAAGGGCGTTGCGCACAGCGCTGATGTCGTTCGTCGCATGTGCCATCAAATCGCCGGTCGGCGTGTTTTGAAAATAATTCAGCGGCAGTTTCTGAATATGTCCGAGAAAATTATTGCGCAGATCGTATTCAATTTTACGCGAGACAACAATAATTGTTTGGCGCGTCAGAAATGTCATAAACCCCGCAACGGAAGCGAAGCCCACGATCAATCCGGCATAGCCAAGCAGCGAAGTATAATTAAGCACCTTTGTCTCAATGCCGCTTTTCAATGCGTCAATGGCATTGCCGATAAACCACGGCGTCGCAACAGAAAATAAATTGCTGACGATCACCGTCAGAATGCCGAGATACAGTGTCGTTTTATATTTCGCTAAGTACGGACGAAGCCGCAAGAGTGATTTCATACATTCATTCTTTCATATGAGACATCTCAGCCTGAAGCTGATGCGCCTTTAGCGCAATTGATGCATGCAATGAAAAATCTTTTTTTCATCACGGCAAAAAAAAATGCACCAACGCGTTTCAATCAATGATTGAAAACTTTGTATATGGCTGAAGCACCTTCGGGACGACCACTTTCCCTTCCGGTGTTTGACACTGTTCAAGCAGCGCCGCAACGACACGCGGCAACGCGAGTCCCGAGCCATTCAGCGTGTGAACGAATTCGGGTTTTCCGCTTTCGCTTGATTTGTACTTGATACTCATTCGCCGCGCCTGGAATGCTTCAAAATTACTGCACGACGAAACTTCCAACCATTTTTTTTGCCCGGGCGCCCAGACTTCAAGATCATATTTTTTTGACTGCGTAAATCCCATGTCGCCCGTACACATTAACAGCACATGATACGGCAAACCGAGAAGCTGCAAAAGATATTCGGCGTCTTGTCGAAGCGACTCCAACTCATCATACGATGTTGACGGCTTCACAAGCTTCACTAATTCAACCTTATCGAATTGATGCAGCCGGTTCAATCCGCGCACATCTTTTCCGTACGAACCCGCTTCACGGCGAAAACAGGGCGTGTAGGCGGCATACCGCACGGGTAAATCTTTTTCTTCTAACACTTCTTTTCTGTGAAAGTTCGTTACCGGAACCTCTGCCGTGGGAATCATATAGAATTTATCCCGTTCTACGATGTACATCAAATCTTCTTTGTCGGGAATTTGTCCCGTTCCGCGGGCGCTTTCTTCATTCACCACAATTGGCGCGGCAAGTTCTTTATAGCCGCGCTCTGCCGCCTGGTCAAGAAAAAAATTGATGAGAGCGCGCTCAAGCTGTGCGCCTTTGCCGACGTAAAACGGAAATCCGGCGCCGCTCACTTTTGCGCCGCGGCTGAAATCTACAATGCCAAGCTTTTCAGTCAATTCCCAGTGCGGCTTCATCTCAAAATCAACGGACGGCTTTTCGCCCCAGGAAAATATTTCTTTGTTGTCCGCCGGTGAAGTTCCAAGGGGAACCGACGCATGAGGCACATTCGGAACCGTAAGTAATAACACATTGAGTTTTTCTTCGACAACTCTCAACTCTTCATCAATTTCCTGAATGCGCAATTTCACCGAATTCATTTCGGCAATAACCGCATCGGCATTCTCTCCTGCCTTCTTCATCTTGCCGATCTTGGCAGAGACATCATTTCGTTTTGCTTTGAGCGCTTCGCCTTCCTGAATAAAAGTGCGGCGCTGTTCATCGCACGAAAGAATTTCGTCAATGTTGTCAACGTCGCCTTTCGCTTTGATTCCTTGTTTAACGACATCCATGTGTTCGCGAATGAATTTAAGATCGAGCATGAACGGATTTCTTTCTCTTTTATTGATTCCCGCTAATGACGTGCAGGAACAACAATTAGTTTTTTCTGGTTTTCAACAACCTGAGTTAGAAATAAAGTTACTGCGAAATTTGAAATGTTGCCACCACAGCGTCGGTGCGTGTACCGTCGTACGGGTATCGCTCCACTGCAATCGGCTTAAGAACGGAATCCCGCACAGCATAGATTTGCTGCTCTGCCGCGCTGAGTTTTTCGTCTAATAAGTTCGCAAGAAGAAATTGTTTCATCATCACCGACGCGATCTTGCCCGACACAGATTCATTGAACATTCCACAGACGACCAGCGGAAATTCCGAATCACGCTGAGCAAGATGAAAAATAGCTTTGACCTGCCATTCGCGCTCTGCCGCAGATTGGTCGTCCAATTCTGTTGATGCAAATGCAACGCTGCGCAAACCAAGATCGACAACGCCGTACGCCAGAGAGCGGCGCACTTTGCCTTTCCCGACGGGCAGCGATTCAACGCGCTGTGATACGATCGGATAGATGCTGAACAATGCATTGCCGGAATTGAAACCGTTCCAGTAACGCGCCATCCCAAAGAATTGATGCATCTCCGCCTGCTTCGCCAATTCTGCTGGCACATCGAATCCGGATTTGCCTTCCGCCGGCACATCAATTTCCTGCAGCGCAAGTACATCCGGCGCAATCGTTTTAATCCATTGCGCAAAACGCGCCACGTCACGTTTATTTTTCAACGCATGTATTGTGTTGAACGACATGATTCTGAATGTCGTCGTTAAAGCCTTTGGAGCCGCTGCAGGTTTTGTGGAAACTTCCTTCGTAGTGGAACACGACGGCAGAAGAATACCCATTGCAGCCGCAGCAATGCATGCGATAATTGCCGCGCCTCGCACATTAAGACGATGGCTGACTAAATTTATTGTAAACCGCATCCGGTTATTCACCACTTAATTCAAAGTGACATGCAGCAGTTCGCGCCTGAGCGCTTCAATCGCTTGAACAGAAGTCATGGGATGGTAATCGATTTCCTTCTCAGCTTTTGTAAGAATAAATCCTGTTACAAGCGGCCGCGGCGCTGGCTGATGCAATTCAAAAGTTTTGATCCGCTGAATAGCCAAATCGTCAAATCCAAAAGCATGCGCAATTTCAACCGCAAAATCGTAGCGGCTCAGCACGTTCGCGCCGCACACATGATACACTCCGCATCCGCTTCGTTCTATTGTATTTTTCACTGCCGCCGCAAGATCGCCGACGTAAGTCGGGCTGCTGATCTGATCGTCAACGCATCGGATTTTTTGATTCTCCCGCAGGCTTTTGACAACCCACAAGGCGAAATTATTTTTCACGCCAATACCGGCTCCAAACACCACAATTGTCCGGAGAATCGCATGATGAGCGCCGCTTGCGATAATGACATTTTCGCCGGCGAGTTTTGTTTTCCCGTAGTAATTAATCGGATTCGGACGGGCGTTTTCATCATACGGTCCATGCTTTCCATCGAAAACATAATCCGTCGAGATATGAATCAGCTTCGCGCCGATGCGGCGGGCAATTTCAGAAAGATTCTCCACACCTGTAACATTAATCTTCCACGCCTGTTCACGCTGCGTTTCACAGGCATCAACATTCGTCATTGCTGCCGCATTGACAATAATATCCGGGCGGAAACTTCCGACCAAACTTTTCACGTCGCCTTTGTTCGTAATATCGAGCTGTGTATAATCAAAAAGATGATGGTCAAGAACGAATGTGCGATGATGCGATGTGTTGAGCACTTCATAGTCAGCTTCCTTCCCCATCATCAGCGCAAGCCGCTGACCGAGAAGGCCGTTGCTTCCGCAAATGAGGATCCGTTTCATACCGCCTCGCCCAACTTTTTAAATGCACTGAATGCTTTCTCTCCTTCAACAGCAAACTCGTGCGCGGCGTTATGAGCAAGTACCAGCGCTTCGGTCAGTTTTTTCTTCCGACACGAGAAATAAAGAAATGCCGCGCCGAACACATCACCGCATCCGTTGACGTTTGAAAAAGAACGCTGATCGCCGGCAACATCGTTGCGCAGTATTTGTTTATGATCCTGCCGGAACAATGTTGCGCCTTTTCCACCGCGGGTAATGCACATCCCTTTCACCATCAACGGCAACATTTGCTTTGCAAGCATTTCCTCGTCATAGTGTTCCATTGTTAAACCGGCAGCTTCTTCCTCATTCATTTGAACAGAATCCACCATAAAACACCACCGGCGCCAATCGGAAACAGCACGACGGAATCTGGAGGCATCGGAATTCACGCCGAGCGTGAGATTGTGAAGATCAAGATGAAGCGGAATATTGCGCTCACGAATTGCCAGCCGGATTTCATCCAGT
The DNA here is from genome assembly GCA_021796275.1 of Bacteroidota bacterium. Lineage (GTDB taxonomy): Bacteria > Bacteroidota > Ignavibacteria > UBA10030 > UBA8401 > JAJYOI01. The sequence goes on from JAJYOI010000012.1 coordinate 18,053, forward strand.
GTTTCGAGCGTAATATCCAAACCGGAAATCATATTGAGAAGAATTCCGTTCGTGGTGAGGTACGGCTGAATGTTTGCAAACGGAATCGGCGGCGCAATATTTTTCGAGCACTCGATGATCGTCGTGCCGTCTTGAGGGAAAAAATGAACTTCATTTGATTCCCCTTCAAGTTGAAATATTCCGCTCGCATCTATCGCGGGATAGCGGGAAAATTGTTCCTTCACAAGCTCCAAATCCTTGGTTCCGACACCGAACACAGGCCAAACTGAATCTTCATCTCCGGCAAAACTTGCAAGCGCGGCAATAGCGAAGAAAATTCCGCCGGGTTTCCGTTCCTCCGTTCCATCCGAACGATGATGCACATCGAACGAACAATGTCCAATAACTGTGAACTTCATGCTACAGCTTCGATCCTTTTTTTCGAAACTCAAGAAGTTTAGCTTTCATTGTAGAATCGCCGAGTGCCAGAATTTCGGCGGCGAGAACCGCGGCATTTTTTGCTCCGGCGCTGCCGATTGCAACAGTCGCAACAGGAATTCCCGGAGGCATTTGCACAATTGAATAGAGCGCATCGACGCCGTTTAATTCAGAACCGGAAAGCGGAACGCCGATTACCGGCAGCGTCGTTTGTGCGGCAACCACTCCGGGCAAGTGCGCCGCCATTCCTGCAGCGGCAATGATGACGTGAAATCCGTTTTTCTCTGCACCGCGTGCAAATTCCGCCGTCTGTTCCGGGTTTCGGTGTGCTGACGAAATTTTTACTTCAAACGGAATACCGAACCACTCAAGATACTTTTTGCATCCGTCCATTGCCGGTTCATCCGACGAACTGCCGAGTAAAATAGCAACCTTTGACATTTGATTCCTTATTTTTTGTACACCTGTTTCGGATCGAAGAAAATATCGCCGCTCTCTTTGAAATTGTTGCCGCCATCTATAACTTCACGATAAAAACATGTGCGGTGTCCAGTATGACACGCCGCGCCGCCGACCTGATGAACTTTGAGAAGCACAACGTCAGCATCGCAGTCAATGTGAATGGATTCCACTTCCTGAATGTTGCCGGACTCTTCTCCCTTCACCCAAAACTTTTTCCGCGAGCGGCTCCAATATGTGGCGCGCTTGGTTTCAACGGTGGCGCGCAAGCTTTCTTTGTTCATCCATGCCATCATCAGAATTTCATTTGTTGCTGCATCCTGCGCAACCGCCGGAACCAAACCGTCGGAATTGAATTTTACTTCGTCGAGTATTTTCATCACATTGCTTTTTATGTTCTTACCAAAATATTCTTTGACCGCAAATATTCTTTCGCTTGCGCGATAGAAAACTGCCTGAAATGAAAAATGGACGCCGCCAGCACAGCATCTGCATGACCGGCGGCGAACGCCTCATACAAATGCTCCAACGTTCCCGCGCCTCCGCTCGCAATCACGGGAATTTTCACTAATGCCGAAACAGCATCAAGCAATTCCACATCGTAGCCGTCTTTTGTTCCGTCGCGGTCCATGCTTGTTAAAAGAATTTCGCCTGCGCCGAGCGACTCAACCTTCTGCGCCCATTCAACCGCGTCAAGACCGGTTTGTGTGCGTCCGCCATGAATATACACACTCCATTTTTTCTCATGTGCGCTTCCATTGCGCTTTGCATCTATTGCCGCAACGATACATTGAACGCCGAATTGTTCTGCGCCTTCGGAAATTAACTGTGGATTTTTCACCGCAGCAGTATTGACGCTGATCTTGTCGGCGCCGCTGCGCAGAATTTCTCTCATGTCTTCAGTTGTTCGAATACCGCCGCCAATGGTAAAGGGAATAAAAACCTCTTCCGCAGTTCTTCGAACAACATCGAGCATTGTTGCGCGATTATCAGACGAAGCGGTGATGTCGAGAAAAACTAATTCATCGGCACCTTCAGAGTCATAAAATTTTGCCTGCACAACGGGATCGCCGGCATCGATCAAGCTAACAAAGTTGACGCCTTTAACGACTCTGCCTTTGTCAACATCCAAACATGGAATTATTCTCTTGGCAAGCATTTTTTATATTCTTCGTGTCGGGCCCAAATCTTCCAATTCTTTTTCATTCATGCGCCACAATGCCTGGCACGGAAATTTGTTTTCGTAGAGTGCTTTCCCGACAATGACCGAATCAACGCCGAATTTTTCAAGCTCCTGCATCTGAATCAAATCTTTGAAGCCGGAGACGCCGCCGGATGCAGTAACCCGCAGTTGAGTTTTCACTGCCATTTCTTTGATCGCTTCAAAGTTAGGGCCGGTAAGCATTCCATCGCGCAAAATATCGGTGTACACAATGCGGCAAACGCCGAGCTCTTTCATTTTCAATGCAAACGCAACGGCTTCTTCCCCGGTATCATGCTTCCATCCCTGCGTCATCACAATGCCGTTCTTTGCGTCAATGCCGACGGCAATTCTTCGTGCGCCATATTCTTTCACAAGTTCTTTCACAAGATTCGGATCTTCAATCGCTACGGTTCCCAGCACAACGCGAAACACGCCGACTCCAAACGCCTGCCTGACATGTTCGTAGGTACGAATGCCGCCGCCGATTTGAATCGGAATGTCCACCGCATTAACGATACGCGCGATGACGTCAAGATTGTGCATTGCACCTTCGAATGCGCCGTCAAGATCAACGATGTGCAGCGTCTTAGCATTTTCTCCGCGCCATAGAATCGCCATCTTTACCGGATCAAGCGAATAGATTTTTTCGGTGCCCGGTTCGCCCTGCACAAGACGAACACATTTCCCGTCTTTAATATCTATCGCCGGAAAAATCAACAACATTGTTTCATGCTCCTTTTCACATCGCTAACGCAAAGTTCTTCAACAACAGCAATCCAGCGCGCTGGCTTTTTTCCGGGTGGAACTGAATTCCGCAAATGTTTTCTTTTTGAATAATTGATGGAAAATGAAATCCGTATTCCGTTGTCGTTAACGTAACCGCTTCACGTGGTTCGGCATAAAATGAATGTACAAAATAGACAAAGCTGTTATCGACAACATCTGCCAACAGTTTTGATTGCCGTTGAATTTCAATCTGATTCCATCCAATATGAGGAACTTTTACACTCGACGGAAAAAGCTTTATTTCTCCGCTGACGATATTCAACCCTTCGTGTTCACCGTTCTCGAAGCTTTTGGAAAAAAGTAATTGCATGCCCAGGCAAATTCCGATAAGGGGCTTTCCTTTTTGAACATGCGAATAAATAAGCTCGTTCAAACCGAGCGAAACAATATTCTCCATCGCTTTGCCGAATGCACCGACTCCGGGCAACACCAGTTTGTCCGCCTGAGAAAGCTCACCGGCATCGCTTGAAACAAATGCTTCTGCTCCAACTTTCTCGAAAGCCTTTTGAACAGAACGAAGGTTATTCAACTTATAATCTATAATGCCTATCATAGTTTAGTTTCGAGTTGCGGGTTTCGTGATTCGCGGTTTGCTCAAATCTCGGAACACAAATCTCGAACCGTTTTCTTAAAGTTTTCCTTTTGTCGAAGGAATTCCTTTCGCACGCGAATCCTTTTCACACGCGAGGCGCAACGCGCGGGCAAATGCCTTGAACATCGCTTCAATTTTATGATGCGTGTTCGAGCCATACAGAATTTCGATATGAATATTTGCTTTCACATTATCAGCGAACGACTGGAAAAAATGGCGGATCATTTCCGTTGAAAGATCGCCGACTTTTTTCCGATTGAACTCGGCATGAAACACCAACGCTGCACGCCCGCTCAAATCGACAACGCACCGCGCCAGCGATTCATCCATCGGAACATACGCGTGTCCATAACGGCTAATACCTGACTTATCACCCAACGCTTTGTCAAAAGCCTGTCCAAGTGCAATTGCAGCATCTTCGGTGGTATGATGATCGTCCACATTCAAATCACCCTTGCACATCAAGTCCAAGTTGAACATTCCGTGTTTCACAAAAAGTTCAAGCATATGATCAAGAAAACCGATACCGGTAGCAATTTTTGATGAACCGGTTCCGTCAATTTCAAGGGCGATGGAAACATCGGTTTCCTTTGTTTTCCGTCGAATCTTAGCGGTACGCATATCATTTTACTTGTATTGAATAAAAACGTAGGGACGTTCGTTTGAACGTCCCTACAAAACTACTGTTAAATTATGCACAAATTTTGCGTGAGTTTCAAGCCTGCCTGCGGGCACAATTACCCTTGTCCATCTATGATTTAAAAATATTTTTTGTCCGTCACTTGCGTTTTCGTGGAAATTACTTATATTTCACATGCCTTCATAAGTTCAACAACTTTATTAAAAGTTTCGCAGTGCCTCCCACGCAGTCGAATCTATACAATTTCTATTTTTCATTCACAACAACATTCATAATACATTAAGGAGTCCAGTATGAAAAAACTTCTTCTTCCTCTTGTGCTTTGCCTTGCCCTTATCGGGTCTCAAACGCAGGCACAAACTCTTGACGAGACAATGACGAAGCTCGCGGGAAGCGCTGCGAGTGCATACGTCAATCCTATCGTCACAGGATTCGGCGCAGACTTAAACGGCGGTTGGTTTCACAAAGCACCTAAAGCGGAAATGTACGGATTCGATTTGGAGTTCGGCGTAGTAGCAATGGGAACATTTCCCGGCGATGCTGCGAAAACAATTCCGGCAGGAACGCAAGGGCTTTTCCGATTCACAGGTGGACCTGTTGGTTCCAACAGTCAGGCCGAACAGATAGCAGAACAAATTGATGGATGGAATACTAATCCAGTAATTATTGCTAACCAACAAAACATAATTGATAAAATTGCAGGCACAGATTTTACAGTTGGTATTACGGGGGGAACGATAGTTGGCTCAAAAACAGATACAATTAAAATTGTCTTTCCAGATCAAACCGTAGATTTCGGTAGCCCAATCGGCCCTCGACACGTTAGTGGAAGCTCGGTTGCCATTCCAGATGTAGCCGGATTGCTCGAGAACGTTTCAGTTATTCCTCTTGCAGCCCCGCAACTCAGCATCGGCACCATTGCAGGCACGCAATTGACATTTCGGTATTTGCCGAGCGTGCAACTTAATACAGATATTGGAAAGTTCAGCTATTTCGGGTTTGGCATTCAGCACAATCCCGGACTCTGGCTTGCAACTCCATTGCCGGTCGATATTGCGGTCAGTTTCTTTACACAAAAACTTTCTGTCGGAACATTATTCACGACAAAAGCGACAGCATTCGGTGTGAACGTCAGCAAGCGTTTCGGACCCGGCGCGCTCAACATTACTCCGTATGCCGGATTTATGCTTGAGTCGTCAACGATGACGTTTGACTATACGGCACAAATCACAAATTCAGCCGGCACAACAAGTTTGCCGATCCATCTTGAACTCAATGGCGCAAACAAATCGCGTGTAACGCTCGGCTTGAGTATCAAATTGTTATTCCTCAACATCAATGCAGATTACAATTTGGCAAAGAACAACTCTGCCACCGCAGGTTTAATGTTTATTATCTAACCAACTCACGCCTTTCAGCGTGATGGCGGTACGCTGTGGCGTAGCGCTCACTGCTTCCCGTTTCAAATCAAAAAAAGGCTGGCTTGAACAAAGTCAGCCTTTTTATTTTTTTGTCCGCATCTTCCGACACTGCATGGAACGCTGCCGAAATGTATTTCCAATTTGCACACACATTCTTCCTTTACTATATTGAGCGAAGAAAGAATTCAGAATCCAATGCCGCAGCAAACAGAACATCAGCGTACCGCAGCACCACTTTTCCCCCTCTTCTTTTTTCTTGCCGCAATTTTCCTTACAGGATGTTCGCATGAAAACCATGAACCGGCTGAACAGGCAAAACATCTTCGTGCAGAGGCGGTCCGTTTTGAAGCGCAGGAACAATTTGTCAGCGCTGAAAAATTGTATGCACAGATCGTGCCGCTCGACCGGCAGCTTGGCTCCGCTGTAATTCTTGCGGCAGATCTTTCAACGCTTGCACGGCTGCAATCTTTGAACGGAAATTTTTCCTCTGCCCTCAGCAATTTCAATGATGCGCTTGCGCAATACCAGCTTCTCGGCGACCAGTCATCTCAACTCCACACAATGCTTGCGCTCGGGCATGTGAACCTTATGCTCGATCAGTTGCCCGATGCAATTCATTGGTATCAGGAATCGTTGACCTTCGCCAAACTTTTTCTCGATACTCTCGGTGTGGCGCAAGCAAACGAAGAACTGGGCGAAGCATTGAAGTTTTCCCGGCGATTCACCGCATCCATTCACTATTACGATACTGCGTTCAAGGCTTACACATCACGCAGCGATTCCGCGGGAATGCTTCGCACTTTGACGCAGCTTGGCACGTGCTGGGCGGCGCTTCATGCGAACGATGAAAGCCGGGATGCTTTTTCAGAAGCGTCGGAGATTGCGCGCGCATTAAATCGCCCGTTGACGACCGCGCATTTCCTTTATGACTATGGCACAGGAATGGAATTGCTGGAACAATGGAGCGACGCAGTGCGACTTTTCGATAATGGAATCCAATTACTGAATTCCATACCCTCCGCTTCTTCGCAGAACAATAAATTGATTGTACATCTCTTTGAAGCGTGCGGAGAAGTGTACAAACACAATTTTGCTTTTCAGTTGGCAAAGGAAAATTTCGTTCAGGCGTACACCGTCGCAAGAAAAGATAATGACAAAATTGCTATCGGTTATCTCCTGCTCGCCATTGCCGACTGCGAGCGCAAATCGGCGGCGATAAATCATTCACAGGTTGCTGAAATCAATGCTGAAAATTTTTATGAGCAAGCTCTTACGTTCTTCGTGCGCGTCGGAAACATCAGCGGCGAAGCGGCAACAACATACCGGCTTGCGCTCATGAAAGAAGGCGAGGGAAATTCCGGCGCGGCGCTCGCATTATACAAACGCGTGTTTGATCTTCGTTTCTCAGAACTGGGCGAATACAGAAACCTTGCCGACGATGCGCCATTCTACAATCTCGGAAATAGTGAAAACGATTTTGCGGTACCTCGCAGCAGCGAGACGTTTTGGTACCGGCGGCTTGTCAGCATGTTGGTAAAATTGGGGCATTATAATGAGGCATTAGCGTATTTTGAAAAAGGAAAATCAAAAACGCAATGGACGGATTTGCAATCGCTTTCGTTTTCTTTTGCCGACCCCCCGCTGAACAATGCAGTGCGTTCATTCCAAATAAAACTGGAAAATCTTCGGGCAAAAGAAATTGAGTTTTCGTACCAACACGCACTCGATGCGGGCCAACGCGACGCACAACAATTCAACGCACTGCAAAACGCAATCACTGCCGACACGGCATCCGTCAATGCAATCGCGGCGGATCTGTCAGCACGTTATCCGCAGAAAGAAATTCTTTTTCGTCCGCCGGTCATCAATCCGGATGAACTGCGTTCAAGCCTTGACGACAATACCGCTGTGATCGATTATTTTTTTGCAGACGATGCCGTTATGATTTTTGTCATCAGCAATCAAGGTGTTTCAACATCGGTTGTCCCTGTTATTCCGGAAAGAATCGCAGAGAAAATGCGTTTGTATCAATTTATGGTGAAGGAGAAAATTTTTCAGATCGGTACCGGCTTAGGCGAATCAATTGACCTTGACGCGCTTTCACACCAATTGTATGCAGTGCTCATCAAGCCCGTCGAGTACGCTTTGCACAGGCAGATTATCATCATACCACCGCAGACGCAGGAACGTTTCCCTTTTCATGCTCTTTTCTCTTCTGAAATCCGGAACGAACCTCTCATCGCACGTTTCGATGTTTCCTATGTGCCGTTTCTCGCACTGGTAAAAACTATTCCGCCACTGCCGCGCTCAGTCAATTCTGTGGCGGCCATCGGCGACCCGCGCGGAAAAAATTTCCCGCTCGATCTTGAGCTGCGAAATATTCAAAACGTGTTCCGTAAAACTTCCATCGTTTTCGGGCACACTGCAACCGGCCATGCGCTCTTTAACGCAACAGGAGACGTTTTACAACTTGCAACAGAATTCGATACCGACAGTTCAAACTCGCTCCGGCAAACATTTGTACTTTCGTCCGGTGATATTTCCAGCCCCGGCATTGATGTTCCCGTTAGTGCCCTCTGTCAAACTTTTTCATTCCCAATTGTGTATCTTTTTGATCAAGAACAGGATGAAAACGGCCTCGAACCATTGCATGCGCTTTTATGTTTCATCAATGGCTCTTCAATGGTAATAGAAAACCTGATGCCGGTCGGAACAAGTGAACGCAAGTTGTTTTCAGAAAAATTCTATTCATCATTATCACATTATGCACCGAACGATGCGTATCGTTCTGCGATCAATGCATTTCTAACAACTCAAAACTATTCTTCAGTGTACCAATGGGCGCCTTATTTCAAATTCGGAAAATAAATTTCATCATCGTTTTCATTACGCTGACATTTTTTTCTGTGCCGGCGCATGCAGGAGTTCGCACCAGCAACAATAGCGCCGGAATTCATCGCACCAATGTTCTTCCGGGTATCGTTGTCGTAAAATTCCGTTCTATCAACGACCCTGCGGCACAAACCATGTTAAGAAAATACGGTGCGTATTCCACCGGCGGCGGACTTTCGCAATTGGCACAGCACGATCGATACTTCCAGAAATTCCCACAGGCAAAACTGATTCAGGCATTTCCAAAAGCGGCGGCTGAAGCTGCCGCAAAAGCTGCCGGGCTTGACCGAGTTCAATATTATACATTTTCGTTCGCACTCGATCCGTTCGCCGTCGCAGAAGAACTTTCAAAAAGTCCGCTCGTTGAATATGCCGAGCCGCATTACATTTACCACGAAGAATCCACGCCAAACGATCCCGGCTATTCCCAGCAAAATTATCTCACACAAATAAAAGCGGACACCGCCTGGGGCATTACAAAGGGAGACTCATCCGTTATCATCGGAATCGTTGACAGCGGCGTTGATTGGCTTCATCCCGACCTTGCGGCAAACATCCACATCAATTCTGCTGAAGACATTAATCACAATGGTAAGTTCGATACAACTTCTTCTTCTCAAGGCGGCGATCTCAACGGCATTGATGACGACAACAACGGCTATGTTGATGATGTGATCGGCTGGGATTTTGCCGGTGCTGACGGCGTAACGCCGGACAACAATCCGGCACCGGGCAACGAACATGGAACGCATGTTGCCGGAATAGCTGCCGCCAAAGGTGACAACGGAATTGGAATAGCCGGCGTTGCTTTCAATTGCAAAATTCTTCCGGTCAAAACCGGCGTTGACAACAACCCGAACGGAGAAATTCTTTACGGCTACGAAGGAATAAAATATGCGGCGGACAATGGCGCGCAAATTATCAATTGCAGTTGGGGAGGCACCGATTATTCTCAATTCGGAGCGGACATTATTCGCTATGCAATGGTAAAAGGTGCACTCGTTGTTGCCGCTGCGGGAAACGAAAACGTATCGTCTCCGCATTATCCTTCCGACTTGCCCGGCGTGCTTTCCGTCGCTTCTGTTTCTCCATCCGATGTGAAATCATACTTTTCAAATTTCGGCTATCGGATTGATGTCGATGCGCCGGGGGAAAATATTTATAGCACTCTTCCGAATAACAGTTACGGGGAAATGAGCGGCACTTCAATGGCAAGCCCGATGGCGGCGGGCGTTGCCGCACTTGTCAAATCATTTCATCCGGCATGGACGCCGGATCAAGTGCGCGAACAAGTGCGCGTCACGGCTGATAATATTGATAATCTGAATTCCGGTTATGCGAATCAGCTTGGATTTGGAAGAATAGACGCGCTGCGCGCTGTCAGCCTCACATCGCCGGGCGTCGGACTTGTTTCGTTCACCGCTTCGGATTCTGCATTGGGAAACAACAACGGCTCACTCGAATCGGGAGAAAAAGTTGAACTCTTCTGCACATTTGAAAATTATCTTTCACAAAGCGGAAGTTTAACGATCACGCTTTCTTCAAAAAGTCCGTATGTCACCGTTCATGACTCGTCAATTCAAATCAGTGCGCTTGGAGAGCTTCAATCGGCGACCAACAGCTCTCACCCGTTCGTTATTCAGATCGGCTCATCAGCACCGGCAAATTATATTGCAACGCTCGTCTTCTCCATCCACGATAACAACGGAACGTACGACGATTACGCGCCGCTGAGGCTCTTACTGAATGCGTCATTCCGCGATGCCGACGTCGGAACTGTGGCGCTCACATTCAACAATCACGGCAATCTCGGATTTGACGATTATCCTAACAATCTCGCCGGCGACGGCTTCTACGACAAGCTAACGCAAACAAATCTTTTGTTTGAAGGTGCGTTCATGGCTGGCGTGAGCGATACGAAGCTGGTTGATGTTGCACGGGATAGTACCGGAAATGAAGAAGATTCCGATTTTACACCGCTCGCGCCGTTGAGCATTTTTACTCCCGGCTCGCGATCCGATCAGGAAATTGTATCACAATTTACAGATGCCGCAGCAACCAGTAATCGCCTCGGCATCAGCGTTCAAACACGGAGCTTCGCTTTCAAAAATCCGCCGTCGGATAACACTGTCATCATTCGCTACCGAATTACAAATACTTCAGGTGCAACATTATCGGATTTGTATTGCGGAACATTTTTCGATTGGGATGTCGGTTCGGCGATGAACAATATTGCGGAGTACGATGCCGCATACAATCTCGGTTACGTGTATGATGTGACGAAAACGGATTCAACATTTGCAGGTGTAGCGGTGCTGAGCGGCAGCGGTTCGACACAATTTCACGCCATCAACAATGCCGGCGATTCTTCGTGGCAAATTTACGACGGTTTTTCCAAGGCTGAAAAATGGGATGGCATGCACAACGGAATTTCAAAAACAAGCGCCGGTGTCGGAGACGTGTCGTGCGTTATCGGAACGGGACCGGTGACTCTCGCAAGCGGCGATTCAACAACATTTGCAATCGCGGTGATGGCAAGCCCGACGCTTTCAGATCTGATTTCCACAACATCCGCCGCGCAGCAGAAATGGAGCTACATCAGTTCCGCTCCATCGGCACCGACTACCACGCCACTGTCTTTTGCGCTTGAACAAAATTACCCGAACCCATTCAATCCGACAACAATAATCAATTACCAATTACCAATGACCAATGACGTGACGTTGAAAGTGTATGATGTTCTTGGCAGAGAAGTAGCAACGCTGGTAAATGAACAGAAGTCGCCCGGAACATATACTGTAAATTTTGACGGAAGCAGATTTGCGAGCGGCGTGTATTTTTACCGTTTACGTGCAGGAAGTTTTGTTTCGACAAAAAGAATGGTGTTATTGAAATAAGGTTTTGGGTGTTAGGTATTAGGCGCTGGGAGTTAGAACATTGGAAACAGTATCCAGTATTCTAACTTCTGAATTCTAACTATTATTCGCTTCGACGAATTTTCACGCTCCCCAGCCCTGATTCAACGTAGACGTCCATCTTACCTTTTGCGCTGTCATAATTCGGCGTTATGTATGTTCCTTTATGTTCTTCAGTAAACTCGTGATCAATGGTAAAACTTGAGAGCCATGTATCGTTGTACAACACCTTTGCCCCGATGTTCTTTGGAATATCAAGCGTAACGGCGCCAAGTCCGATTTTGATTCGTACATTTACTTCCCGCGTCAATTCGCCTGCGAAATTCAAATAGTATGTTCCTACGCCGCCTTCGAAAGTGAAGCGACGAAAGTTCGCATTGCACAGGCTGTTGCCGATAAATTTGCTGACTCCGGATTCGATTTGAAAATTGTCGATCACACTTTCGTTGGGTTTTCCAAAAGTCAGCTCCGTTGAGCTTGCCCCGGTGCTCAGCTTAAAATCTTTGACATTCAATCCGGACAAATCGAAATCTCCTTTGCCGACACCTAACTCAATGTCCATTGACAGCGGTACGGCATCGGTAAACCGCAAGTACCATGACCCGGATTCAAAGCCAGAAAAATTATTGCTTTCTCGGTCATCATCGCTATGAAAGCTGAACGAATGGTTCCCGTCATTGCTGCGGTCAACGTTCAGATATCCAACATCGCCCTTCAGCCGATAATCAACATCAACGTTTGTCTTCTCTTCGTTGTTCGTCTTCAGATCAAAGACAAGAATTTTCTCCGGCGCACCTTTTCCGATAATCACCGTCCCAAACGCTGATTCAAGCTTCACGCGCACTTCGCGTTCACTGGTCTTTTTAATTTCCTTGTGATAACCTCCTGCCAGCGCAATGGTTGCCGCACAGAAAACCATTGTCAGCGATATGCACCAAGAGCAATATGCAGCACTTCTTCTCATCGTTGTTAAAAAACTCCTGCTTCTTTTACGCAGAAATACAGGCAGAGTTGCATGTGCAGTTAATAATTCTGGATTTTTTTCCGAAGTGATTTGTAGAGCATTTCACGGGCACGAAAGATGTGGGCTTTCACCGTTCCAATAGGCAGGTGCAGCGTATCGGCAATTTCCTGATAATCCTTTTCTTCCGAATGCCGCATGATGATGACCGTGCGGTACTTCGACGGCAGCGATTTGATAGCACGCTCAAGAAACTTGCTTCTTTGGACGGCGATCAAATCCCGGTCCGGCTCATAAGTAGAGTCAGGAATTTCAAATGTCATGTCGCCGTCTTTGGAGTCAATCGGCTTGTCAATAGAAAACGTTTGCAGCTTGCGTTTGCGGAGAAAATCGATGCAATTGTTGGAAGCAATCTTGAACAGCCATGTCGAAAATGCAAACTCCTCATTGAAATTCGCCAGCGAAGCAAACGCTTTAATGAATGCTTCCTGCGTCAGGTCCTCCACTTCGTCTTTCTTGTGAATCATCCGGTACAAAAGATTGAAGACCTGATCATGATATTTTTTTTCGATGGCGCGGTATGCAGTTTGATCACCGCTCAACGCAGCGCCGATAAGGCGTGAATCTTCCGCGCGGGAATCGAGCTTGCGCTGGCTGAGTTCTCCCACCGCAGGACGCGAGGGTCGGGAAGGTTTCTTGCGTGAAGCGGTACGTTTTGCTTTCGTCATTGAATGCTTAAGCGCTGTCATGAAATTGCAACGAGAAATTAGTCAAAAAATCAAGGAATTGCAAACTGCGGCTCACAGCAAATATTTCTTGAAAAATTTCTATCGTAAACTGTTTCCGCAGGATTTCTACGATTGACCGTCTTGTGAATGCTTCGCTTTTTTTGTACTATGATGATGTTATTATACTCTCACCGATTACATCGAACAACAGGAACAATCATGCCAGTTACTATTATTGTAGGAGCCCAATGGGGCGACGAAGGAAAAGGAAAAGTTGTTGACCTTCTCAGCAAAGACATTGACATCGTTGCACGCTATCAAGGCGGCGCTAATGCCGGCCATACGGTAGTGATCGGAGAAAAAGAATACGTTCTCCATCTTATTCCCTCCGGAATTTTTCATCGCCATGTTTCGTGCGTTATCGGCAACGGTGTTGTCATCGATCCAATTGCATTAATGGAAGAAATTGCGATGATCAAATCCTTCAATGTCAAAATTGAAGGACGATTGTTCATCAGCCATAACGCGCATCTCATCATGCCATATCACAAATTGTTGGATTCGATACGAGAACAAGGCGCGAACAAAATCGGAACTACCGGACGCGGCATCGGTCCGGCGTACATCGACAAATACATGCGCACGGGAATCCGGGTTGTTGACTTGCTTAACCGCGATGTTCTGTGCAGAAAATTGAAAGCGAACATCGAGGAAAAAAACCAGATCCTCAGCAAAGTGTACGGTTCAAAGGAACTGGACGTTGACAAGATCATCAGCGAGTATGAAGAATTCGATAAAAAAATTGACCCCTACATTACCGACACGGCGGCATATCTTCATGATGCTCTCAGCAAGAAAAAAAATATTCTCGCGGAAGGCGCGCAAGGTGCGCTGCTTGATGTCGACCATGGAACGTATCCGTATGTCACTTCTTCAAATCCGACAAGCGGCGGCGCGTGCACAGGGCTCGGCATTCCGCCGACGGCAATTAAAAACATTATCGGCATTGTAAAAGCGTACACAACGCGCGTCGGCAACGGCCCTTTTCCAACCGAATTAAATAATGCGACTGGCGAACAACTCCGAAAAATCGGCGGCGAGTACGGCGCCACCACCGGACGGCCGCGGCGCTGCGGCTGGCTCGATTTGGTAAGCCTCACTTATTCAATCCGAATCAACGGCATCCGCGAAATTGCCCTTACAAAACTGGACGTGCTTGATAGCTTCGATGAAATCAAGATGTGCACTGCTTATAACGCCGGCGGCAGCGTTCTAAAATCCTTCCCGACTGACATTCAAACATTGGAAAAGATCGAGCCGGTGTACAGAACGATGAAAGGATGGAAAGAAAAAATTTCAGGAGTGAAAAAATTCAAGCTGCTTCCGAAGAATGCTCAACGGTATATTGAACTGATTCAAAAACTATCGGGCGCAAAAGTTTCCATCGTTTCTGTCGGGGCACGCCGCGACCAGACGATCAAAATGTAACACACACGTGAAAAATCCTCCAGCAAAATTGCCGTTGAACACGCGCAGCCCGCGTTCCGGCAAAATCAAGATCAGTTTGTTGATTGCGGCATTTGCAATAGTCGTGCCGATGCTTTTCTACACGCATAACCTTGTTGACAAGCTTCAAAAAAAAGAACGCGAAATTGCGTCATTATATGCCAAATCGCTCGAGTATCTTGCAAATAGTCCGTACAGCGGCACCGACTACAGTTTCATTTTTGATGAGCTTATTCGCTCAATTGACTTTCCCGTCGTTGAAACCGACCGCACCGATCATGAGATCAAAGCGTACCGCAATGTTGACCTCGATTCAACGCTTTCTCCTGACAAGCGGCAGAAGTTTTTTGACAAACTCATTCGTGAAATGGACCAAAAGAACCGGCCGATCATTGTCGCGTATCAGGATACAATTATTCTCAGCCATGTGCATTACGGTGAATCGTACCTCATTACGCGATTGCGCTGGCTCCCATACATTGAGATTTCTATCGGTGCGCTTTTCGTCATCATTGGTTACGTCGGTTTCAGTTACATCAAACGGAGCGAGCAAAGTAACATTTGGGTCGGCATGGCGCGGGAAACGGCTCATCAACTCGGCACGCCGCTGTCGAGCATGATGGGATGGATTGAAATCCTCCGGCTTCACGCAGAAGAAAATCCGAAATTGATGGAAACGCTGAACGATATGGAAAACGATATCCAGCGTTTGCGAAAAATCGCTGACCGTTTTTCAAAGATCGGTTCAAAACCTGACTTACAAGATGACAACATCGATGAAGTGGTCGGCAACGTTATCGCCTATTTCCAAAAAAGAATTCCGCAAATGGGAAAGCGTGTCGAGCTGTTGTACGAATCATCCGAAGTTCGCACAGTGCACATTAACCGGGAATTATTCGAATGGGTGCTTGAAAATTTAGTGAAGAACGCGCTCGATGCAATTGAAAACGGTGAGGGGAAAATCACGATTCATGTGCAAAATTCACCACAGGCTGTGTTCATTGATGTCTCAGATACGGGTAAGGGTATTGATCCGGCGTATCGAAAAGATATTTTCCGTCCCGGCTTCAGCACGAAGAAAAGAGGCTGGGGCTTAGGGCTCAGCCTTTCCAAGCGCATTGTAGAAAGCTATCACAAAGGAAAAATCTTCATCAAAGAAAGCAAGATCGGCGGGGGAACAACTTTTCGCATTCGTATTCCGCATTAATCCGCTCTGCCACAAAGACACGAAGTCACAAAAGAATAAGCAAATGCTTCATGCAGGATTTTGTGGTATCTGCACTTTTGGCTTGAACACCGACCACGCAATCAACCCGCCAAGCATTGAAAAAATGGAATCGAGAATCAGGCTGAAGACCAATGATGTGATGATGCCAAGCACCGAAATCCCGTGCACCAATGCGAGATCAATCTGCTGCTGAAGCTCTGCGGGAATGTCAACATTCATCCGGTGAATAATTTGCAGCATGATTTCGACAGCAACATTTCCAAACACCAAACTGATCAGCACACTGATAAATGTGCCGGCGACTGCCGCGATAATTCCTGAAAGCACTCCGAGCCGAACACAATCATTTGACGTCAACGGATCCATCTCCGGCGTTAACTCCTGACGGTAAAAGAAAACCGCAAGAAATCCACCGAGCATGATACCGGCGCAGCAAAGACAGTTCAACAAATTCAAACCGGGAATTGCAGAAATTCCCGCAATGATAAGTCCGCCGTACAATGCCGGCATAAAACGGTCAGGCTTTGGTCTCATTGTAAGCTCCTGTAAGATTTTTATGAAATGAATTTAACACTTGAGCGAGCGCTTCCTGGACAAGCGGCGTTAAAACAATTCCAATAATAAAACCGAACCATGTTCCGGTTATCAAGCGGGTCATCGTTGTCGCAGAATGAATTCCGATAATAGCCAGTCCGACATCAATCGCCATTGGCGCAGAAGCGATGGCAACTAACCATCGAGGCGGCAGGTGCAGAATTTTCACGTGTGTAACAAAAGGAAAAATGATAGCAGCAAAAAAGAATGCAGAATAAATCGAAGTGCAGCGAACACACACCGGAAATTTTGCACCATGAAAAAAGAACGAGTGGGAATCAAGCTGATGGCAGATGTGAGAGAAGAATTGATAGATAATACCGGCGACGGAAGCGGCAATGCCGCCGTGCAATAGAAGCAGCGGCGTGACGTATATTAACGCGCACCACAAAAAAACTGCACTAAGAAAAACCTTTCGAGGTGTCATACCTCGTGAATATACGGGAGTTTTTGTTCATACGCCACAGAAAGATGACCGGTTTGAATGCTTTTCTTACCCCGTGAATTATTTCTTTTGAAGAGACACCACGTTCTCTTTTAACAAATTATCTTTTGTGGTTTTCGTTTTCCCCCGTTCACGAAAAATCCGTCCGCTCCCGTTGCCATATAAATCTTTTGCGGGAATTTTTGTTTGGAACATCGTTAAGGGAACGAGCAAATCCATCTCTTTACGGAACTCAATAGAATCTGAAGAAGCCGATCCAATGGAAAGATATTTATCATCTGTAAATGGATCAGACTGCGGCGCCTCTGCCCGAGAAAAAACTACCGCATCGTAAGATGGCAATGAGTTATGCGACTGGGAGGAATCTGCATAATAGCGCGCGGTCTGAGCGCCCGGTTCGTTCCTGTTATGCATGAATTTGGAGAGACCAACTATCATGCCGATAACCAGTACCATTCCCATTCCAAGCGAAAAAAAGAATATCCAATCAGAAAACTCCTCAAGAATAGCGCGGCGTTTATGAGAAAAACTGGAAAGAATAAACCGTAATGTCTGTAACATTGACTTCTCCCGTATTCTTAAAGATACATTCGCATAAATGAAACGACAAGGAAGGAAAGCGTCACGCCTAAAACTCCGATCGCCAAACCAACAAGCACCTTCGCTTTGAAGGCCCGAATGCGCTGCACTTCCTGAATCGTCAGCTGAGACGAAAACTCATAATCTTTTCTTTTCATACCCATCCTCCTGAATTCGTGTTTGGAAACAGACATGCCATTCACAAACGTAGTAATACGCTTTTTGAACCGTACTTCATTGACAGCGACTTACAACGACGTGCCCATCCCTTTTTGTATTTCTCTTTCTGAAATACTGAACCCATGATAACTACATTCGCAGAATTTGTCTGTGCGCTTTCTCACACGCACCTTCGGCTTCGTGAAGCGTCGCAGAAAAAAAACTATTGCTTAATCAAGAATATTTCCCTACTATTCTCCGCACGTTAGATGGCTGGCGTTCTATATTTTTTATAGAAAGGACATACAGTGAAGCACTTCGTTATTTTCCTTATGTGTCTTCTTTTTCTCACAAGCACAAGTGCTCAGCAAAAAACTGGAAATGGTGTTGCAGGCGACACAGTTGCGGAGTTTCTTGCAGAAGGAGACGTCTACGCAACAAAAACGTTTGAAGATCAAAAAGCTCTCGACACTTTCCTGAAAGCGCTGACGCTCGACAACAACAATTACGAGGTTCTTTGGCGAATCAGCCGCTCGTACGTTACTATTGCCCAGCATCTGCCGAACATTACCGATGAACAGAAAACGAAACAGTTAGAAACGTACCAGAAAGGACTTGAGTACGCCAATCGCGCCATCAGGGCAAATCCGAATGGATCGGAAGGATATACTCGGCGCGCAATTGCCAACGGACGCGTAGCACTTTTCAAAGGCGTATGGGATTCGATTGATATCGTTAAACAAGTAAAGTCAGATTGTGAGAAAGCAATTCAACTCGATCGCTCTAATGCCACGCCGTATTATGTGCTTGCGCGTGCTCATGCCAAGCTGTGCGAAAAACCGAAATTTATTCGCTGGCCACTTGGACTTGCATGGGCGAATCTGGATACGGCGGTAGAAAATTACGAAAAGGCAATCGCCCTTCGCCCGAACTTTATCATGTTTCGCCTTGATGCTGCACGTACGTACGTTGAACTTGAAGAATATCAGAAAGCGAAAGATCACCTCTATAAAATAGCATCGCTCCCGACAGAAGATGAAGACGACCCGCAATACCGCAAAGAAGCAAACGAGCTACTGGAAACAATTAAGAATAAGTGAATGCCATATTGCTTTTGTGAACTGCGTTAGCTATTATTGACGCACATCTTTCAAGGTGCACGACGTATGACAGACTATTACCGACATTTACTCATCGAATTTAGCATAACAACTCATTAAACACTTCAACACTTTTCAAAGGAGGCTTCCTTGAAAAAAATCATCCTTCATACAGCGGTCGCAGGCAGTTTCACACTGCTCATGACCATCACTGCGCTCGGAGGAGGTTTTCAATTGAATGAACATGGAGCGAGGGCTATGGCGCAAGGAGGCGCTTTCGCTGCGCGCGCAACTGATCCTTCGGCAATTTATTTCAATCCAGCCGGACTTGGATTCCAGCACGGCACTCAGGTATATCTCGGCGCAACGTTCATTATGCCAAAGGTATCGTTCTTCGGTCCGTTGCAGGATAATGTGAACACCGAAACCAAAATGGTCGATCAGACCTTCACACCAATCAATGCCTATGTTACTTATCAGGTCACCGATAATATTCACGTTGGCTTTGGCGTAAACAACCCATTCGGCTTAGGCACGAAATGGCCCGATGGTTGGTCCGGCAAATTTATTTCGAATGAAGTTGATTTGAAGTCGTTCTTTTTCACGCCGACAGTTGCATACAAATTTTCTGATCAATTTTCGCTCGGCGTCGGAATGAATTACGTTACCGGCAATGTCACTATCAAGCGCACGGTGAGTGATCCGTTTGACCCGCATGCGAATATCGATTTGGAATTGAGCGGAACAGGCGCAGGTTTCAATGTCGGTGCCCTCTATAAATTCACTAATGAGTTGTCGGTTGGAGCTTCGTACCGTAGCTCAGTGAAAATCGATGCAAGCGGAACTGCAACCTTCACGCCAAACCGTTCTGTCTATCCTGCCGGCGATGCTTCGTCGTCATTAGAGCTTCCTGCAACAGGATTTCTCGGCATTGCCTACGCACCAATGGAACATCTTTCATTAGAAGCCGATTATCAGTACATCGGTTGGTCTTCATTCAAAGATTTAACTATCACGTTTAAAAAGGACAACTCACAAACAGTTTCTCCGAAGGATTATCAAAACACCTACATACTTCGCGTCGGCGGCGAATATACATGGAACGATTTCCAGTTCCGTGCGGGTTATTTGTATGATCACAGCCCAGTACTAACAGCATACGTTGAACCTCTTCTGCCCGATGCCAATCGAAACGGTGCGAATCTCGGCGTCGGTTACCAGTTTACGAAGGAACTCAGCGTCGACGTTGCTTATATGTTCTTAAAATTCGACCAACGTAAAGTAACAGGAACCGCTGTGAACTTCGATGGCACCTATAATGCAAATGCCAATTTATTTTCTGTTGATCTCGGCTATAACTTTTAAGAGTTTTGAGAATTCACTCACTTAATTCTTTGGAGATGACAATGAAGAGATTTCACACGTACGGAATTGCACTCTTCGCGCTTGCTGCATTTCTGTTGAGCGGATGTACGGATTCAGCTCCTTCCGGCCCAACGCCAAGCCTTGGCGGTGCAACAGTAACAAAATATGTTTCCATCGGGAATAGTTTGACAGCAGGTTACCAGTCAAACGGTTTGTACGCGTCTGCACAAGCGTACAGCTATCCAAATCTCATCGCAGCCCAATTGAAAATTGCCGGGGCAACTATCGGAACATTCGAACAGCCGACGTGGCCTGATCCGGGCAATCCGGATCCGGCAACAGGAAAAGCTGCACGCTTTGTTATCATTTCTCTTGCTGATCCAAATAATCCGATTATCGGTCCCGCCGGAGAAAATGTTACTGCAAGCCAGCCGAGCAATGCAACAACATTGCTTCGGCCATACGATAATCTCGGGCTTCCCGGCGCACTGCTTGCAGGATTTATGGACACTACCGGATTGTACCAAGGAGGATTTGCCCCTGCTATTCTTCGTTCTTCCGGTGGATTTCCTAAAAGCGTGTACCAGCAGATTCTGCTGCTTAAACAAATGGGAACAACTCCGGATCTGGTAACATTTTGGCTCGGTGCGAATGATGTTCTCGGTTTTGCAGCAAGCGGCGGTGTTCTTCCTGCTGCCGGCAATAAACCAACCGACGCAGCAATCTTCGGCGGATTATATCTGCAAGCACTTGGGGCGCTCCGTCAAGCGCTTCCAAATGCAAAAATTGTGGTTGCAACTATACCTGATGTGAAAGCCGTGCCGTATTTTACCACCGTAAATCCAAAAATTGCGCCCGAGCTTGCCGCACTTAATGTGGATCTCTATTACCAGCAGCACCTTGAAAGCGGCGTTGGTTCTGGAAAGACACGGTTGACTGGCGCATACGCACCGCTCATTACTTTGGAAGGCGCCATCTACGCACCGCTCATCGGACAAGCGACAGGAAAATTTTATACCGATAACCACTTCCCTGCACTCCCTGCAGGAATCGATACTACCAAACCGTTCGGCGTGCATCCGCAAAACCCGTTCCCAGATGCATTGATTCTGGATTCAACAGAACAAGTGATGGCAACAAATGCTGTAAATGATTTCAACACAGCAATAAAATCTGCCGCCGCAACCAATAATGCACAGGTGTTTGACGCCTTTACTTTTTTCAACAATGTGAAAGCAAACGGGTACTCGGTTGCCGGTGAAACGTACACAACTGATTATGTAAGTGGAGGGTTGTTCAGTCTTGACGGTGTGCACCCGACTTCACGCGGCTACGCAATCGTCGCAAACCAGTACATTAAGGTGATGAATTCATCCTTCGGCATGAATATTCCCTATGTTGATGTCGCATCTATTCCGGGAATTCCTGGACCACTTGGAAAGTACATTGCCGGGAAAGTTGTGCCGTCAATTCCATCGAGCGCGTTCAAAAGTTTTGAGCGGGTATTCGGCGTGGGACAGTAGTATAATATTCGCCATAGAATAAAAAAGGGACGCTGCAAAGCGTCCCTTTTTCTGTACTGCCTGATAAGGCTATCAACTAATTTACCTGGGGCAGAATTTTTTCCCTTCCTCTCAAATCTTCAAACGGTTTCAACGCTTCCCTCACGTCGACTTTGCTTAATGCAAAACCAACATGCACAACGACATAATCACCGACTTTTACATCAGGCAAATAGGCGAACGAAACTTCTTTATGCACTCCGCCGAAATTAACGCGTCCGACCAACATCCCGAAGGAGTTGTGTTCAAGATGAATAACTTCACAGGGGGCCGCACTGATCATACTTTTCTCCAAAAATTATTAGTTGAAAAAAATCGACGTCTCATGGTAATCCTAGTAAACCTTCATCGAACTTGAAGTTTACGCGTACGAACGGACCGCGCGTCCACAAACTATAATCAACAAGATCTCGTTCTTTGTAGCCTTTGAAGTTGTAGCCAACAGCAACGCGCGTGTTCTTCATTGCAACATAACCGACTTCTGCACTGTATCCGGTCAACATATCGTTCACTTCCCGCTGGGTTAGCAAACGATATTCAGCGGCTGCATCAAATTTATCGGTGATGTCATATTGTGCGCGGATGAGATAGAAATTCGTGTGGGTTGTTGCACTGAATTGGTACGACGTTTCGTCGGCAAGCTTGAACGCATACTTCATGCCGATCTCCAAACGCTGAACAGGTTCAACATACGCATGAACGGATGCTATCGATGCCGTATAATCATCGAACGGTGAAAGATAATGATTGTTGTCGTGCTTCACTTCAAATTTTCCAAGTGCATTGAGCCAGTTGAAATCTACCGGACGGTATGCAATGCCGGCGATCAAATGCGATTGTGTCTCATAACCGCTGGAAGTCTTTGCATCGTCGTTCGAAAGCTGATATTTAACAATTGCGCTGAAGTCGCGCTGGAAGCGGTAATCGCCGGCAAAAGTAAAATTCATTTTTTTGTTGGCAGTGTTGTCGCCAAACTCCAGCTTCGTGCTTGCCTTGACCGGCTGCTCCTTCGGCAAATATTCCAAGCCGGCGGAATACGCTGAATGATCCGGTGTGCTTGTCTCACCCAAACGATGTTCGAGCGATTTCGCTCTTTCATACGCGAAGTTCGCTGTCAGGTCGTACGGCAGTTGAAGAATGTTCTTCAAACCGACGCTGAGCATGTTGCGATATTGGCCCGCGGCGTTGCCAATCTCGTACTTGCCATAGACCGATGTCCCTTTGACCACAGTTGAACTCAAACCTATGGATGAAAGGTTTCCACCGCCGTCGTAGAATTGTTCTTGCCCTGTCACAGAAATTCTATCGCTGAGTTTATAATTTCCTTCAATCGATGTGCCGTTAGGCCGCGTAGGATCTTGATTCGCTCCCAAATTGCGTTCGTGCATCGCCGCAAGCGTCAGTTTCTGATCAAAAGCATAGCTGAGTTTTGCCGATCCGAGTATTGAATGCGCGTTGCGCGATGACTGCAGCGTGTCCTGTGCCATCTCATTATAGGTAACATCGCTCAGATTCAGTTGACCGCTCAACTGCGATGTGAACTGTTGATTGACTCCGCCGGTAAAGGAATTAATTTTTGTTGAACCTGTCTGCAGTGTTTGCTGCTGCTGATAATAGTCGCCGATGATTCGCGTTGACGCAAGCGGCAGGAACGTTCCGCTTATGCCGTACTTTTTCGTTCCGAGTTCTGCTTGTCCGCCGGATTGCGTCGCATTGCTGAATCCGCTTCCCACTTCCCGGTAATATCCTTTCAATGAAACGCCGGAAAGCGGCGAGAGATTTGATTCAACTTTGTATGCAAGCCCCGAAGTAAAGATGCTGCTCGAATGCGCGACTTCACCTTTCACGCCGAACAAACCGCCCAACTGATATTTGATGTCGGAGCCGAGTAATACATAATTCTTCGGCGATTGCTGTTCTGTTACAGCCGTCAACCCGATCATCGTATTGGGAAGGAAAGAATTTTCTGCGCGTCCGCCGACAACGTAAGAAGATGCCGCGCCGGTCACAGCTTCAAATGTTGCAACGATGTACACCGGGTTGCCCTGATCATCAATCGAAGGAACGGGCTGTTTGAAGAACACTGTGCCTTGGTCGTAATCAATTTGATAATCGCTGAAGCGGCTTTGATCGACAACTTTTAAGACAACTTCGGAATGGAACCGGTCGCGTGTTTCAATGCGAATCTTTTCCGAACCATCGGTGATATGCGTATAGCCAAGATCATAATATCCTGAAAGCCCTTCGCCGCGAATGATTTTTTGTACCGCCTGGCGGTCTGTCAGCGAACCGAATCCTGTTACGTTCCACTGCTTCTGTTGGTCTGCAAATTTAATTCCGTTCAGCGTCCGGTTGTACATTGCAAATTCCTGCTGCGACATGTCGGTGTTGTAATCACCGAAGTACAGATACGATTGATTGCGCTCAATCTTCATAAAGAAGTTGCGATTCGTCTGGGCGTCATAATACAACATGCTGTTGTCGCCGTAGATCGAGTAGAGATAATCCGGATCGAGCTGGCGGAAGAACTGCGAACGATTCTTGCGGTCGGTATCCAGCGACGCTGTTAAAAGATACTTATCAAAGATCGTTCCGCGGGCATACGCCGCGATTTTGCCTTCACCTTCAAATCCGTTTTTATAGGAAGATGGCGAAGCAATTTGATCTGTGACACCGCTGCTTGTCGCATCGGTCGCCATGCCGCTTACCATTCCGACCAGCGTGAACGGCTCGGTCGGCGTTTCAAGAGTCACTTGTTTCGACTCTTTCAGCGCATCAACTTGAGCAGTAATATTAGTCGTGCCCGTTGCCGTTCCCGCCTGATACTCAACTTGTGCAACGCCGTCAACGAGAGGAATCTGGACACCTAATTTGCTTGAATCAATATCCGGCGAAATAATTTCACCGCTGTCCGCCGCAACCGTCAAAATCACATCGCTCTTGTACGCGAAGCCCCACGCATCAAGCACACGAACTGTTCCTTTTGTTGTCGCTTTTCCATTCGCCGGGAGAACGTTATTCTCAAGATCAAATTGTAATGAATCGGGCGGACCGAGCACATGAATCGCGCGCGTATCGGAAAAGATTTCTGAGCCGTCAGGATTTACCAGGCGGACAACCAGCGTATCGTTTCCAGACGGCACCTCCACGTTGATAAAATCAATAATACCATCGGGACGTACTTTCCCTTTCTTTGCAAGTTTTCCGTTCACCCAGATTTGTGCATCGAAACCAGCCATTGTCTTCGCTGTCACGGTTTGGCTGTGTAATGCAGTCACTGTTCCTTCCGCCGGTGAAAGAATCTCAAGCTGGGCAACAGCGCGCTGCGCCGAAATTGCAAGAAGAAGCATCACGGCGAGCCAAAGCGCGCCGTGCCGCAGCGAAAATAATCTTGCTGCGTTCAGCTTTCTATCGGGGCAATATGTGAGCGTGCGCTCTTTCACAATTTCTTTTATTTCTTGCCAATGGCTTTTGCCATTTCACTTTCGTTTTTGTTTTCCGCGCGGCGGATTTCCATGAGCAGCGGCGATGCAACATCGCGCACGATTTTTCCGTCTCGCTCCACCCGCACTATAGTAAATTGGTTTCCTTGTCCGCTCACCGCTTTCATCTCATGAGTAATTTCTGTGAGGAACGTCAGCACAGAAAGCGTGTCGCTTGGTGAACACACTGCCGTGATAACGCTGCCATTCACGAAAACCGAATCAATACCGCACACTGCAGTCAGCGTGTTTGGCAGCAGTGAAATACCGACCGGCAGCGTATCGGTGAGCGTTGTTGTCAGCGTCTTCGTTGTGATCTTCTTGTGCACTTCAAGCTTGAACATGAATTGATCGCCGATCAACCCGACTGCCGAGCTATCGAACGGATGGACTCCAACTTTCGGAATGAAGCGCCGGTGAGCGAGCGCTGAAGAATCTACAAGTCCCGGAGGAATTTCACTGTCCACAAAGTCTTTACGGAAAATCTGAATTTCGACGCGGCGATTTTGCTGCCGGCCGTTTTCCGTTGTATTTGATGCGACCGGACGAAGCGGACCATAACCGATTGCATGGAAGCGGTCACGGCTGATGCCAAATTGATTCACGAGATTATCCACAATGGTATTTGCGCGTGCCTGCGACAATTCCATATTCGATGGGAATTCAAACGTGTGAATCGGGTTTGAATCCGTGTGCCCTTCAACCACAGCGGTGGCACGCGGATCGGCTTTCATCACTTCTGCCGCAAGCTGTAAAGCACTCGATGCAGTTGCGCGCAAAGTTGCTTTTGCAACATCGAACAGAACGCCGGACATGACATAATTAATCGCTTTACCGCGTACTGCTACGGCAATTTGGTTCGTCGTCTTCAGCGAATCGGACTGCAAGCCGATAGAATCGCCGGCAAAACATTTCGCAGAAGTGTATGACTGTGCCGTAATCAACCGTTCTTTTGCCGGCTGATCTACAACGGCTTGATAGACGATGGTCGAATGGAAGCTCTTGCCGACGCTGTCGATCGTCCAATACAAGTTCTGTCCGTCAACGCGGGTTGCAATTGTTGAATCGGCAAGCTGGGCGCTGCCCGCAACATAATGGAACGTTGTATCAAGAACGTCGTGCACTTCCAACTTTTGCAGCGGCACGGAGCCTTCATAATCAACCGGAATCCGGAATACGACCTGTGTGCTGGAGAGCTTCGGCGGCTCTGTTTCATTGCCGAAGAAGAATTCGACACGGCGATTCAGCGCTCTTCCTTCGGGTGTAGCGTTCGTTGCGACTGGTCTCGTTTTGCCGAAGCCTTGCGTGGTAATGCGCGATGGATCAATTTGTTCGCTGTTCACGAGATAATATTTCGCCGCATTCGCGCGGGCGTAGGACAATTCCATGTTCGACGGGAATTCTTTTGTATGAATTCTCATCGCGTCCGTGTGTCCCACAATCAGCACGGTCTGATGCGGGTAATCGCGCAAAATATTGGCAAGCTGCTTCAATGTCGGGTACGCTTCGGAACGCAAATCCGCTTTGCCAACCTCGAATTGCAATCCCGTCAGTTTCATCGGTGCGATGCGCGCGTCTTCGATAAAGACAATGTTACGCGGATCAGTGATGCGTTGAATGGTGATCTCGCCGGCTTGGGCAATTGTCTGGTGCAACTGAATCGTATCCGGAATAATCACCGGCGGAATAAGATGTTTAAGATAGAAGTCCACGCGCGCGATGCCCGATTCCGTAAGATGAACAAAGCGGGAACCTGCGTCACCGGCAAACTCGCCATGGCCTGCGATCAATGCTGAATTTTTCGGAAGCGTAAATGTCCGCACTTTGATTACGTGATCGCCCGGTTCGAGATCGGGAATCGAATATTTTCCGTCATCGCCGGTAACGACACGCGTTCCGTTTTCAAGCATCAGCTCAACGCCCTTCACTCCGACTTCGCCCGTATCCTGATATGCATTGTGATTGTCATCGTAGAACACTTTGCCGATCACGAGGCCGTGTGTTGTGAAGACACCGAGACGCACTTCGACTTGTTCATTCACCGGAGCCGATGCGATCTGCGTTCCGAGCGGCGTTGTGCCGAATGCCTGCGCTGTGTTGATACCGTTGCCTTCGTTTGCGCCGGCACCGACTGCAAGGCGGTACACTAACTGCACAGTTGCCTGCGGCGGCAGCGAATCGGTTAAATTCCATGTCAGTTGTTTCTTACCGGCTGGGTCGGAAATTTTCGATGAATCGCCGAACGACGACCCGCTTAAATACCCGAAGCCGAACGGAATTCTGTCAACGACGGAAATATTCCGCGCATAGGCATTGGCGCTGATGTTGGTAACTTTCACGATGTATGTTGCAATATCGCCGATCTCCAAAACTTTGCGGATTGCCTGCTTCGTGATCTTCAAATATGAGACGACTGTGTGTATTCCTGCATTACTCGCCGTGTCTTGATCTGATCTCGAAGAGCCTTGAGGCCACGTCAGCGTTGCAACGTTTGTGTAGGAATATTCGCCCGGTGCAAGATCAGTGCGAACGAGAGTGTTCAAAACCATCCGAAGAGAATCATCGACACCCAGCGAATCGTACTTCCACATCAGTGTGTGAGTCAGCGTGTCAAATTCTCCGCCGTCGAGTGGTGGCATCGCCTGTCCGTTGCGGAAATAGGTAACGTCCATGTTGAGATACGAAAGCTCTTTCGGAAGATTATCCGTAATCTTGATACTGTCGGCACGCGAGCCGGCAGTGTTTGTTACGTGAATAGTGTATGCAACCGTGTCGCCGACATTTGCCGTATGAACCGACGACGTTTTCCAAATCCTCATCTTCGGAGGAATCAAGACATTGGTGTACACGGTTGTGTCAATCGTTGTTGTGCCGGTAGAAGTAAGGTCTGCCTTATTCCATGCGAGGAATGAATTTTTGACCGTATCGGCAAATGTAACACGGACCAGCTGCGACCAGCTCGCGCCAGTATCCAACGTTCCAATGTTCCACACAATCCTGTGTCCTGCAGGCTCAAACACACCACCGCCCGCCACAGGCATGACGACGACCATTGCCGGATGAAGCGTGTCAATCACTTGGACGCTGTCCGCCCTCAGCGTTCCGGTGTTCTTCGTGGAAAGGATGTACGTCACGGTATCAACAATCGTCGCGCGGGCAGGACCCGTTTTAGAAAATTCCACTTCAGGATTGAGCACAATCGGAATGTTGGCGTTGATGACGTACGTTCCGTTGCCGGAGTTGGTGGCAATGACGCTACCTTGAATTTTTCCGTACGACACGTTTATTTCAAATGTTCCCGGCGGTACATTATCAAATTTATAGGCGCCGGTAGAATCGGTCGTCGTTGTTTCTACAATTGTCTGCACAGAAGCCGCTTTGTTCTGCTTCACTGAACCTGTCTGATCAGCCGTAAGAAGATTGATCGCCATTCCCGCCGCCGGTACCGGAAGGCCGGAAATGAGATAATAGACGGCGCCGGAAATCGAATTCTGATTCGGCACGGGTGGATCGCCGTTTCCGCTGACGTTGACTTTTACATTCGTGTTCACCGTCGTCTGGAAACCGAAGCTGTTTGTTGTCGTGATGGTAACGCGGAAGCTGTCGGTCTTTGCAACAGGAATGAGATATTGTCCATCGCTTTCCGTAATCTGCTGTCCGACAAGCGTATCGGCACTGAGAGAATATGCACGGACCAAAGCGCCTTTCACCGGCTTCGATGTTTTCTGGTCAATCACGGTGCCTTGAATAGCGCCCGGGAAGAAAACAATCTGCACTGTGTCGGCAGCATGGCATCCTTCATTATTATGCGCCGAAGCAATCGCATACGCGGTGAAGATATTGCTCCCGGAGACCGTCGCACGAAGAGAATCAACAGCAATGCCGTTTTTCGTGTATTGAATAACCGAATTCTGGCCGTTCGAGAATTCGCCGACCGTTGTTGTGAAGTATACCGGCGTCCCATCCGGTTTCGGATTGCCGAGCGTATTCGAGAGATACGCATAAATGACCGCCGCCTGACGGCCGTTGCCAATCACTTTCTTGGGAATCGCTGTTAATTTCAGCACGCATGCCGGATCGTCTTTCGTAATGAAAATAACGTCAGCAGTTTGCTCCGGAGTCGAATCAGATTTTGCAAACACACGGTTCAAAATCATTTCAAGATTCGGAACGTTGATCGAGAGTTTTGACGTGATAACGATAGAATCCGATGCGCCGCCTTGCAGCGAATCTTTCATGAACGTCACGACGTTGCCATTAACATGCGCGTTGGCTGTCGCTTCGTTGTCAAACAACTGGAACGGAAGCGTATCGCTCAATGCAATGTGTGTGAGAGTGTGTGTGCCGGTGTTCTTCACATGCAGCGTGTATTGCAGCGTATCGCCGATGAGAACCGTATCCTTTGAGACCGTCTTCCACAATTTCAAATCAGAATTGATCGGCACTTTCGGCACCACAACCGATAACGCTTGCGCAATTTGCTGAGCCGTTTGATCCGATTGCCCGTACGCCGTGTTAAGAATGGTTTCATTATTCGGACGATTCACCATCACGATTGCATGAATCATAATTGAATCTGCCGCGCCTGCTTGCAGCGAATCTTTCGAATACGTCACGATCTTTGCCGCGAGCCGGGCGTTCGATGATACCGCCGGGTTGGTAAGCTGGAACGGAATCGTGTCGTGAACGGCGACATGTGTCAGCAGTGTGTTGCCGGTATTGCGAACGTAGATTGTAAATCCGAGCGAGTCGCCCGCAATAACTGTGCTTGATGTCGCAGTCTTCGTAAGCGTCAATTGCGACACCGGTATCACTTTGGAATACGAAACCGCTTGCGCTGTTTGGTCGGGACCTTGATCCGAATGCGCATGCACCCAATTGAGCACCGTATCGCGCGTGAAATTAGAAACCGTTGCCGTTCCTGTTACGATGATCGAATCTGCGACGCCGCTGTTCAACACAGGAATTGATGCCGTAATGATTTTCCCGTTAAGTTGCGCGTTGGCGGAAACGGCGGCGTTGTTCAACTGCGCAGGCAGTGTGTCTGTAACTGCTACGTTCGTTACATTCACATTGTTGGGGTTGACAATACGGATCACATAGCGCAGGGTATCGCCGGTGCTCACCGTGCCCTTCGACACCGTCTTCGTCAGTTTCAGCGAAAGATTGTTCATCAACACAACCGGCACCTGCGACGATTGAAGCGGAGTGCGCAGCGATTTTACGTACGCGGTGTTCGGGATCGTGATTCCGCTGGCGGAAGATTTCACCTGCACGCCAATCAGAATCGAATCGCTTTGCCCGACAGCGAGGGTATCTTTTGTGTACGTCACAATATTGTTTGCAAAGGAGCCTTTGGAAACTGAAAAGACGGTGAATGCAACGTTATTCACCGTGTCTGAAACGACGACATTCGGCAAAGGTGCATTGCCGGTATTGCGTATCACAACCTTGTACACGAGACTGGCGCTAAACAGCACTGTATCTTTCGATGCCGTCTTTGTAATGGATAAACTCGAATTGGCATTAACGATGAATGATGCCTGCGCAATCCGCGATCTGATCTCGGAAGATTGAGCGTAAGCTGTGTTCACAATAACTTCGCCCTTCAAACGATCAGCCGGAACTTTCGCTTTCACGGTGAAGACATCACTTGCACCGGCTGCAAGCGCAGCCTTCGTGTACGTCACGATTCTGCCGACAAGCAGCGCGTTCGAAACAGAAAGGTTTGTCAATTGCGATGGAATAGTATCCGTCACCACGACGTTCGTCAGCGGGAAAGCGCTTGTGTTAGAGATGCGAACCGTGTACGAAAGCGTATCGCCGACATTCACCGTGTCTTTAGAAACCGACTTCTCTAAAATCATTGCCGTCTGCCTTCCTAAGACCACAATGTTTTTCCCTACAGCTTTTGCCTTTGTCGGTGTTTCAGAAGAAACGATCCATGCTACATCCGGAATTTGTGTGTTATTGGGAAGCGTCGGTACAGTTATCACCGGAACGATCACTGTATCTGCTTGACCGACAATCATACTGTCGAGCGTTGCAGTAACAATATTTCCATTGAAACTTACGCTCGAAGTTTTCACAAGTGTGTTAGAATTTCCGCCAACGCTTGTCGGTTTTTGCCCCAAAAGTGATTTCAACGAGAGCGAATCGAGCAGCAAGATTGACGGCAGTGTATCCCGCATGACAACATTGTGCAGCGTGATATTGCCGTTGTTACCGAATCTGATAGTGTAATAGAATGGATCGCCAACCGTGATGGTATCACGCGAAATATCGAGAGTGATGAAAGATTTCGGACTGCTGATTGTAACCGTAGCTGAAGCATGAATTGCAGCGCCAGCACTGTCAATACCGTAACCGTAATTTGTAAGGACAGAGTTGTAAGGAGTTGAAGCCCGAATTTGCGCGGTAACGATCAGCGTATCGGAAGCGTTCGCCGCAAGCGCGATGTTCGTCCAACTGATGATGGAATCGCTGCTGACCGTCCCATGATTTGAACTGAGAAGCAGAAATGCTGAAGGCAATGTATCAAGAATACGTGCACCGCCAAACAATGCGGCACCGGTATTCGTCATGATAATT
>JAJYOI010000083.1 GCA_021796275.1 Bacteroidota bacterium
TGCAATGTCTGTTCAAAGTGCGGCTCAATTGTGTGCGGAAGAATAATGGTAATAGAATTCATGTAATTTTTTTGTTTTTAAGAGGTGAGTAATTCAAATTGCTAAAGAAAAAAAATACCTTCGTCATGGTACGCTTTAGCGTACCTCTATAATTGGATTCCCGCCTTCGCGGGAATGACGTTAGTATTGAGGATCATAACGCGAAATAAATGTAGCGAGAAAAGCTCGTGTTTGCAAGCTTTTTTCATCATTCGGGAACTCTCTGAAAACTTCTCTCAGAAGAAATTTCAGCACCGCTATTGCAATTCTTAACGATGAAAAGTACATTTCCGAGTGAATATCCTACCGTTCGAAAGGAGATAAGTGCTATGAAAACACAATGCAGGCACATCTTCCTTACGACGCTCTTAATCCCGTTTCTGTCGGGGTCAATCTGCTTCTCGCAAGGAAACTCACAATTCACAATTGAAGCATACAAAAATTTTCTCACCGCACATCAAAATCTCACGGCAGATCAACTCAGTTCTCTTTATGACGCGGGACGATTCGTCTCACACATATCGAGCAACTTTGCCGGCACCGCTTACTTCGACAGCATTGATGCACATTACGCGCTGACGGCAGACGAAAAATCGCTGCTCGCACACCACGGATTTGTTGTGACAGATCGCTTGAGAAAAAATTCTTTCGGCGAAGCGTTCAGCGAAATTTATCACGACGATCTTCCGGTGTTCGTTTCGACCGATGCAATTCTCCACGCGCTGCACATGTCGTGCGACGCAATCCTGAAGCAAACCGAGGAGAGCATTTTGATACCGAAGCTTGACACGCTTCTCGCAAAGCTTCACGGCCAACTGACGGCGCTTGCTGCAAAATATCCATCACCATCAATGAAGCCTATGCTGAACGATGTTGATGTGTATCTCACCGTGCCGCAAATTCTTTTGGGAAAGACCGTCTCACCGACCTTCAGTGAGAATTCAACGACAGTTCAGAATCTTCTAGCACTCATCAACGCAGAAGTGCCATCATCGTACGCGCTGTTCTCAGAGCATGAGCGCAGCATTGACTTCAGCCAGTTCACCGTACGCGGGCATTATACACAAACGCCGGAGCTGTCTCATTACTTTCAGGCGATGATGTGGTTAGGACGAATGGAAATATATTTGATCGCTCCGAAATCTTCCGACAACACGCAAACAGATGCAGACATTCAGCGGCAAACGATTGATGCGGTGCTGTTGAAAGAAGCGGCGGACGGTGCGAACGCTTTTCCACTGCTTGAGGAAATTGACGGGATCATCCATTCATTTGTCGGCGAATCCGACAATGTAACGCTGCCGAACATTCAAACACTGGTCCAGAAAACAGAACTGACAAGTGCAGAACTACTACTTGATACAACTGTGCTGAAAAAATTTCAGGACACGCTGAAAACAGAATCGTTTGCCTTTCAGCGCATCCTGTCGCAAATATTATATTCTGATCCGATGGATCCGGAACAAGTGCAGCCGGCGTCTGCATTTCTTCTGCTTGGTCAGCGGTTCATCATTGATTCGTACATCACGGGAAATGTTGTGTACGACAAAGTTCCCACACGAAGAATGCTTCCTTCGACGCTCGACATTCTCTTTGCGCTCGGAAACGATGCCGCCGGACAATTGCTGAAACCGCAGCTCGATCAATATAGCTATGCACCGAATCTTGCCGCGCTTCGGTACCTCACTGATTCATACGAACCCGAATTCTGGCAAAGCACAATTTACAACGGCTGGCTGAATTCAGTTCGCGCGCTCAATCCGCCGGCTGAGAGGAATTCTCTTCCCGCATTCATGCAAACGGCGGCGTGGTGGCAGGAAAAAATGAACACACAGCTTTCATCGTGGGCACAGCTTCGGCATGATTTCATTTTGTATGCGAAACAGTCCTACACTGTCGGAATCATTTGCTCGTTTCCGAAAAGCTACGTCGAACCGATTCCACAGTTCTTCGATGCGATCAAAAAATTTGCTGAGCAAGGCGCGGAGATGTTTCAGCAAACGAGCCTTTCGAACAGCAGTATTGTAGCATATTTTAACTATCTCAAAGCAACCGCGGATACTTTGGGCAGCATTGCACGTAAAGAATTGAGCGGAACTTCGTTTACCGATGCGGAAAAGAATTTTCTGAGAACAATGCTCACTCTCAATCAGCAAATCGTTTGCGGCGGACCAATTTATAACGGCTGGTACCCTCGCCTTTTCTTTACTCCTGAATCGGATGGTTTGCTGAAAACCGATTTAGTCGTCGCCGATGTTCACACTGCACCGACTGATGCTGCTGGCAATCCAGTTGGCTGGGTATTACATGGCGGAACAGGTCCGCTCAATCTCGCGGTTGTTGTTGCCGATGACGCCAACGGCGCCACAACAGCGTTTATCGGACCGGTGATGAGTTATTATGAATGCGTGACCACCGGTTTCAAACGTCTCACGGATGAAGAATGGAAAACCGCGTACGCAGTTGCGCCGTCATCGCGTCCGGACTTCGTTCAATTGTATTTAGCAGACAGCACCGGCATTTCTCATGAAGCGTCTGCGCCCTCGCTTCTCACAGGTGTGAATGATATGCCCCCGCATCCTGTACCCGCTCTCATTTCGCTCGGACAAAATTATCCGAATCCGTTCAACTCATCAACCGTCATCAAGTTTTCAATTCCTCAAGCATTAACCGGCGCACAGGTTGAGTTGCTTATCTACAATGTGCAGGGACAAATCGTGAAACGGTTAGTGCACACCGCCATGCCGGCGGGAAACTTTATTGCGCAGTGGGACGGAACAGATGAGGGCGGGTTCACCGCTGCAAGCGGCGTCTATTTCTATCATCTCATTGTCGGCAATCAGCGGGCAGTTGGAAAAATGAGTTTTGTAAAATGAAGAAGGTTACATGAAATTTATGATGTTGCGCGGAATGCTTGTGGCTATACCAAGTGAAATTAATTTTTATGGATCCGATGCAAAAAAATTATTGCTGCTTCAATAACGCCGCTGTTAATAAAGCGGAGCAATGGATGATAGATTTTCTAAAAAAATGCTAGGAGGCATTTATGAAAACTATTAACATTCTTTTTTTCGCTTCTCATTCTTTCTCTCCCAATTTCAGCTCAATGGACCAAGATTGCAACAAGCGGGATGAACTACTCATGTTTCTCATCCGCTGATTCTTTTTTTCTCTGCGGAACAAATGGCTACGGCGTCTTGAGTTCCACAGACGATGGCGCAACTTGGACAAATATTTCAAATGGGCCGTCGAGCACAACGCAATGTTTCCATAACAACGGGAAATTAGTCTACTGCGGCACCTACAGTGAAGGCGTGTTTCGTTCCACAGACTACGGAAAAACGTGGACTGCAAAAAACACCGGCATAGCTAACAAAAAAATTTACGCTATCACAATAATCGGTTCATACTTACTCGCAGGAGGCGGCGGCGGACTATATCGGTCAACGGATTCTGCAAATACCTGGACGGTAGCCGGTTCCGGTTTGCCCTCGGCGGATGTTCAATCACTTGCTGTGATAAGCACCAAGGTTGTCGCCTCAGTAAAGAACAATGGTCTTTATGTCTCTGCTGATTCCGGAGCAACATGGGTACAATCAAGTACCGGTGGACCTTATGATATTTACACCTACGGTCATTTATTGGTGAAAGGGACAAAGATTTTTGCGGCAGTTCCACCCAATATTTTTGTCAGCACGGATAATGGAGTTTCCTGGACACCAGACAGCGTCGGACTGCCGCTCATTCAAACCACAATCCTGGCACTCTGGAGCAACGGTGACAAAATATTCATTGGCGCATTCGGGTATGGTTGTTACTTTTCGAATGATAATGGAGCAGGTTGGGCTCTGATGAACGATGGATTGACAAACCTGAATGTTCGTACATTCGCTCAGAGAGGGACAAACATTCTTTGTGGAACCGATTCGTCGGTCTGGAGCCGTCCGGTTGCAGATTTTGTTACATCGGTTAATTCAAACACGAACCAAATTCCATCGAAGCATGTACTAAAACAGAATTTCCCCAACCCCTTCAACCCGACAACACAAATACGTTTCGAGATTCCAGTTTCGGGACTCGTGACGTTGAAGATTTTTGATGTACTTGGACGTGAAGTTGCCACGCTTGTGAATGAGAGAAAATCTCCCGGAACGTACGACGTTGAGTGGAATGCTTCAACAATGCCGAGCGGCGTGTATTTTTATCGCTTGCAAGCAGGGAAATATGCAGAAACGAAAAAGCTTCTGCTTCTCAAATGAACAATACAGATGAATTCTAATCACAGGGCAAAAACACAAATAAGCCTTTGTCTAATGACCTAATTGTAAGAAAGGCAAAAACTATGAAAAGCAAAGCAGTGGTACTTCTTTCAATTTTGGCGGTTGCATCTGCCTCTCAAAGTTTAATGTTGCATGCACAATGGCTCCAAACGTTTGCACCCGTCGGCAATGCAACAATTCCTTGTATGGTCAACAAAGGCTCGGACATCTTTGTCGGAACCGAAGGAGGAGGCTTGTACCGTTCAACAGATGACGGCGCAAGTTGGACTGCAATGAATAACGGCTTGACAAATAACATAGTTGCATCTCTTGCAACTGATGGTTCAACTATTCTTACCGGAACCGTTGACAGTGGTGCATTCTGTTCAACTAATGATGGAAAAAGCTGGTCTGTTATCTATTCAGATACAGTGATGGCTAACTATATTTCCGCTGTCTGTGTCAAAGGATCCATTTTTCTCGTTGGGACTCACGGTAACCATGTCTTTCGTTCAACTGATAATGGTATAACATGGACCCGGCCCAAATTCACTCTGAGAGGTTATTCCGTTGATAGTTTTGCAAAAAACGATTCCCTTTTTTTCGCGGGAATTGATGGCCTCGTTTTTGTCTCAAAAGACAATGGAGCAAATTGGATTCTCACAAATTTCCCATTTTCTTCCATGGTTTTTTCTCTCGCTATAAATGGCCCCAATATTTTCGCTGGCACATATACCAATGGCGTTCTTCTTTCCACAGACAATGGTTCAAGTTGGACTTCGGTAAATAATGGTCTTAGTGATAAACAAGTGCACGCCCTTGCGATAAAAGACTCTTCCATTTTCGCTGGAACTTGGCTTCATGGCGTTTTCCGCTCTACCGATAATGGCAAGAACTGGAAAGCAGTGAATGAAGGACTTCCGTACCCAACTGTTTTTTCTCTTGTTACAAATGGCCAGAATATTTTTGCCGGTACCGGTAATGGCGGAGTATTTGTCTCTAGCAACAATGGTGATAGCTGGACACCAGCTAATAAAGGTTTAATAAGTCCTATGATACAATCTTTCGCTTTCACAAATTCCAGTGTTTTTACTGGCTCTTTTGGCGGCGGCGTACTCCGGTCAACGGACAACGGATTAAGCTGGTCTGATGCAAATGAAGGACTCACCAACCTTTACATTCGCTCACTCGTCGTTGTTGACTCCAGACTCTTTGCTGGAACTTTTGGCGGCGGTGTTTACCTTTCAACTGATGGTGCTAACCAATGGACACCAGTAAATTCCGGGTTAACCACAACGTATGTTCAGTCACTTGCCGCTAAAGGCTCTTATCTTATTGCTGGAACTCAAGACAGCGGCGCATTTCTCTCTACAAATAACGGCGTTAAGTGGAGCGCTGTGGATTCCGGCTTAACAAACGGCGACATTCTTTCTATTACGGCGGATGATTCAACGATATTCGCTGGCACCAATCACAATGGCGTATTTATTTCTACCGACAATGGAACTTATTGGGTACAAGCCAACAATGGACTAAGGGATACTGTTGTTTTATCTCTTGCCGTGAATGATTCTAATGTTTTCGCCGGAACTTTCGGCGGTGGCGTATTTCGCTCTAACAAAAAGGAAATGATTTGGACTGCGGTCAATTCAGGCTTAACTAACACGTATGTTTGGTCCCTTGTTGCTATTGACTCAAATCTATTTGCGGGAACCGAAAACGGCGTTTTCCTTTCAACTGATAATGGTAGTAACTGGACATTTGTCAACAGCGGGTTGATCAGTACAAATATGCGCTCCCTTGGCGCAGATCGCTCAAATCTCTACGGGGGATCAGTAGACGGCAGCATATGGCGACGCCAACTGTCAGAAATGATTACGGATGTCAAAAACCATGACAGCAATATTCCGAATGATTTTTCTCTTTCCCAGAACTACCCCAACCCATTCAACCCGGCAACGCACATACGGTTTGCGATTCCGGTTTCGGGGTTTGTGACGTTGAAAATTTTTGATGTGCTTGGGCGTGAAGTTACAACACTGGTGCATGAACGCAAATCTCCGGGAGCGTACGATGTTGAATGGAATGCTTCCGCAATACCGAGCGGAGTGTACTTTTACAGATTGCAAAGCAGTAAATATATTGAAACGAAAAAACTTATTCTGCTCAAATAAGTCTCCACAACAAGGGAATCTGGCTATGAAAAAAATGATCGTTCTTTTCACTGCTCTTTTTGTTCCAACTCTATGCTCTGCTCAATCGTATACACCCTTTGGAAAAGTTGACACAGTAACCACAGGCGAATGTGATGATTCCGATCCAGCACTTTCGCATATTCCCGTTTTTTCAGGCAACGGACAAACATGGCTTGTTTTTGCACGCAACACAAGCATCACTTCAGAAATTGTGGGGAAAAAATTAATTAGTGTGGACACAATGGCGAATTGGGATTCAATGCTCGTTCCAATCTCTGTAACGAGCACTCCTTTTTCACAGCGCAAGCCCGATATTGCCAAACTTTCTCCTTCTCGCGGTGTATTCCAGTTGGCAGCCTGGGAGTATAAAAAAGACACCGCATGGAATATTTATTACAGCAAACTTATCGCTGATGACTCAACCTGGTCGACACCGCAGCCGCTTACTCACGACACAGTTGATAATACTAATGTCCGGATTCGCCCGTTAACAGATTCCACGTTCCTAATTCTATGGAAAAGGAAATCTGCTATACTATACTCGCTTGCAACGCCATTAACGTGTACGGCACCGGAAACCGTTTCGGTGAGCACATCCGACTCTGTTGAATTCGACTATGCCGACTGGAATCTCGTGTGGACCTCTCGCGATACCTCTGGGAAAAATATTATGATTCGCCAATGGCTCTCAACCTATCCAACGCTTTCCTTTTCCGCTCCCGATACTTTGTTCTTCGAACAAAGCGTTTTTAACCCTCAACTGGTATGGCCTTATGGCGACGCGGTTTTATTTGAAACACTGCTCAACAGTAACCGCGAAGTGTATCTTATGACTGGCTCCTATGCAGAAGACGTTTCAAATGATCCCTTAGCAGACTATCGTAATGCCAGATTATTTACTGTCCCTCTAATTACAAAACGGGGCGACATGGAAAACAATGCGCTCCGGACTTACTTTAGCTCTGACGTCTTAGTAATGGAACGATACACAACGACCGACTCAATGCTTCTGTTTTTTAGCGGAAGTTACTCCGACACGCTTAGAACTGCAGGCTATAATAGAAACGCAAAATTTGAACCAGACATGCATTATTACAGCGGTTACGAACATGTTCTTGTCGTTTGGGAAAGCAATCGCTCCGGGCGCTCTCATATATATTCCCGAACAGTATCTTTCTTCATTTATGATGTTAAGAAAGAACCTTCGTACTTAACATCGTTTAGTTTAGAACAAAACTATCCCAATCCCTTCAACCCAAGCACGAAGATTCAATATCGAATTCCGAATGCTGAATTCGTCACGCTGAAAGTGTATGACGTTTTAGGAAGAGAAGTGGCAACACTGGTAAACGAGAAAAAATCTCCCGGCACGTATGAGGTTGAATGGAATGCTTCGGCGTTTTCGAGCAGTGTATATTTTTATCGGTTAACCTCCGGGGATTACACGGCTGTAAAAAAATTACTTCTCCTCAAATAACAAATTAAAAGCTATGAGAAAAATCGTTAGAGAGTCCATCGCTCTGTTGCTGTTTGCTGCTGTATCGTCTGCGCAATACACAAACGTGCAAATCAGCGATCCGTCAAGCACAACTCCTGAAGAAGTCACGATTGCCATTAATCCGAACGATTCAACAAAGTTGGTTGCGGGAGCAAACCTTCAATATTATTTTTTCTCAACCAACGCGGGGTTATCATGGGAACAACGCCTCCTGCCGAATGGAGATGCGGGGGATCCGTGTGTAATTTTCGATGCAAACGGACGTGCATATTATGCTCATCTTTCCAATAACTTCGGTAGCGGCGGTTACTGGCTCGATCGGCTTACTGTCCACCGCTCCGATGACGGCGGCGCAACATGGTTCGATTCACTCACAACTCCCATTGATTCGCCCAAACAGCAAGACAAAGAATGGCTTTCGTGCGATTACACAAATTCTTCATTCAGAAATAATCTCTACATGGCATGGACTGAATTCGATTTGTACGGCAGCACTTCGCCAACGGATAGCACACAAATTCTTTTCTCACGGCTTATTAATGGAACGAACCAATGGACAACACCGATTCGTATTTCCGATAAAGGGGGCAATTGTCTCGATGGCGATAGCACTGTCGAAGGGGCGGTACCGGCGGTTGGTCCGAACGGGGAAGTGTACGTTGCGTGGGCCGGACCAAAGGGAATTCTTTTCGACAGATCATTCGATGGCGGTGCTACATTCGGCACGGATACTTTTGTAACAAGCATGCCCGGCGGCTGGGATTATGGTGTCCCCGGTATTTACCGCTGTAACGGACTCCCTATGACTGTCTGCGACATCAGCAGTTCACCGCATCGCGGAACGATTTACATTCTCTGGGCTGATCAACGCAACGGAGAAAACAATACAGATATTTTCATCGTCAAATCCACTGATCGGGGAGATTCATGGAGTTCGCCAAAACGTGTGAACACAGATACTGGAAGCGCACAGCAATTCTTTCCTTCAATTGCAATTGACCAATCGAACGGAAAT
Source organism: Bacteroidota bacterium (assembly GCA_021796275.1). Lineage (GTDB taxonomy): Bacteria > Bacteroidota > Ignavibacteria > UBA10030 > UBA8401 > JAJYOI01. The sequence goes on from JAJYOI010000083.1 coordinate 9,007, forward strand.
CTCTCTGTCGTATTTTACGACAGACGAAATTATGCACCAACAGATTCCCTCACGGATGTTTTTCTTGCAACATCAACAGACGGAGGAGAAACGTGGAATAACGCGAAGATCAGTCAATCACCTTTTCTGCCGAAATCAAATATATTCTTCGGAGATTACACGCACATTGCCGCGCATAATGGAATGGTTCGCCCAATCTGGATGAGGCTTGACACGACAAAGCTCAGCGTGTGGACGGCGATCATCCCCAACATTCCTGTTCAAGTTAATACTAAGGGCGTAGCAGTGCCCACGATTTTTTCTCTTTCCCAAAACTACCCGAACCCGTTCAATCCAAGCACAAATATTGAATATCGAATTCCGAATGCTGAATTCGTCACGCTGAAAGTATACGACGTTTTAGGAAGAGAAGTTACTACACTCATAAACGAGAAAAAATCTCCGGGTACGTACGACGTTGAATGGAATGCGTCTGCGTTTCCGAGCGGTGTGTATTTTTACAGATTGAAGGCAGGAAGTTATATCGAAACAAAAAAGTTACTGTTGCTTAGATAAAATCAAATGGACCTCGATAAATTCACTCTCCAAATTATGCAACCAGCCTAAGGTAAAAAATGGGATAACTTCTGATCAAAAGACAAAGAAAGAGAGCCCTTGTCAGGCGCTGATTCCTATGTCGAACACCGTTAATGAGGGCAAGGCATTGTCTGTAGCGACATTCGAAATCGCGCCAGCACCAGCCTTAAGGAGCTATATCGAATTCTATGGCAGTGAAGAGATAAACCTGATATGCTACCCAAGCGATCGGAAACCGAGAGTACATTTCCTGCCAACTAACACTGTTGAGATTCACTTATGTTACCATGACACTTTGTACACTATACGTGACCATTGCCGAAGTAACCGTTTCCGCAGCCTTATTATGGGTGGACGGAATATTCACGACTTGCCCTGCATGGACATTCCCCGGAGATTCAACAAGCAATTCCACGTCAAGTTCAAACCAGGAGGGTTTTATCGCTTGTTCGGAATACCCGAAAGCGAAACGAGAAATTCTTTCTATACTATCGAAGAAGTATTCGGCTCTGGCGGAAGGTGCCTTGAAAACCAGCTAAACAATTCCGCTTCATTAAAAGAAAGGATAGAAATTGTTAACCGATATTTCATAAAGAAACTTTTAGGCACCAGATGGCAAAGAACTTACGAGGGCACCAATGTGGCCACAGCATTGGTAGAGAAATACAAAGGGGTTGTACATGTTTCGCAACTTGCAAAGGAATTAAACGTCTCGAAACGGACTTTGGAATGGCAATTCAGTAAACACGTTGGCCTTTCGCCTAAAGAATATGCCATTAACGTGAGATTCAATAATTTGCTGAATAATCTGGTTGTCGCAAGCTCAGTTAATTGGAACGAGAGTGCCTATGCGAGAGGATACTTTGATCAAGCACATCTCATAGATGAATTCAAGACCGCAACCGGATATTCTCCTGAACTGTTTATGAGGGAGAAAGGAAAAACGATCTTCAAATTCAGGTCAGGATTATTCATAACACAGCCGCCGGACACCAGCCGTTATTTGACCTACCACACTATCAAGCAAGCATACGAAAAAGCAACTAATATTAGCGAGTGGTGGTAAAGCCGAAGTGCTCCACCATAGTTACTGATACATGCTTCTAGTCAGTTTATAGTTAGTTCCTTCATCTTGGGGGCAAGATACAAATTTTCTTCGTTCGTTTTTTATTTCTGTGCACCTTGAAACAGTTCATCTCCAATTTGCGCATTTTTCCAAGACAAATTTGAAAGTTAAGTGTAATTTCAACTGTGTCTACATCATGAAAAGATTGTTCTTACTTCACAAATTGTGATGTTGTGATCTATTATAAGGAGGCGTTATGAATCCCAAGAAGCAACAATCTTCTCGAATTCGAATCGTTTTCAAGCTCTCCCTTCTGCTTACTCTTGCATTCCTTTCATCGGTCGCACAAGACCTGAATCGTTCTTCAAAGCCGCTGTCTCCGCTTGGCACAAAAGCGAACAACAGCACCACGGAGGACAAACTCATCGGCAAGCACACTCTTTCCGAATGGCGTAACCTTATTGACTTCACATGGGGAGAAGGGCTGCCGACGGAAAAGAAATTGCAGATCTTTGATCGTTTTTGGAATGATATTGACGCAAATTACCCGGCGTTTATTAATTTACACACAAACTGGGATTCACTCAAAACGCTCTATAGACCTGAAGTTGAAGCGGGAGTAAGTCGCGGTCGCTTTGCTGCAATTATGAGCGTCCTTGCTGCGGCTCTATCAGATTTGCATACGGTAATACTAGATTTTCCTCTGGCTACAGACAACTTAAACTCAGGCACGCCAATGTTTGTGGTAATGGGTGATCAGAGTATTGTTGAAAAAGATCTTTTATCCTTGGACTATAATCATTTTGGAGCAACCCTTTCCCCGCAACCTGACAGTACATTACTTGTCATCAATGCTGTTGCTGATCATCCTCTAGGGTTGCAGAGAGGAGATATAATCCTTGGCTACGATGGTGTTTTATGGAAAAATCTGTATAACGAACTTCTCGCTGTAGAATTCCCATTTAGATATGGAACATTAGGTTCAAATCCTCAAAGTGTTAACTACAATTTGCTGACGTGTGCAGGTGAGAACTGGCATCTCTTCGATACAATAGATATTGTCAAATATAGTTCTAATGATACACTTCATTTGTCTACATCACTTCTGGAAAACAAGGAGATGAAACTATACTGTACTCCGCAGTTGCCAATAACAGGAGTTCCTTTTCCAGATATTGATAATGGCAATCGTTTAAGCTATGGTGTTATTGAGAGCACCAAAATAGGTTATGTCTATGTTTGGGGCTGGGTATCTCCCGTTGGAGATGAATTCGTAAGTGCAATATCAAAACTCATCAATGATTATAAAATAGATGGTTTAATAATAGACTCACGTTACAACTCCGGAGGAAATTTCTCGGAATATTTGAAAGTCATAAATGTTTTGTTTAATGAGGAACAGGATATATTGCAAGAGAACATGCGGAGCAGTACTACCGACCATTTTGCGATGACAATATGGGACAACGGCGGAAGAACCAAATCTCACGTGAGCAATTTTCTTTTCGATAAACCAATTGCCTTGCTTACCGGACCGTTCTCCTGGAGCTGCGGTGATTTTATGCCTTTCGAAATGAAGTATCACCCGATGGTAAGGACTTTCGGTCTTGGAACAAATGGTGCTTTGGGGGCAATAAAGGGACCTCTTTACACCGGCGACAATGATTGGGTGTATTACCGAGCATCAACAAATATGACTTTGAAAAACAACCCTGGCCAATTCCTTTATCACTCATATATAGAGCCAGATGAAACAGTATGGTTCACCCGCAACGGTGTTGCGAATGGAGAAGATGACGTTGTGAAGAAAGCTGTTGAGTGGATAACAAGCCTGACCTATGCTCACAACGCCTTGCTTGATCGGCATTATGCGACACCAGCAACAGACAGCGTTTGTCTGAACGTCACACTGACAAATTCGCTGAATCATACGGCATTGATCAGCGCAATTGTTACAGATGCAGCCGGCACTGCACGCGACAGTATTGTGCTTCGCAACGACGGGCTTCACGGAGACGCAACTGCCAACGATAGTATATGGAGTTGTCGTATCTACGCACCTTCAGATGAGAATATGTTCAAGATTAACGTGCGAACTGATGATGTAACGCTGGGCACGTTCCGAAGTCTACGGAACGTTGCAAGTTTTACCACAGCCGGACCTTTGACATTCGATAGCGCCTTTGTTGTAAACCAGAGAGAATATGCTTACTGCGGTGTGGTGCCGTTTATAAAGAATAACGGCACCACTTCAGCCGTTACAAACGCCTTCGTGACACTTGTTTGCAACGACCCGTGGGTAAAAAAGATCAATCCTCTCACGCTCCCTCTTCCCTCTATCTCGGCAGGTGCCAGTGCGTCACCAAGTGGTGAGGCAGGTTTCACGATCGATTATGACACGTTGACATTCCCCCATTATTTCAATGCGAAATTTGAACTAACATTAAATGGACAAATATGCTGGACTGATTCGGCGAGAATTGAAGTAGACATAACAGGAATATCCCGAAGAGAACGTCTACCCACAGTGTATGCCTTAATACAAAACTTCCCCAATCCTTTCAACCCGACAACGCAAATACGGTTCGAGATTCCGGTTTCAGGATTCGTGTCGTTGAAAGTGTTCGACGTTCTAGGAAGAGAAGTGGCGACACTCGTGAACGAGAAAAAATCTCCGGGAGTGTACAATGTGGAGTGGAATGCAAGTAATGTTTCAAGCGGTGTGTACTTCTACCGTTTGAGTGCAGGAAGTTTTGTGGAAACAAAAAAGATGATTCTCATGCGGTAATACCAGAGATCGCAAGTTCCCGCTTTTCTTGACTGAGCGCTTTTTTTTGGGTAAATTTAATGAAATTTAGCAGCCAAAATCTGCATTTCCAGAGACAAGCGCAATAAAAGCCCATTTGAAAAATTTTCTGAGTTTTGTCAAGATCGAGCATACGCTTTTCACACTGCCGATGATTTACAGCGCAGTGTTCCTTGCAACACACGAGAAGCCCGCAAATACACTTCTCCTTCTCATCTTGCTTGCAGCGGTCGGAGCACGCTCAAGCGCAATGACACTCAACCGGATCATTGACCGGGAAATTGACAAGCGGAATCCACGCACAGCAAAACGCGAACTGCCCAGCGGAAAACTTTCTCTTGTGCAGGGGTATGGAATTCTCGTTGGCGCACTTGCACTCTATTTTGTTTCGGCAAAACTGATTTCCGATTTCTGTTTTTACCTCGCACCCATCCCACTCATTATTTTTGTCGTGTATCCGTATCTCAAACGATTCACGCCGCTCGCACATTTCGGCGTGGGACTCGGAATGTCCATGGCGCCGCTCGGCGGATGGTTTGCCGTTGTCGGCTCGTTTCATAATCTCGGCACCGGAATTATTCTTCCCCTTTTCGTTCTTTTTTGGGGAACAGGATTCGATATTATTTACTCAACGCTTGACGAAAATTTTGACCGCGCAGAAGACCTGTATTCGTTCCCATCACGGTTCGGACGCAAACGCGCGTTGCAAATTTCCGGCATACTTCATCTGCTCGCATTCATCGTTCTCGTCATTCTCTTTTTCCACTCGCTGAAAGCATTTGTGGCAGTGCCGTTCCTTCTGCTCAGCGGCGCGCTTCTCTATCTCGAACAGAAAAAAGCTGAAGATGTGGAGTTGGCATTTTTTAAAATCAACATCCTCGTCGGCTTCAGCGTCTTCTTCATGGTGATTTTAACGAACACGTTCGCATGAGAATTGTTCTCGGCATTACAGGCTCTTCCGGTGCAATCTATGCGGTGGATTTTCTGAAAAAATCCACTGCCGATAAATTTCTCATCGTCAGCAAATGGGGAAAAGTCTTGCTGAAAGATGAAGTGAATCTCACGGAAAAAGATCTTCAGGCGTACATCAAACGCCAGTTTGCCAACGACGATCTCTCCGCACCGATCGCTTCCGGTTCAAATCATTTTGATGCAGTTGTCATTCTTCCCTGCTCTACTTCCACGCTCGGAAAAATCGCTTCCGGCATCGGCGATTCGCTTATCACGCGCGCCGCGCAGGTCGCGTTAAAGGAACGGTACAAACTTGTACTGTGCGTCCGCGAAACTCCGATGTCAACACTTTCGCTCGAACAGGCGGCGCGTTTGTCAGGCTACGGCGCAATCATCATGCCGATTTCTTCACCGCTCTACTTCGTTCCAAAATCTGTTGATGAATATGTGAATGCATTCACAGAAAAACTTCTCGGCATTTTGGGCGAACGGACATCACGCGGCTGGCGTGCGGAAGAATTGGAGTGACCGATGAATTTCACCGCGCTCCGGGAATTCGTTTCCTTTCTTGAACGCAACGGCGAACTTCATCGCGTCACAGCTGAAGTTGATCCTGAATTAGAAATCACCGAGATTGCCACGCGTGCGCTCCGCTTAGGAATGCCGGCGCTTCTTTTTGAAAAAGTGAAAGGGGCAAAATACCCGCTCGTTATCAACACGCTTGCCAGCGAGCGCCGCATTGAACTTGCGCT
>JAJYOI010000145.1 GCA_021796275.1 Bacteroidota bacterium
GAGAATTCCCAGCCCGCGACGGATATCGTCGGTCACTTTTTTCCCGGCGATGCCGATGACAGCCGTGTGACGGATCGTGCGGTCTTCAAACACAGCAAGGTCTGTCGTGCCGCCGCCGATATCGAGCAGTGCAACACCAACTTCCTTTTCTTCTTTTTCCAGCACCGCATCGCTCGAGGCAATCGGTTCAAGCACGATATCGCTTACCGCAACACCGGCACGCTGAACGCATTTTAAAATGTTCTGCGCGGCGGAAACCAATCCGGTAATGATGTGAACATTCGCCTCCATCCGAACACCCGACATGCCGACCGGATCGTACACACCGTCCTGGCCATCCACAATAAATTCCTGCGGAATTACGTGAATGATTTTCCGATCGGACGGCAGCGCGACTTTCTTCGTATCCTCAATCAGCCGGTTGACATCTGCCTGTGTTATCTCTTGTTCCGGACCGCTCACCGCAACGACGCCGCGGCTTTGAAAACTTTGCACATGATCACCGGCAATGCCTGCGACAACCGATTGTATCTTCGTACCGGATTGCTGCTCTGCCTCGTGAATTGCCGCGTTGATTGACGTGATCGTTTTTTCAATATGCGTGATGACGCCGCGCGTCAATCCTTCCGACTTGCTTTTGCCGATACCGAGAATGTTGATTTCATTATTTTCGCTTAACGACGCAACAATGGCGCACACTTTCGTGGTACCAATATCAAGCCCGACGTAAATATTTTCCATACTGCTCCATTTTTCTATGACAATTTTTGAGGCACACTCGAGATGACAATTTGATCGTCAAACCGCAAGTCAATGTACCGGATATTCTGCGGCCCTTCCTGAATGACAACTTGTTTCCAAAATGCATCAAGCTCCGCCATCTTTTTCACAGCATTGCCCTGCCCGAAAATAATCGGCACACCTGCGTCCGACGAATAAAGCACCATATCGCGTCCGCGGCGCACGCGGATTTCCGAAATAAGATGAAACACGTCTGTTCCAACGGCACGAGCAGCGCTTAATGCATCCAGCGCTGCAAGAATATCGCCGTCCGTCGTACGCTGGCCGGCAACCAATGCTTCTGTCGAATCGGCGCCGGTGATCACGGGAAGATCAAACGCGACGTTCGTGGTAATATGTGGAAGAATAATTCCTTCATCGTCAACGAAATACAAACTTCCTTTTGACGATGTAAGCACTGCAATCGGTTTGCGCTCTTCGATCATAATACGCAGCGCCGATGGAGCGTCGCGCTTCACAATAACATTTTTCACAAACGCGCTGCGGTGCACATTCTGCTCGATTGTTGTGAGGTCAATATCATACAGCCCGGCATGTACCGGAACATTAGCAAGCTCGATCACTTGTTTCTCCGTAAGAATCTGCTCGCCGCGAACAATGATAGCATTTGTGATGAGATGGCTGCGCCACACAAATGCCATTACCAAAACAAAAATGCAGCATGCAAGAAAAGCTGCCAGCACGAAATAGACATTTCTGCTGTGGCTTTTTTTAATCTCCGCTGGAGTTGTACTCAATTGTTCATTTTCAGCGTCATCATTCATGAATGCATTTGCTCGACTACTGTCTCATCGTTCATTTTTTCTTCTGGAGAAGTCGTAAAAACTCTTCTCCGAATTTCCAGATATCGCCCGCACCCATTGTAATGACAATATCGCCGGACTTGGTAATCGTCCTCAGATGTTCCGGAATTTGTTTTTTATCCTGAACATAATGCACATCTTTATGTCCGAATTGTTTCGCGGCGTTCGTGATCAACTCTCCGGTCACACCTTGAATCGGTTCTTCACGCGCCGGGTACACATCGGTCACAACAAGCACATCGGCAAGAAGAAATGCTTTGCCGAACTCTTCATAGAAATCGCGCGTGCGTGAATATAAATGCGGCTGAAACACACACACGACGCGCCGGCGCCAGCCTGCTTTCGCACCGGAAAGTGTCGCCCTACATTCCGTCGGATGATGCGCATAGTCGTCGTAGAGTGTGATGCCGTTTACTTCACCTTTCTTTTCCCAACGGCGATAGACGCCGGTGAATTTTTCAATTCCGGCTTTTGCTTTTTCGAATGACACACCGAGCTGCAATCCAACGGCGATTGCGGCGAGCGCATTCTGCACATTGTGCCTGCCGGGAATTTGCAGCCTGACCTGTCCAAGATCATCGTAACCATGCGCAACCGTAAATGTTGTGATGTTCTCTTTGAACCGAATATCAATTGCCTGCAAATCCGCTTGCGGTGTTAATCCGTACGTCACCAATTTCCTTTTATTCAATTGCGGCATAATATCCTGAAGCGCCGGCTCATCAAGGCACAGCACGACAAAACCGTAGAACGGTACTTTGTTGGCGAATTGTACAAATGCGCTTTTGATATCTTCAAGGTCGCGGTAACAATCGAGATGATCGGTTTCAAGCGTTGTTAACACAGCAACGGTCGGTGTGATGGAAAGAAATGAACGGTCGAACTCGTCCGCCTCGACAACAATGAAATCGCCTTTGCCGAGACGCGCATTTGTTCCTCCAAGCCCGCTCAATTTTCCGCCGACAATGACTGTGGGATCAAGACCGCCTTCCATTAACACAAGACTCACCATCGAGGTCGTCGTCGTTTTTCCATGCGTGCCAGCGATGCCGATGCCATATTTCAAGCGCATCACTTCGGCAAGCATTTCTGCGCGGCGGACAATGGGAATTTTCCGGCGCTGCGCTTCAACAATCTCAGGATTTTCCATCACGACTGCCGATGAGTACACAAGCGTATCCACATCGGCTGCAATATTCTCTGTGTGATGGCCTTCGTACACAACCGCGCCGAGCGATTGCAGGCGCTCCGTCACTTCGCTGAATGCACGGTCGGAGCCGCTGACTTTGAATCCCTGATCAATCAAAATCTCAGCGATGCCGCTCATACCAATGCCGCCAATACCGACAAAATGAATTTTTTTAATGGAAGAGAACATTAACTTCTCCGTCTCACTCTGAATCTGCGCCGTTCGCCTTTCGGAAGATGTTCTGCAATGCGCTCCATTTCAGCAATTAATTCTTTTTCGCGCTCGTACCTTCCGACACGAATACGATACAATCTTCGGCGTGCTTTCACTTTAAAAACAATCACCTGAAATCGTCCGGCGGTTCGTACCATGCGTTCGCGGCCGATATGAATCCATTCGATATCGCGAAAAGGAATTTCCCTCCGCGCAAATTTGTGCTCGAACACGATCGCGTCTGTTGTGAGCACCAACCGGCGGTTGCGAATCTTATTGAGCATCAATGTCACAAAGGAAATCAGCACAAAGAGAAGGATGATGTACAAAATCGGATCTTTAAATACCAACGTGAATTCACCCTCGATGAAGCTGCCGACAATTCCTGCATACAGCAGCAGCGTCACCAAATAGATAAGCGACTGTTGGTAGTAAAAATCAAGTTTATATTTGAATTCCGCTGCCATTTTTTCTACCGTTGCTTTGCAAGGTTCAAAACTCTTCGCGCAATTTCTTCGCCGGCATTCGGATTTCCCAGTTTCCGGGACGCCTCGCTCATCGCCGCGCGGCGCGGTCCATCGGTGCAAAGTTCTTTGATTGTTTCAAG
>JAJYOI010000084.1 GCA_021796275.1 Bacteroidota bacterium
ATCGCTGATGTAGAATCATTTGACATTTTACCTACTTGTGTTATACGAACGATCACCCATTTATCCAAAGAGTCAGCGACGGGACAGAGCGAACATACGTGTATGGACCAACCGGTTTAATAGCCATGCGCGTGAACTCAACATGGTATTACATCCACAAAGACCACTTAGGTTCGGTGCGAGTTGCTTCCTCATCGGGCACTACAGCGAATGCAGCATACGACTATGATGCGTATGGCACGGTGGGGCGCGCAACACAAAATGTGAGCAGCCCGTATCGCTTTACCGGACAGCCTGTCCGCCGGAGCGGTAGCGTAGGCGGAGAATTTGATTTGGAGACGAACCTGCACAATCCCGCTAAACAACGGCGGGATTTCGCAAAGAACGCTCAACTTTAGAGCGAGGATGCATGACAAGTGATATAGGAATTTTTCTCTCGTTACAAAGCTCACACAGTCTGAGAGATTAGTAACGAAATAAAAGTAGCGAGCGCGGTAGTGTGTTCTACGGAACATGAGTCACTCCTGAATTTTTCTTTCTGAAGGAATTAAGCGGACACGCTTCGTGTTCCATGAAGTAGAGAAATCGCCGTACCATTAGTTGTATTCTACACGTAAGCCAATCACCGCGAATTGCTCGCCACGTATTATCGGAGGAACAGCAGTGCTTATTGAAATCACAACGGCGTCGCCGCCGTACGAAGTTCCACAAGCAAAGGCGACCGAGTTTATGAAGAGCCGCATGGCTGTTCGCCCTGCCATTGCACGCCTGATTGAAGCGGCGTCGCAGCATTCCGGCATTGATAGGCGTTATGTTGTTGTTCCGGACGGGGAGTTGCAGCCGTCGCAAAAATTTTATTCAACCGATCACGGCAGTGTTATTCCCGATACAAAAGAGCGGATGAATCAATACGAGTATTGGGCAAAAGTGTTGACGAAGGAGGCAGTTGCGCGCTTGCTTGAAAAAACGCAGTGCGATCCGTCATCAATCCGCCGGCTTATCACAATTTCCTGCACAGGATTTTTCGCTCCCGGGATTGATTATTTTCTGATGAATGAATTTCACATTGCAGCTTCCACCCAGCGCACGCATATCGGATTTATGGGATGTGCCGCCGCGCTCGTGGGATTCACTTCCGTGCTCGAAGCGCTTCACGCCGCCGATGCCGAGCAAAGCACTACGCTTCTCGTGGCGGTCGAACTCTGCAGTCTTCATTTACAAACAGAACCGACGCGCGACAACATTCTTGCAAATATGATCTTTGCCGACGGGTGCGCCGCGGCGTTGTTTTCCCGTGCCCCGTCGTATTCGCCTCGCCTGCAATTGGTGAAAACTCATTCGCACCTGTTTCCGAATTCTTCCGAGTACATGGGATGGAAAATAGGCAATTTCGGTTTTGAAATGATACTCTCGTCCGAGCTTCCGCGCATCATTTCCGAAGAAGCAATTCCCGTTCTCGATGCGCTCTTTCGTCAACACGGCATCGCACGCGGTTCAATCCGGCACTGGGTGTTGCATCCGGGCGGACGAGCAATTTTAGATGCGTTGCAGAATGGTTTGCATCTGGATGATGATGCAATGGCGCCTTCGCGCACTGTGTTGAAAAACTACGGGAACATGTCATCGGCATCAATTCTTTTTGTGATGAAAGAACTTCTCGCAACACGCACGATTGCAAAAGACGACTATGTATGCGCAATCGCGTTTGGCCCCGGTTTGACAATGGAAGTTGCATTCCTGAAAGGCGTGTGACGGTGTTTGTCCGAAGCACACAAAAGGAAATCATGGATGATGTTTCGATCCATGATAAACGTTTGGATGATGCGCTACACGAACTCACCGTGATCAACACGTGGCTCGGCGGGCATTCGACATCGCGCAAAGGAATGCAGAAGATGCTGAAAAATATTTCGAGTCAGACGGCTCTTTCTGTTCTCGATGTCGGAGCGGGAGGCTCTGAGCTTCTGGCGGCGATTTCCCCGCTTCACCGGAACATCAGCATGACGTCGCTCGACTTAAATTTGCGGGCATGCGAATATTCAGCCGAGGCATATCCTTCCATCGCGCTTGTCAACGGCTCGGTGCTTGCCCTTCCGTTCAAAGAACAATCGTTTGACGTCGTTCATGCTTCTCTTTTTCTTCATCATTTTACGGAAGACGAACTGCAGGCGATTTTTCTGTCGCTTTATTCGATTGCACGGCAGGGCATTATCATCAACGACCTTCGCCGGTCGGTGTTTGCGTATTACGGAATTATGCTGCTCACACGCCTGTTTTCCCGAAGCGCGATGGTGAAAAATGACGGGCCGATTTCAGTGCGCCGGGGATTTATGCGGAACGAACTTGCACGATTGTGTGCGTTGCTTCCATCCGCATTGTACACTATTCAACGTACGTGGGCATTCCGCTGGCTTGTGTGCATTGTGAAGAATAATGAGTGAACCTGACTACGATATTGCGGTCATTGGAGGCGGGCCCGCCGGCTCTACCGCCGCAATCTATACTGCGCGAATGGGGTTCCGCACGTGCTTAATTGAGAAGAAATCTTTTCCTCGGGAAATATTGTGCGGAGAATTTTTATCGAGAGAGGTGATCGAGATTCTCGAAGAGTTACAACTCACAGAGCAATTTCAATCGCTCCGCCCGAATCCGTTGACCGCGTTTCGTTACTGCCCTGACCATTCACATCCGTTCACGTCTGAATTTAGATTCACCGCCTATGGAATGAAGCGCGGAACGTTCGATTCATTTTTACTGGACAATGCCCGAAGTGCCGGTGTCACGGTATATCAACCGGCGGCGGTCGAGAGCGTTTGCCGGAAAGAAGCGCAGTACGATCTTGTTGTTGCAGATTCCGAAGGAGAGAAGCATCTCACTGCACACCACGTCATTGCCGCGTATGGAAAATTCAGCCCGTTGGACAAAAACTTTCACAGAGATTTTCTTCAACACAAATCGCGGCTTAACGGCGTTAAACTTCATTTTCCAACAAAATACTTGAGAAATTTTTCGAACAATGAGATCCACATATTTACGGCGCGAAGTATGTATTGCGGCGTGAATGTGGTGAATGACAATACGGCCACATTATGTTTTCTCGAACGGCGTTTCAAGGATGGCGTGCCGCCGCGTGCGCGTATTGTTGAGCTGCTTCGCTGCAATCCACATTTTGCCGCGCTTGTTTCTTCTGATTTTGAATCCGTGATTGAGACATTTCCAATTTATGGCGCGGGAAATGTTTTTTTCGGAAAGAAAAGTTTTGTTGAGAACGGAATATTTATGATCGGCGATGCGGCGCATGTCATTGCACCGCTTGCCGGCGACGGCATCGGGATGGCAATGCAAAGCGCGAAGATGATTTCTACAGTACTCGATCAAAACAGGCAAAACAGTCTCAGCGAGGAAGCGACGGAGAAGCTGTACTCGACAATGTGGAAATTATATTTCCAACGGCGCCTTCGTTTTGCACTGATGATTCAGCATGCGCTTTTTTCGCGCTGGGGGAAGAGGGCGGGAACACAGATTCTTTCAACGTTTCCGCACATGCTCTCTTCGCTCATCGAGTACACCCGCGGGTGATTCGGCATTTTTGATTGGGTGGATTAGACAATTAAGCTATCTAAAGAAAGGGAATTGCGTATGAGAAAAGCAGTTTTATTAACGAGCGAGTTGATGCTCTTTATCTTCTTTGCGGGTTGTGCTTCACAGCATTTTGCTGCCATTCCGCCGGGGCTTGATCGCTCAACCGTTCCGCAGCAGACAATCAAAATGACTGCACAGGATTATCACTTCACGCCGGATGAAATTCATGTGAAGCAGGGAACGCTCATTCGGCTGGAAATTACATCCATTGAAGGAACGCACGGATTTGCGCTCAGCGATTTCGGAATTGATGAAAGGATTGATGAAGGAAAGACGGTCACGATAGAATTTTACGCACAGAAAAAAGGGAAGTATGATTTTCGCTGTTCACACATTTGCGGTATCGGTCATTTGGGAATGACGGGAAAAATTATTGTGGAGTGAGCCGCACGCAAAGCCGCAATGAATATTTTCTTTGCTATTAAATCGGCAGCAGCAAACGAATGGTTGTTCCTTTTCCCAATTCCGATTCGATTTCAATTTTCCCCTTGTGATCGTCCATTACTTTTTTTACAATTGCCATGCCGAGTCCGGTGCCGTGTTTTTTTCCGTAGGTAACGAACGGCTCAAAGATTTTTCGCTTCACTTCTTCCGGCATTCCGGTGCCGGTATCCCTGAAATCAATTTTCACCATACCGTCCTGTTCCGCAGTTGAAACACTCAGCGTGCCGCCGTTCGGCATCGCATCGGCGGCGTTGCTTGCAATGTTGTAAAACACGCGCACGATTTTGTCCTGATCGATCTTCGCCTTGCCTTTATAGCCGAGATCGTGTTCGAGCTTCACTTTCCGTTTCGTCAAATCCTTTTCGATGAACAAAAGAACGCCTTCCATAATATTGCCGAACTCAACTTCTTCAATATTCGTCGAGCTGACGCCGCGGCTGAAGTCTAAAATTTCCTGCGTCATGTTCACAAAACGGTCGACCTGCGTGATCATTTCATCGGCAAGCTTTGCCGCTTCTTCGTTGCCCGATTTTTTCTTCATCACTTGCGCGTACACACGCAATGTGCCCATCGGATTTTTAATGTCGTGGATGATGGTGCTCGCCATGCGCCCGACAGCAGAGAGTCGCTCGTTGTTCACCATTTCCTGCGCTATGCGCGCGTTTTCAATTGCGATGGAAGCGTGAATGGAAAGTGCGTTAATGAATTCCTCGTCGTCGGCAGTGAATGCTCCTCCTTTTTTGTTGAGCATTTGGAACACGCCGATAATTTTTTTATCGCGGTTTCGCATCGGCATGCACAACATATTGTTGGTGTGGTACCCCGATTTCTTGTCGACTTCGGGATTGAAACGCGCGTCGTTGTAGGCATCGGGAATGTTGATTGTTTCGCCGGTCTTTGCGACGTATCCTGCAAGTCCCTTGCCGACAGGAAGACGGATTTCGATCACTTCGGTTCCGCGAAGTGCTTTCGACCAGATTTCAGATTTTGCTTCGTCAAGCAAGTAGAGAGTTCCGCGGTCTGCGCTGATAGATTTGATCGCCGTTTCGAGAATGATATCCAGAAGTTTGTCGAGGTCGAGAGTTGAGTTGACGGTCTTAGCCGCATCGATAAGCAAATTTAATTTTCCAATGTGCTGCCTGGAAATTTCAATCGTATGTTCCAACTCGCTGACGATGGTTTGATCGGCGGTGCGCAGGCGTCTGGAAATAGTTTTCAGCAGATTAAGTGTGATGATATGATTCGATTTGATGAGAGAATCGAAATCGTTTTTTGAAATACCCGCGGCGATTGTTTTTTCAAGCGCACGTGTCCGGGCAGAGCGCGGCTCGTTGTCCAGCAATTCCATCTCACCGAAAAAGTCGCCTTTTCCCAGCAGCGCAAGCGTCGTTTCCTGCCCGCCGCGCGTGATCTTCGAAATGCGCACTTTCCCTTCAAGGATCAAATAGAGCCGCTCGCCATGCGAATTTTCATTGAAAATGATTGTGTTCGATTGAAAGGTTTCTTCTCTCAACACGCGAAGAATATTTCTGATATCTGCATCGCTGCAGTATTTGAATAAGGCGTTGGAGCGAAGATTTTCAACTGTGAGGAATGTCTGATCCATACGATCCTAGGTAATGACGTGAGAACTCCGGCTTGCCTGCTGAATCTGTGAAAATGTAGCGATCTCGTGAGAGAGAATCAAGGAAGCGGTAAGAGTGTATGACGGCCGTCATGGAGATTGTAGAAACTGCAGAGCACTGCGGCGTTGCCGACAAAGGAGTGGAGG
This sequence comes from Bacteroidota bacterium, assembly GCA_021796275.1. Lineage (GTDB taxonomy): Bacteria > Bacteroidota > Ignavibacteria > UBA10030 > UBA8401 > JAJYOI01. Next base: position 5,858 of record JAJYOI010000084.1, read on the forward strand.
TTTTCAAGAAGAAAGCGAAGAATTAAGGCTCGCAATTTGGCACGATAGATGAGGGATACTGTCGTATGACCAGCAACGTAAAAAACTATGAAGTTGTTATTAAGGTGTACGACCGAAGCGGTATTCAGATTAAAGAAGTGGTGAAAGCATGCCCGCCGTCAACGTGCCTCAGCTCGCTGATGCGTGAAGCAGAAAATCTCCGCGGTTCAAAAGATAATTCACTTTTGATGTACGAAACGCGGAGCGAATTGAAATTGTAACGATGAACGTGTCCGGTAGAACCACGAGACTGCCGGGCAATAACAAAGCCTGCCCATGATGTCCCCCCTCCCTTCATCATGCGGTGGGCTTTTGTGTTTCTAAAATTATTGCGCCCGCTGAGTTCAACAATTGCCGGAGGTGGTCAAACATTTTTTCGTTGATACGCGCCTTGACAACCACAACGTCATCTTCATATTGTTTGTCGGAAATTTCAATGAGGTCGTGCAGGGTTGAAAGAGTTTTGTAATCGTTTTGAGGAAGAGAAAATGTCACGGTATAGTATGAGCGGCGGGTCATTTCGAGAAGAGTCTCCTTCAAGCCTAAAATATTGATTCCCCGAAATGCGGAAACAAACACTGCCGGCGAATAGCGTTGATGAAGATCATGGAGAATGTGCCGGTCGGAAAGCATGTCGATTTTGTTGAAGACATAGAGCATCGGTTTCGCTGCGGCGCCCATCTCTTCCAGCGTTGACGTGACAACGTGCATTTGTTCTTCACACTGAGGATGGCAGACGTCAATAACGTGAAGAAGAATGTCGGCGTCAACGACTTCTTTCAATGTGCTCTTGAACGATGCAATAAGATGATGGGGAAGCTTGCGGATGAAACCGACGGTGTCGGAAAGGAGAATTGCCGCGTTTGAGGAAAGTGCGACAGTGCGCGTTGTCGTATCAAGCGTGGCAAACAAACGATTCTCCACAAAAACATCCGCGTCGGAAAGAATGTTGAGCAGCGTTGATTTGCCGACGTTCGTATAACCGACGAGCGCGACATTGATCAATTCTTTGCGAAGTTTCCGCTGCGTCTCTCTCTGCCGGCTGATCTTCTCCAGTTTTTTCTTGAGATGAGAAATGCGTTCATGAATTCTCCTGCGGTCTGTTTCGATTTGCGTTTCACCGGGTCCCTTTGTGCCGATACCGCCGAATTGTTTTGAAAGGTGCGTCCATTGCCGCGTCAGGCGGGGGAGAAGATATTGAAGCTGTGCCAATTCAACTTGCGTACGCGCTTCGTTTGTCTTTGCGCGTGTCGCAAAAATATCGAGGATCAATCCGCTGCGGTCAATAATTTTCCGTTTAATTTCCAATTCAAGATTGCGCACTTGCGCCGGCGAAAGATCATCATCGAAAATGATAAGCGAAATATTATCATCGTCCGCAAGCTGGGCAAGCTGTTCAACTTTTCCCTTGCCGATATAGAATGCCGGATCGATGCGGTCGCGTTCCTGCAAAATTCTATGCAACACAACTGCGCCGGCGGTATCCGCAAGAAGCGTCAACTCATCGAGATATTCTTCTGCCTGCCGCTTCGCGGTGCCTCGTGTCACCAAACCGACGACGGCGGCCCGCTCCTTTTCGTTGTGTGCTAATTCAATCATACGACAGCGCGCTTTCCTTCGCGGGCAACAATCATTTCAATCACCGCGACGATGAGAGCGGCGATCAACAGATATTTCCAGAGTTCAACGCCGTAGCGCGTTTGCAGCACGGCGGATTCAATTGCGGCGGAATTGCCGATAAAAGCGACCGACGTTTCCGAAATCCCGTACCGTTCAGCCATGGAAAAAACATTTTCCTTCGTAGCGCGTTCGCCGTCCGATTCCAACGGATCAATATTCACGGGAATCATTCCGAGCGTGTCTCTGCCTTCACGTAACGTGTAAATTCCCGGCAGCGCTGTTTGTTCGATAGTGAATACGATGGAACCGCGTGTGGATGTGGCCGAACGCATAGACGGCTGGAGAAGAAATTCATTTTTGTCGGGAGCGATCATGCTAACGGATTGTACAACACCGGCGTTTGCGGTTCGCCTGCGGAACTGCGATGCCGGTACATCAATTGGTTCGCCGGCGAGAGCTTCATTTTTATTCGACAAGAAATTTTCACTGGAACCGGCGTACAGCAGTGACTGATATAACAGCGGAATGAAAATTCCCTTCACAGGAAAATCGGACCATGTCGTGTTTGCCCCGACGGAAAATCCGACAACGCGGCCAGCGCCTAATTTCTTTTCCCATACAAACGGCGAACCGTCTGCAAGTGTGATGATCGCCTGGAGATTGCTTGTTGAAGCGAAGTGAATTGAAGTATAAATGCGGGGCGATGCTATTGTTTGTTTCTGACGGACAAGGCTTTTGTTCTCTTCGAACATTCCTTTGAAGATCGGGTGATCGAAATCAATTTTGTCGAAAGAAAGGAAAGAATTTCTATCAGGAATTGTCCCGCTGTGCGGGGTGCCGTACGGCGGCATTTTCAGAGGCAGCATCTGTGGTAATCCAAATGCCGGAAGAATTGTTGTATTGTAGTTTTGCAGGTTCATTGCAGAACCCGGGAAGAAAAGAATGCCGCCGCCGCGGTTCGAAACAAATTCCGCAAGCTGCCCGGCTTGCAGGGATGAAAGCTCGTTGACGTCAAAGAGAATGACAACATCGGATTGAGCGACTGCATCGGTCGTCAATTGTGCCGGCGTTATTTCGTGAAGTACGATCGTTGCGTTTTTATTTCCCATGGTTGAAACGTTCAACGCAAGGTTGATGTAGTGTGAACTTTGTGCATGCGAAGAAACAAGCAGCACGTTGATCTGAGGCGGTACGTACACGGAGAAATAACGTTTGTTGTCTGCTTCAAATTCATCGTCTTCCAATTCTACATGGCCGGCAATAAATCCGTTGCGCTGAGGTGAAATTGCGAAAGAAGCAGCCGTACTTGTACCGGCGCTGAGGGAAATGCTTTTCTGCATGACGCGCGCACCATCGAGGTACACGCTTGCCAATTCATTAGCAACATTTGCACTGCTATAGTTGTGGACTGTTGCTTCAACGGTGAACGGTTTTCCAATTTGAAAAAGTGTGGAAGGAATTGTCACACGGTCAATTCCAACATTATCGAATTTTTTGTCGGTCAGCGGCAGGACAAAAAGCTTGACGTTCGAGTCGAATAGATGCCCGTGTTCGTCCGGCGTCTGCATCGCGTAGTGCATCACCGTTGATTTCTGCATATCAGTGAGCACATAAATTTCTTTGTTGAAGTTTTTTGATTGCCGAAGAAGTCGTGCAGTGAGCCGCAGTGCATCTTCAATAGTTCGTTGCTTGTATGTAGCAGTGGTTTGTGTGACCGCTTCGCGCAGACGCCGAATGTCGTGGGTCGGTTCCGCAATTGTCGCTTGTGGTACATCAGAAAGGCGGAGGAAGAGCGCATCGTCACCCTCTTTCATCATATCAATCAAACGGAACGCATTTGCTTGCGCCTGTTTCAAAAATATGCCGCCTTCGTTATGAAGCGACATGCTGTAGGTGTCATCAAGAATGATCACCATTGTTGTTTTTGCGTGCGTGCCTAATCCGGCAAGACTTCCTTTCAGAGCAGGACGTGAAAATGCAAGCACAACAAGAAGTATCAGCAACGTGCGCAGAATAAGCAGCATCCACTGGCGCAGCTTCACTTTGCGCATCGTGCTTTTCTGAAGCTCTTTCAAAAAAGTCAGCGTGCTGAATTCAATCGTGCGAAGCTTGCGGATGTTCAGCAAATGTAAGATGATGGGAATTGCGGCGGCGGCAAGTCCGAAAAGCACAAACGGATTAAGGAATGTCATGGTAAAAACTTAGCGTGAGAAGCGCCGGCGGCGCCACGTGAATCTTTCTTCCAATATAAGAAATGAGCATTGTTTCAACAAGTTTTGGAGAGTGTTCCGGCGCTGTTGATGCATATAAAAAAGGGATAAACCGTGGCCCAACGAAGTCTGGGTTTGAAGAAGTGCCGAGAAAGGGACTCGAACCCTTAATGCCTTACGGCGCTAGCTCCTAAGGCTAGTGTGTCTGCCAATTCCACCATCTCGGCGATCTGATGTAAAGGTACGAAAGGCGACCAGGCAAATCAAGAGCGGTGTGAAATCTACACAAAATCGTATAAAAATATCATAGCTCTTGCTTGTACAAACTAAATGTTGTACAATTAATCGCTTATTTTGCTTTTTGATTCTTTGAAGCCTGGTTGGAAAATTTACTATGAAAGCGACAATTTATATTGTTGATGATGAAGAAATTCATCTTCACTTTGCGAAAAAAGCCCTTGAAAAGGGAGGATATGCAATCGAGACTTTTACGCGGTCGCAGGAATTTCTAAATGCTGTTGACCGTTCGACGCCTGATCTGGCGTTGGTGGATATGATCATTCCGGAAATCAACGGGATAGAGTTGATCAAAGAATTGCGCAAGCGTTCATTATCGCTGCCGGTTGTCGTCGTTACCGCCGACCCGAGAATTGAAAGCGCAATTCAAGCGATCAAGAGCGGAGCAAACGAATATCTTCGCAAGCCGATTAATCCGGGCGAGTTGAATTTGATGGTAGAAAAGCTGCTCGACTATTCGGCGATGCGCGAAGAACTGCAGTACATCCAGACTGACAATCAAAAAAAATATTCGATAGACAGTTTGCTTGGGGAATGCGAGCAAATTCGTGATATACGAACATTCATCCGGCGCGTCATTGATTACCCGAATGCAACAATTCTTCTCACCGGTGAAAGCGGTACGGGGAAAGGTCATGTGGGAAGAATCATTCATTACAGCAGTCAAAAAACCAATAAGCGATTCGTTGATATTAATTGCGCTGCGATTCCGGAAGCGCTGCTCGAATCGGAATTATTCGGGTTCGAAAAAGGCGCGTTCACCGATGCGCGCGCGCCGAAGAAAGGACTGTTCGAAGTGGCTGATGGCGGGACAGCTTTGCTTGACGAAGTAAATTCGATGAGCCCGTCGCTGCAGGCGAAGCTGCTTTCATTTATCGAAACGCGTTCGTTCCGCCGTTTAGGAAGTGTTGATGAATTGAAAGTTGATGTGCGGCTCATTTCAACTACAAATTCTAATCTTGCTGAAGAGGTTGCACGAAAAAATTTTCGGGAAGATTTGTATTACAGAATTAACGTTGTCTCCTCAAATATTCCTCCATTGCGTAACCGTGACCGCGATAGTATTATTCTTGCCGAGCAATTCATTAAGGAATTTAACAATCAATTTCGAAAGCATGTTGAAGGGTTGACAAAAAGTGCGGAAAACAGATTGTTAGATTATGACTGGCCCGGCAATGTTCGTGAGTTGCACAATGTTATCGAACATGCTATGATTTTCACCGACCAAAACAAAATAGACGCGGACGCATTGCTTTTAGGAATGGAACCACGGGCGGCGGCTGGAAACAATGCCAACACTCAGAACTTTATTGCCCGCACTCTTGCGGAAATGGAAGCCCAGCATATTTTTGATGTACTAAATTATGTTAACGGCGATACAACTAAGGCTGCTGAAATTCTCGGCATCAGCCGAAAAAATCTTTGGGAGAAGCGGAAGAAACTGAATCTGGAATAGTGACACTTCGGTAACACGGAAGCGCTTTCCTCAAGCCCACAGAGATTAGCATCGTTACTTTTCTCTCCAAAATAACTCACTTTTCATAAGTTACACGGTCTTTTTGCGAATATAATTTCTCGGTGATGGGGTATTGTTGTCACCTATCATTTACCATATAATGATAATTTTAGCGTATTTTTCTTGTACCGTTTTATTATGTTACCATCCAGTAATTTGTTACGATTGGTAACAAGGTTTTGCACGTACAAACTTCAAAATTGAATCAAATACGGCACATTTTTTTTGGAACACTCCTTGCTCTATTTCCCAGTAAGTTAAAATTATTAAAAGAGTTGTAAGGTTTTTTATATCTCGTAGCCATGAATACAAAAATGTTTCTTACAAGTAAACGTTTTCTTTTTTTTGTTGCATGAGTTCAATTAACGAAATGGAAGTTGAGAAAAGAAAGGCAACGGCTTGACAACCGTTCTAACAAAAATGCTTAAGCAGGAACAACATTCCGAAATGGAATATGGTCTGCTTCGGCCAAAGGCTGATGCACCGCTGGCGCTGATAAAAAGAGCTGCATTCATTCTCAGTCTTCTCTTTTTGTCTTTTGCTTTTGTTTTTGCGCAAACTCCGATTACTCTCTACAACAGTTTTTCCGGTACAATCAACTACACCGTTATCGGCGGCTCGCTGCGGACAATGGGCAATACATTTGATGCTGTTGCAACAACAACAGCAGATACGACCACGCTCACGATTCCAAGCGGTGCAACAATCGTTGGTGCGTATTTGTACTGGGCAGCCTCCGGTCAAACCGTTGATGGATCTGTCACATTAGACGGCAATACGGTAAACGCAAGCAGAACATTTACTGAATCTTTCCAAAACGGGCCGGCGTGGCTGTATTGGTTCGGTGGATTCGGAGATGTGACGTCCTATGTTTCCTCGCAGAACAATGCTTCCGGACACAGTTACATCTTCAGCGGATTGACCATTGACACGACAACGAACTACGTGCAATCTCAAGCAGCACTTGGCGGATGGGCGTTGCTTGTCATCTACAATCTTTCAACTGAAGTGCGGCACACAATTAACGTTTATGACGGCTTCCAAATATTTTATGGAAATTCCGCCAGCCCGCAGATAACCTTTACGCCGAATAATTTTTATGTTCCGTTCAGCCGCGTTGATGGAAAGATGACTCACATAACGTGGGAAGGAGATGCAGAAAATTCTAACACGCTGAACGGCTACAGCGAAGAACTTGGTTTCAACGGTCAAATACTTACCGATTCATACAACCCTACGGACAACCAATTCAACTCAGTTAGCAACACGCTCTTTCCCGCCAAAGACAGTACGTTTGGCGTTGACATTGATACCTACGATGTGACGTCGCTTCTTCATCCTGGTGATACCAGCGCAACATCTGTGTATTCAACTGGTGCCGATCTGGTCCTCTTAAATGCTGAAATAATTTCGGTTGCCGATACTTCCAACTCAGATGTTCAGATCACAAAAACACATTCAGGCGGTTCGACCATACTTGCCGGCAGCAACCTGACGTACACTCTCACAGCACAGAACAATGGTCCGGATACGACCGGCATAATTACGGTAAGGGATAGTTTACCATCCGACGCGCAATTTGTTTCTGCCTCTTATTCCGGTTGGAGTGTTGACAGTTCAGCGCGCCCAGTGTACGTATTCACGCATTCAGGAATTCATCCGCCGGGGTGGAGTTCGCCAATCAATATCACAGTCCATACAACCGCTGCTTACATTTCGGATCCGAGCGGTTTGACATTGAAAAATACTGCAACTGTTTCGAGTCCTCAAATTGACCGTCGTCTGTGGAATAATACCTCAACAGATTCGGTCACCCTTGTAACGCCGCTCTTCCTTACTTCAACGAAATCTTTCAAGGACATCAGCATTGGCGGAACGTATCCGGTTATTAACGATACTCTCCAATACACGGTCAAGGTTACAAACACGGGCAATTATGCAGTATCTCCCGGCAATGGCAATCCAATAAGCATTACTGATACAGTGCCGTCAGGATTCACGATTCTGAGTGTCACGAGACCAGCAAGCGGCAACACAATAAGCGGGCAGGTGATTACATTTGCCAACATTACAAGTCTTGCAATCGGCGCGAGTGACTCGGTTGTGTATAAGGTAAAGATTGGCCCTTCATTTACCGGCGATACGCCGTTCACAAACAAAGCACATGTTAAAGCAGCGACGGTTGACCAACTGCTTACTTCAACCGCATGGCCCCCACCGATTATCAGCATAACAAAATCATTCGATCCAGGAAAAACCAAGAGATACGACACAACCACTGTCCGTATTATTATTCAAAATACATCGTCTGTAACGACTTCAACAACGACTACAGTATCTGACACTTTATATCCAAGCGGGACGACGCCGTATACGTACGTCGCTTCGTCGGTGACTGGCTCTGCAGGTTCAGGATCGGAGACGAGCCAATCTGGTGCGAAAGGAAAGATTATTTGGAACTTTGGAACGTTGGCGCCGGGTGTTTCCGATACTCTGACATATAAGATCAGGCTGACAAGTACGAGTGGAACTATCAAAGATACAGCTTGGGTGACGAACGCTCAGCGGTTTAAGGCTTCTTCCATTGCCAACCTAAGAATTTCTGCCAATGCAACTGGGAGTATCACAGGTTTAGCATCTATTCTTCCCGGTGATACATTGTATTACACATTGACTGACGAGGATCTTAACACGAGTGCAACAAGTGTTCAGACCTTTACAGATTCTGTATTCAACATTCGAACGGGAGAATGGGAGTTTGTCAGCTTCACTGAAACCGGAGTGAACACAGGTATTTTTACGGGCAAACGTGCATCGGTGTATGGTGCCTCGTCAAACGGGAATAATAATGGCACCATTGCGTGCCAGCCGAATGATACTTTGAGAATTACCTACCTTGATGCGAAAGATTCAGCCGGAAACACAAATCAGGTGCGGACGTGGAACACCGTTGTTCGTGCAGGCAACAATGCAACGCTTACCGGCACGGCAACCATTCTTCCGGGCGGTACAGTTTCCTACACTCTGACCGACAATGATTTGAACAGAAATTCTTCTGTTGTAGAAACTTATACTCTGAAGGATACCAACAAGGTTACGAATGAAGTTGAGAATATTCTTTTCACAGAGACCGGAGCGAACACCGGAATCTTTACCGGTACTATCGCAACAGTCTTCGGCACCTCCGCCGGAACAAACAACAACGGTTC
>JAJYOI010000146.1 GCA_021796275.1 Bacteroidota bacterium
GCCGTTTATGTCGCTAAATAATTACATCGCCCACATTATGCATAACATTTCTTTGGGAAATCTTATCCCGTAATGAAAACTTCTTCGGTGTGTAGTGAAGTAGAAACCATGTTAATGGTGGTGAGTTGTCAATCTTTCGTTCAGGGGATGAAACTCACATTTAATGTCTCTTTTCTCCATTAAAAAATCAAGCCCTTTTTACTGACGCGCCACCAGCGCGTTCTTAATCCACGCCAGCGCATAATCGAACACCGGGTCATCGCCTTGCGCAAAATCGGTCGAGTCTGCCTTCACATAAATGTCGGGCGCGATTCCATTCCACTCTATCACTTTCATATCGGCAGTATATTCAATCCACTGCGGCACAGAATACTGCCAGCCGTTGCCGAACGTGTAGAGCTTCGGATTTCCGCTTCCACCTCCGGTCGTATCTCCGATGACAGTAACGCTGGAAATATTCCGCATCGCGGAAATGAATCCTTCGCAACTGCTGAAACAGACGCGCCCGGAAAGTACAACAACGGGTTTCGTCCACGTCCAGCCGCGCGGTGTAACTTTAATCGGTGCAGGCGAAGTAAGATCAGAATGATTCGGCCCGTTACGAACTGACCAATAACTTCCGATGGTTGTTGACGAAGTAAATCTCCCCGCAACCTGAAGCGCAAGGTTTTGGTCGCCGCCTCCGTTCGGGCGCACATCGAGAATTATTCCATGCATTGCTTTGCACGAATCGAGAATGCGGTCGAAATCAGCGACGACAAAATTAGCATCGAGCCATGAAAGAATTCCGATGCAGAGAATCGAATCAACAACTGCGTAGCCCAATCCTTTATCAACGAACTCGCCGCCGTATTTTTGGTAGAGCGACTGGTACACTTTCATATCGTAATTGGCGTGATACGGTGAAACGCGTGTTGGATGGTAAGAGCCGTCCGGCGCAGTGAAGTACACATGTCCGTCGCGAAGCGGAGCGAGCATCGCAGTGCAAATTCCGACGAACGATTCTGCCGACGACGCAGTGTCAACAGCGGAACGGTAGCGGTCGTGCTGCGCGTTCCAGTCAACGTTCTTCATCGGGAAGTAGCAATATTCCTGATCGAAGTGAGACCAGAGCGTTTCAAAATCCTGCGTGTACTCGGTTTGAGTTGGTACAACGACCGAATCGTTCTTTTTGCAGCCTGAAAAAGATGCGATGAGAATGAGGGAAATAGAGAGAAGAAAATATTTTCGCATAAATTATTTTCTGAATTGATAAAGGCGTGTAAGAGGATTTTTAGACGGAATTGAATTTGTGGTGATATAAATTTCTTCTGCAAAAAGCGGGCAGTCAAACGATCCGTTTGTGATTGAAATTGCCTGCCCCGTCGTAGTATTTTTTCCGTTGCCGGAAAACGTTCCTTTGATGTTCTCATCTGTTAACAATGAGATGCTAATGCTGCCGGATGTTAACGAATCGTACGAAGTCACAGTCGAAGTATTCATTCCGTGAGGGATATATTCCACTGTAAGGTTTTTTCCGATTGTGTAATGGCGGGCAGTTACACCAGCAGTGTCGTTCAGTGATATAAGAACAATACCAGCATCATTGGCTGAGTAAAACTTGTATCCCAGAATGAGCGCAAATTGGAGTTTATTGTTCAATTTATAGCCGAGGGCACCGCACCCTTCGCCTGCAAGGATTTCCACATCAATGCTTCCGTTTGCAGAAAAACTTCCTTCGGTAGATTCGAAAGATATTTTTCCGGGCGGGACTACAACATTAATAGGAATTATCACCGAATGATTTGAATCGTCTGAAATGGTAATAGAAGTGTAACCTGCTGACATTGCCCGCACCCTAAGCTTCGAGAGAAAGAAATCGTATTCGACAACGGTTGAATCAGGTTTGCTGCTAACGACATACCGTCCGGTTCCCCCTGAAATGCTGCACGTATCTTCCTGAAGTAGCCGCAACGAGAATGTTGTCCGATTTGAAGACAAGCCGTTGCTGAGTGATGGACCGGTGGGGCCAGTTGTTTTATCGCATCCATTTATGTAAAGGACGATGACGCTACACACAATTATCATGAAAGAAAAACGAAAGTTAATTTTCATAAAAGGTGCCTTTCATACAGTGCGACTGGTGCTTGGTGGCGTCAATTAGCTCTCGCTGAAAAATATTTTGAAAGAAATGTTTGTTTTTTTAACAATTGTCTTCGTTGTTTGTAGGTCGAATTTCCAATTTGACTGGCGAGATGGAATCTCGCTCTACACTTTTTCAGCGAGAGCCAATTAGTTATTTTACTTCCTCGACGCTGAATGTTCCGTTTATTCTGACTCGTGTCGGATAGTTTTGCTCGCCGACTGTAAACACAAGCGTTTGTCCGTCGGCGTATCCCCAGTCAAGAGCATTCCAAGTGGCGACGACATTGTTACCGGAATAAAGTTTGACGGTATAATGCTTAGGTTGGCTTTGTGAAAAAGTATTTGAAACGGCGAACACGAACACGGCAATCGCAATAATCACCGTGCCGACAAATAATTTTATCTTCATCTTTTGCTCCTATCTTTATTAAAAAGCATCCCCTCTCTAAAATAAAATTAGAGAGGGGAATGAAGAAATATGCTAAATCAGAATTGCTTGCCATTTGCCGCTTGATCCATTCCATTTCCGGCAAGGTCTGTTACTCCGGTAACACCCAACGAATAACCGACAGGAAGTGCTAAATCTGTAGAAACAGAAAGCTTCACAATATATGCGGCTCCAGAAAAGCCCATATAGTTCGCCGCATTTTTTGTGAATATGACTGCTCCGGTGTTAAAGAACGAATAGTTGCTGAGGTTTTCCGCCGTCGAGATGGTGAGCGGCTCGGAGAAACTCAGCGTGTACGTCCAATTGTTTGTGCCTGAAGCGGCGGCAACAGTTGCGTTAAGCAAACGCGGGTTGATTTCGTCGGTAACGGGAATCGGGTTGCTTGATGCGCTTTCGGCAAGGTCGTTGCTGACCGCACGAACGAGATAGCTGACGGAGCCGGAGCGAAGCGGATCAGTGGCATTAAGCGGCACAACGAGCGAGCCGCTGTTCTCAGCGAACTGAGTTCCGTAAAAATCTTTTTGCAGAAGCTGGAACGGGCTGCCGTTTATGCTCTTGTAGATATTGTAGCTTCGTGCGTTCGCATCGTAATTCCATTCCAATCCGACGGTGCCTCCGCCGAAATCAAGTTTGCCGAACGAGCCTGTGATATACCGACGCGTTACAGCCGGTGCATCCGGTACAGTTGAACCGCCGTTCGTTGTAAATTGCAGCGTTTCGAAATCACCGGTGATCTTCGCGTTATTGACCAGTGTATTTCCTGCGGCGTCCGTAATTTTTCCGGAGTTGAACACTGTCGTCATGTTCAGTGTATACTGTGCCGAGCCGACGATGCCATTCGGTGTAATTGAAAGCTGGTTGAATGTTGAATTCCATTGTGCCGAGAATGTGATGAGTGCGGCTGATTTTTTCATACCGACGAAGTTG
>JAJYOI010000085.1 GCA_021796275.1 Bacteroidota bacterium
GGAATGTTCAATGTCCAAAACGGAGTTGATGTTGTTGCTTTCGGCGATTCCATTCAGGTAAACAACAGTCCCGTCACTGGCGTTACACTTACGTTCGTTCAGTTTACGCCATTTAACTTTACAGATGCACTTAAAGTTGCCGACAGCATGTTTGTGAATATCCCGAGCGATTGCGTACTTAAGCGCGTGAATTGTTGGAATATGGACTCGATCGGAAGAGGGCAGTCTTGGAGTTTCGACTACCTCAATAGCGTGGGAGGGTACGAGATTCGCGTTGATCCCTTTGAAAGCCAAGTCAATCCATTAGACTCTACCCAAACCGAAGGCTTGCCACACATGAAAACGTTGTTGAATCCAGGCTCGGCTGCCTCTTCTGCTGTTGTGATTGCTGCAGTAGAAGCCGCGGGAGGATATGCATTCCGCACTCAACAAAACCAAGGCGGGCTTACGTTTCAAGGTGAGATGTCGTTGGGCGACCTGAACTGGACCCAATACAACTTTATGCAGCACGACACATCAAAATTGTATTGGGGTGTAACATATGCGTTCGGATATTATACGAATCAGAATAATAATTGGTACTCTGTCAGTCAAGAATATTTTCTTTGCGATTTCACGACGGGGGCAGTTGTAGCATCGGTGACTGGCGTCAAAACTCCTGCAGTAGCATCACCGACACAATATTCTTTGCAGCAGAATTATCCGAATCCTTTTAATCCAACCACAACTATCGGCTACACTCTGGCAAAAACAGGTTTTGTAAGTATCAAGATTTACAACATCCTTGGTCAGCTTGTGCGAACTTTGGTTGGAGCGAACCAAACACAAGGTTTGCATAATGTTGTATGGGATGGAAGAAATGAAGCAGGGATCGCACTGCCCTCCGGAATCTTTTTCTTACAAATGCAGTCCGGATCTTTTTCGCAAGTACGGAAGTTAGTGCTGATGAGATGAGTAATTAATAACACTTCGATTCAAAAAATAATAATGCCGTTCCTGCATTGCGGGAACGGCATTATTTTATCACTCTAAAAATCTATTGAACTTGGGGCCGATATCAATTTGAAAATGGCCTAAAACTGAATTTGATTCCCGCCTTGTTGGTTCTGTTTCCAGTTTGGCGAATTATGTTTATCACAGAGCGGCGGCTGGGATTTTACATTGAAGTAGCCTGTTGTTTTCAGCGGGCACCACGGAGTTGCAAGTTTTTTTGTCTCAGCACAAATAGTGTCCAACACAACGCCTTCCGGCTGCTGAAAATATTCGAGCGACAATCCTGTTGATTTGTCATCGTACGCTTCCTGCATGAATCGTCCGAAGATCGGCGCAGCGGCGCGCCCGCCTTGGCCGTCCCAATCTGTGAATTTCACTCCTTGATCATCAAATCCAACCCACACGCCTGCCGCTAACTGCGGCGTAAATCCTACAAACCATGCGTCAGCGAAATCCTGCGTTGTTCCGGTTTTGCCAGCGGCGGGGTAGTGGAAGAAATCGCGAACGCGCATGCCGGTCCCACGGTCAACAACATCTTCAAGCATTGATGTCATGAGGAAAGCGGTTTCTTTGCTCAGCACTTCGCGGCGTTCAGGCGAAGTTTCTTCGATCACATTGCCGTCTTTATCTTCGATGCGGAGAATCTCCGTCGGCTGAACGTACACGCCTTCGTTTGCAAACACGCCGAATGCCGCCGTCATATCTAACGGAACAACTGTCGCCGTGCCGAGCGCGATAGATTCGAACGGGGGAATCGGTGTTGTGATGCCCATGCGATGCGCATAGTCTATCACTTGTCTCACCGGCGCGATTTCCATAATTGCACGCACAGCAATGAGGTTGATAGATTCCCGCAAGCCTTCCCGCAGAGTGTACATTCCACCGATGCTGCCGTCGGAGTTCGAAGGCCGCCATTGCGTTCCATCTTCCATAAACAACGTGACCGGTTGATTCGGTAATTGATACGTCGGTGCGTAGCCGTTATCAATTGCAACAGTATAGACAAACGGTTTGAATGCGGAACCGGGCTGACGGCGAATTTGTGTAACGTGGTTCAATCCGTATTTGAATGTTTTGAAATCTGAACCGCCGACCAAAGCGCGAATGCCGCCGGTGTGCGGATCAATGACAACAAAACCGACTTGAATTGTTTGCTCGACTTTCTTCACCGAGTCAACGAACGCTTTATTAACGCGAAGAGCACGGAGGACACTATCGCGTTGGGATACGCTGCCGGCTTTTTTGAACGGCGCAGAATCGTAGATCGCTTTGTCAACCGCTTTGCTCAGTACGTCTTTGTGTGTCGTCCAATCCCATCGCTCATCAAACATTTTCTGATATTCTGCCAGGTGTTCGTCGATAGCGCTGTTGGCATATTTTTGAAGGCGGCTGTCGAGAGTGGTGTACACTGACAGTCCGTCTTTATAAATATCGAAGCCGTATTTCGCTTGTTGTTCCAGCAATTTCTGCCGAACGTATTCTACAAAATGCGGAGCAATGCCGCTTTCAATTTGCGATTCGGAAAGATTGAATTGAAGCGAATCCGCTCTTACAGAATCCATTTGTGCTTGCGAAATCTTATCGTACTTCACCATTTGTGAAAGCACGATATTGCGGCGTGCGAACGCGCGGTCGCGGTGCCGGATGGGATCATAGTAACCGGGACCTTTTACCATTCCGATCAACAGCGCACTTTCGCCGAGCGTCAGGTCTTCTGCAGGTTCGTCGAAATAGATCGACGCGGCAGCGGAAATTCCGTACGCGCTTCGTCCGAAATAAATCGTGTTCAGGTACATTTCAAGAATTTCTTTTTTCGTGTACGTCCGTTCAATTTGCACCGACGTGATAAATTCGCGGAATTTTCGCGTCATCTTATCGAACCAGGTTTCCCGCGAGCCTTGCAAGTGGTAAAGATTGCGTGCTAACTGCTGTGTAATAGTGCTTGCGCCTTCTTTCAAGTGGAACGAAATAATGTTTTTGATCATCGCGCGGACGAACCGCCACGGTTCCACGCCCCAATTGCTGTAAAAATCTTTGTCTTCGGTCGAGATCAGCGCATCGGTGACACTTTTCGGGATTTTGTCGAGCGAAATATGCGTACGGTTTTTGATATAAAATTGGTCAAGCACTTCGCCATCAACTGAATAGACTTTTGTTGCAAGTTCCGGTTTTGGATTTTCCAATTCTTCAAGAGAAGGGAGTCCGGAAAAAATGTATTTCGTGTACGCAAAGCCGGCAATAAAAATTGCAAGAACGATAACAGCGAGAATGTACCAATATTTCTTAAGGAAATTCTTGCTCAGTTGGTACATATCTTCACGGTATTTCTGGTCACTGAAATATCGCTGCATTTCTTCTGAGCTGAAGCGCGGCTTTTGCTGATTCGGTTTGCCGGAGTTTAACGGCGGCTTCCCTGAGTTTGGTTTTCGCGGTCCTTGCGGCGGAAATTTTGCCATGTGTTATGTCTGCTCCCAAGTTTTCAATTCAACTGTTGCACCGTCGAATTCAGCATACGTGCGGAATGTTATCCAGTCGCCGAGATTAATATATGTGCCTTTTCCAAAATCGCGCGACAGTGGCTGATGGCGGTGGCCCATGATGACGAAATCGAAACCGTCCGCACATTTTTTCTCTGCGCACGCCACCATGCCGTCGGTTTCGCCGTAATCTTTTTGAGACGTGTATTCGCGGCTGTTGCGCGATGAGCTTTTCGCAATCGGTGCTGTGATGCTCGGATGAATAAGCGAGAAAAGAAAAATGTTCAGCCGGCTTCGAAGGATCTTTTTTAGAATACGGTAGCCCGTGTCTCTCAGCGCAAGTCCATCGCCGTGATGTAAATAGAATTTCTTTCCGCGTAGATCAACGCTGATCGGATCTTTATATACGGGGATTCCAAGATCGTCGGGGAAAAAGTCGCCAAGCCAAAAATCGTGATTGCCTGCGATGTAGGAAACCTTCACACCGTGCTCGACAAGCATTCCTAATTTTGAAAGCACATGATGATAGCCGCGCGGAATGACGTGCTTGTATTCGAACCAATAGTCGAATAAATCCCCGACGATAAATAATTGCTCTCCGCTGCGTTCAACATGATCGAGGAAGGAAAGAAAGTGCCGCTCTTTTTCCTTTTCCCGGATTTTATCATGCAGTCCTAAATGTATATCGCTCACGAAAAAAATATTTTTCATTTTTTCACGCGGATGATAACGGTCACCGGCTGAGCGAATTGGTTGCACCAGCCCTCGGTTTCCGAGCAGAAAAAGTATTTCACTTTTCCTTTGATAGAATAAATGCCGGGAGAAATGTTTTTGTCAAGCGTAAAAGAAATTGTCGCCGGTTTTTGAGTGTCAAGATAACCAGTGACGGAGTCCTTTGGCATTGTTGCTTTTGCAGTGAACGTCACATGCGCTTTTTTTTCAAATTGATATTCGATAGGCGGATCGGTGTTGATATGCACTCCTGTGTTCGGCGTAAGAAACACGGAAAGTGTTCCCGTTTCGCCGGGTGTAAAATCAGTATGATCAAGAGTGAACTCAAACCGAACGTATTTGTTGTCGTACGCCGAGTTGCTTTTTCCGGCATTCGGCTGTGCGCCGATTATGAGCATTGCTGTCAATGCTGCTATCACGTTCACTGCAAACTCCTATTTTCTTTGCTCACAACTATTCCGCGGTACTTATTTTATAACGTACAAAAAACGGCACGGCAAATCAATTCTGCAGTGCGTGTGCGCTTCGTGTATCATCCACGCGTTGGAGCAGGATAAATCCCACGATGAAAAATAGCGCCACAGAAATAATTGCCATTCGCTGGCTTCCGGTTGCGTACGAAATCAAGCCGAAAACAAATGTGCCGATAACTGCAGAAGCTTTACCGCACAGCCCATCATAAAAACCGAAGAATTCTGCCTCGCGTTCCTTTGGTGTCAGCAGTGCCATCAAGCTGCGGCTCGCCGATTGCGATGCACCGAGGGAGCTTCCCGCAAAAATTGCGATGATGAAGAACGCTTCTTTCGATTGAACAAAAAACGATGACGTTACAATGATCAGCCACAGAATAAGATTGATGTTGATCGTTTTTTTTGGGCCGATTTTATCCGTCACAACGCCAAAAACGATTGAGCCGACAATGCCGGAACCCTGCACGGTAGCAAAAAGGAAAATAATTTCCTTCAGTGTAAAGTTGAGCGACTGCTGGGCAAAAATTGACGCAAATGAAATCACGGTCAGTATGCCGTCGTTATAAATGAAAAACGCAAGAAGAAACCGTGCGACGTTCTTGTAATTTTTCAGGTGGCCAATTGTTTCTCTCACTCGTTGAATTCCGGCGACAAGGTACGACGGCTTGCGCTCGAACGTTACTTTATGATCGCGGAAAAAGAAAAACAGCGGCGAAGAGAAGGACAGGAAAATCACAGCGGCAATGAGGAAACTTGTCCTCACATTCGGCAAATTCTCCGCAGTGAATCCGCCGGCGTACAAAGGCATTGCGATGATCAGTGTTGTGAGAGAGCCTAAGTATCCCATCGCGAATCCGTAACCGGAAACTCGTCCGTAGCTTCGTTCAGTCGTCAGCGTGGGGAGAAAGGCGTCATAAAAGACCAAGCCGCCTTCGAATCCGATGTTGGCAATAATAAAAAGGAACATTCCGGTGACGATCATTCCTTCTTGCACGAAGAAAAGGAGAGCCGTGCAAAGAATGCTGGCAAGGGTGAAGCCGAACAAAAACCTTTTTCTTCTGCTTGAAAAGTCTGCCGCTGCGCCAAGCACCGGTGAAATAAGTGCGGTAATGAACATTGAAATACTCACCGCTATTCCCCAAAGAAAATCTCCGCGTCCGCTTCCGCCTGCGACAACATCTTTGAAGTAGAGCGAATATCCTACGGCAACGACGATGACGGAGAATGAGGTGTTGGCGAAATCGAAGAGCGTCCAGACAAAAATTTGGAAACGTGAAACAAGACGGTAGCGGGATGAAGGGAGAGTATTCGGTTCCATTCTCACGGGTTATGGTCTGGGTGTTTTTTTTCGCTCGCTGGCATTAAGCAGCCCGCGCCCGGTTTTTTCCAGCGAGCCGTCTTTCTTTAAATCGTTGAGAACAGAATCAAGAATGCCGTTGATGAATTGTCCGCTTTTTTCAGTACTGAATCGTTTGGCAACTTCGATTGCCTCGTTGATAGTAACCTTCGGAGGAATGTCGTGAAAATATTTCAGCTCGCAAATGCCGATGCGGAGAAGCAATTTATCGATCAATGCAATACGATGAAATTCCCAATGCACCGCCTTGCTTTTGATGAGGGCGTCAATCTCGCTTTCATGTTCAACCGTTGTCAGAAGCAGCTTTCTTGCAAAATCAATTTCTTCCTTTTCTTCACCAAGTTCTCTGAAAATATCTGCCATGATTTCCGGGATCGGGTTGTTGGAAAGTTCGTAGGCATAATATGCCTGCATCACCCGTTCCCGAATGATCCGACGTTTATAGACATGAATATGTTGCTTCACTATTTACCTTTGGTATTCATCTCGCCCAAGCGCCCTACAAAATTCGATGCACCTGCATAAATTTGCTTGATGCGGCCGATTTTTGCGATGCGGTCTTCTGCCAATTTATTTGAAGCGATGTACGTGGGGATATGTTCTCTTCGTGCGATAGCAAAAATCTGTTTCAAAATATCGTAAATGCTGTCGGCTTGTTTCAATGCGCGCGCCTGATGATATCCTTCCAGCTCGTTGGCGACATTAATTAATCCGCCGGCGTTGATAGCGTAGTCCGGCGCATAAAGAATTCCCCGGTCCACAAGCATCTTTCCATGTTTGTCTTGATCGAGCAGTTGATTGTTTGCTGCACCGGCAATAACCTTACATTTTAATTTCGGTATCGTTTCATCATTGATGATGCCGCCAAGTGCGCATGGGGCGAAGATATCTGCATCGACAGTGTAAATATCTTCCGGTTTCACATATTCGGCTTTTGTTGATGCAAGAACCGCTTTCACTTTTTCTTCAAAAATATCGGTGACAAAAATTTTTGCGCCTTCATTATTGAGATGTTCACAAAGATAGCGCGCAACATGTCCGGCGCCTTGAACGGCTATTTTTTTCCCTTTTAACGAATCGCTGCCGGTGGCTTCATGCATTGTCGCTTTGATTCCTGCATAAACACCGCGAGCAGTAACAGGAGAAGGGTCGCCGCTTCCGCCCAGTGCTTGCGAAATTCCTGTGACATATTTTGTTTCCATCCGAACAAATTCCATGTCGCTAACATCGGTGCCGACATCCTCCGCTGTGATGTACCGTCCGGCAAGCCCTTCAACAAATCTGCCGTATGTTCGGAATAAAGATTCGCTTTTATCTTTCTTTGAATCGCCGATAATAACAGCTTTGCCGCCGCCGAGGTTCAATCCGGCAATGGCGGCTTTGTATGTCATTCCCTTTGAAAGCCGCAGAGCGTCGCGTAATGCTTCGTCATCACTTGCGTAAGTCCACATGCGCGTTCCTCCGAGAGCTGGTCCAAGTGTGGTGTTGTGGATGGCAATAATGGCACGCAAGCCGACGGTTTTATCTGAACAAAAAGTGACTTGTTCGTGATCATCTGGTAAAAGCTGGTCAAAAATATTCATGAGAAATTCCTTTGTGCGGATAGTGAATTGATGTGTCCAATTGTGCTACCGTTTCATTCGTCATGCAGAATGTTTGTCTGAGGCAAATGTTGGCATCAAGGTACGAAAAATTGGAACGTGAGGCAATTTTCCATTGTGCTTGCGTGCAAATTCTTTCTGTGCTATTTTACTATGACTTATGTACAATTGGTTGTTTCGACTTTCACAATATGATGTGCATGATGCTGAAACGCTGAAGGCGAATCTTCGTGCACATCTTTACGACGGCGCTCTGTTCGGCTTTGCACTAAGCTTCATATCAGTGAACACAATTTTTCCTGTCTTCATTGAGCGCGTTGGCGGAAGCGCAATCGCCATCGGAAGCATTCCTGTTTTGTGGACGCTTGGATTGAATTTGCCGCAAGCTATGCTGTTTCGTTTCATCCACACTGCCGGCCCGGTGAAACCGTTGATGTTGCGTTATGGATTGTTGTACCGTCTTTCTTATTTACTTATCGGAGCGTTCACATTTTTCGCTGTTCAGCGCACCACCGTTGAATTTTCGGTATCTCTTTTGCTCGCCCTTTTGTTTTTTTCAGCCGTCTTGGGAAGCGTGGGCCAGCCTCCGTGGTTTGTTCTCTTTACAAAGACAGTACCTGTAACACTTCGCGGCAGGGTGTTAGCGGTCCGGCAAATTTTAAGTTCTTTCCTCGGCATTTTTGGCGGTTCGTTTGTGGGATTTATTCTTGCTTTTGTTCCGTTCCCGGCAAATTTTTCACTGCTCTTTCTTGTCGCCTTTATTTTCATGATGATGTCGTTTAATTCGCTCCGTCAGCTGAAAGAGCCGGCGATCGGTTTGCAGAAACGCAGCGTTGTTGACACCCATGATTTTATTGCGCGTGCGCGCCGCTCTGTCAAAGAGAACAGAAATTTGCGTAACTTTCTTTTGACCGACGCGTTTACTTTGTTGTCCATGACGGTCTCAGTGTTTTATGCCGTTTACGCAATACAAAAATTTTCGCTGCCGTCGTCATATGCCGGAACGTTCACAGTGATTTTTATGGGAAGCATGGTGATCGGAAACCTGTTCTTCGGATTTCTTGCAGACAACTACGGTCATAAGGTGAATCTGATGCTGCTGGCGGGATGTTGTATTGCCGCGAACCTGACAGCATTGTTGGCGGAAAACATTCTTGTGTACGGGCTCGTTTTTTTCTTTTCTGCAAGCACCGTGGCATTGCAGGGGATTTCGCGGTTATCGTTTGTTGCTGAATTGTGTGCAGAGGAAGAAAGAACGATGTATATTGCTCTTGTTAATACAATTACTTCGCCGGTCGTACTTATCGGAGTGCTAGGCGGCGTTTTGGTGAGAAATTTTGGTTATCCTTTTGTGTTTTCTTTTGGTATGGTGACAGCGTTATGCGCCCTGCTGTTGCTGTATCGATATGTTGCGGAACCCCGGGTGCACTACATTCAAAGTCATATTTAATTTTGCGGAGCAATACAGTGAACCCGATTATTTTTCTTGGGGATTCAATTACAGCAGCGTTTCCATTTGATGCGCTGCTGAAAGATTTTCACATTATTAACAAAGGAATCTCCGGAGACAGAACGGACTTAGTTCTTGCTCGGTTAGAACCTGATGTTATTCAACTGCAGCCGTCGGCAGTTTTTATTCTCGTTGGCACGAATGACCTGGCGTCATTTTTTTCTAACGATAAACTGTTGATTAATTATGAAAAAATTCTTTTTCGTCTTACACGGTTGCAGCCGCCAGTGCGTATTTTTGTTCAATCGATTTTGCCCACGCGCAATTTGGAAAACCGTCCGTTGGAACGCATTCAGTTATTAAATCTTGAATTGCAGAAACTCGCCCTGCGGTACGGCGTTGACTATCTTGATCTGTATCCGCACTTTCTCAATTCCAGCGGCGAGCTTGCAGAAGAGTTTAGCGAGGATGGACTGCATCTTACGGACAAGGGCTACAAACAATGGGCGTTGTATCTTTTGCCTGTCTTGAAAACACTACAAACAAAGAATAATGAAACCGGTATTGATTAAGCAAACGGGCGCGGACGGTCTCAGCATTACGTGGGATGATCACCATATCAGTCCGCTGACATTTAAACTGCTTCGTGATGAATGTCCGTGTGCAGAGTGTAAAGGCGAAACGGTGCTGCTGCATTCGTATCAGCCTCAGGCGCAGGTGCATCGCCCGGGGCGCTATGAACTGAAATCGCTTCAGCAAGTCGGCAGCTATGCTATCCAGATTACCTGGGGCGATGGTCACGCAACAGGATTGTATAGCTGGCAATATTTGCGGGGATTGTGCGCGTGCAATGAATGTAGAATGAATAAACCTTCCTCATGATAATCTGGAGATGAAGTGAGAACATCACACAAAGAACAAGCGCTGCTGATTCAACATGCAAGACAGGCTCAGCGTAGTGCGTATGCATCATATTCTAATTTTCATGTCGGTGCTGCCGTGATGACAGACGAAGGCGAAATATTCGACGGATGCAATATTGAAAATTCATCGTACTCGCTTACGATATGCGCAGAGCGTACAGCGGTGTTTAAGGCAGTGTCAGCAGGGAAGAAAAAATTCCGCTCCATCGCGATTACTTCAGATGACCAAGGGTTCATTACACCGTGCGGCGCGTGCCGCCAGGTGCTTTCGGAATTTTCGCCGCACATGGAAATTATACTTACCGCCGCCAGCGGAAAGAAAAAAATAACAACACTCGATAAATTATTTCCAACACCGCCAGATTTGAAAAAACTTTCCCGTCATTCTTCAAAGAAGAATTCAAAAAAATGATCATTGCCATTGCAAGTACGCGTCTGCCGAAAGTGAACGGCGTAAAGCGCGCCTTTGAGAAACTCGGCGGGAAGTTTTTTTTCGCTGGCAATTCATTGAGGTTTGAGAATATGGAAAGCGACAGCGGAGTTTCTGCAACGCCAACCTCTGTCGCTGAATTGATGACCGGCGCGCGGAACAGAGCCGACCGTGTGTTTCGCGCAATGCGCGAGCGCGGCGGCGGGGGAGAAGAGAAGCTTCTTTCAATTGGTGTTGAAGGAGGTTTGTACAGCGTCGGCGGCATTGTGTTTCTTCAAAGCTGGGCGTGCGTGCATGACGGAACAGATTTTTGGTTTGGCAGTTCGGGAAGCATTCAACTTCCCGGTGCGCTTTCGCATGCGGTGCTCGAAGAGGGAAATGATTTGGGAAAGGCGATTGATGTTTTTGCCGAACAGCGTGATGTACGAAGCAACCAGGGAACATGGGGAATTCTGACCAGCGATGTAGTGACGCGTGAAGATTCGTTTGAGCTTGCAGCAATTAATGCGCTTGCGCCGTTGTTCAACAAAAAGCTTTATCAAAAAGAATTCCGCCAGCGTTAAGCCAGCTCGATAGGTTTTATTGAAATCAGTTCTACATTTGCCTATATTTCTTCTGCGACTTTTTGGCCGGATAAATGATGAAACAAAAAATTCTTATCGCCGATGACGAACGCGACATCCTCGATTTTCTGAAATATAATTTGGAAAAAGAAGGATTCGATGTTCTCCTCGCAAAAAACGGGAAGGATGCTCTTTCCCAGTCCAAAAAGAAACCCGATCTTATTCTTCTCGATGTCATGATGCCGGAACTGGATGGAAAGGAAGTGGTTCGTGCTCTGAAAAAAAATGAAGAGACGTCCGCCATCCCTGTCATTTTTTTGACGGCGCGTGATTCCGAATTAGACGAAGTGCTTGGCCTCGAGCTTGGAGCCGATGATTATATCACGAAGCCGGTCAGCATTCCCAAATTGATCGCGCGTATCAAGTCGGCACTTCGGAAGAAAAATTCAATGCAGGTTTCCGTTGCAGAAAAAAGTGATGTCATAAAGCACGGAGTCCTTGAAATCAACCGTTCGCAATTTAGA
This sequence comes from Bacteroidota bacterium, assembly GCA_021796275.1. Lineage (GTDB taxonomy): Bacteria > Bacteroidota > Ignavibacteria > UBA10030 > UBA8401 > JAJYOI01. The sequence goes on from JAJYOI010000085.1 coordinate 11,521, forward strand.
GTGTTGATCAATAAAAAAGAAGTTTTTTTTCCGAAGAAGGAATTCGAAGTGCTTGCATATCTTGTTCGCCACGCCGGAAAAGTGGTAACGCGCGAAATGCTTCTCGCCACCATTTGGGGTGCCGACGTGTTTGTTGTTGATCGCACCGTTGATGTGCATATCAGAAAAATTCGGGAAAAATTAGCCGGCTATGCAGATTATATTGATACGATCAAAGGCGTTGGTTACCGCATGAAAGAATTCTGAGTGCGGCAGAATTTTCCGGTCCGCCAGCTGGTATGAAAACACTTACCTCAAAACTTGCATTTGCATCGGTTCTTCTCACAGTCAGCGTTGCGGCAATTTTGTGGCTGTTAGTGACCTCTGTAACACAGAAATATTTCCACTCCCGATTTGAAGAAACCCTGAACAAAGAAACATCTCAAATTGAATTAGTGCTGTGTCGTGAAATGAAACGCGGAACAAATTTTACTGACGCCACGAAATATGTCGCGCAGGTTTTTGCTTCTCAGTCTCGCCGCATCACTCTTGTGAATGCCGCCGGTGTTGTTCTCTATGATTCCGAAGTTCCGGCTGACAGCCTTCGTTTTCTGGAAAATCATCTTTATCGTCAGGAAATTCAAGATGCGATTGTCCGCGCCGCCGGTACAAGCGAACGTGTCAGCGCATCTGTTCACCACGCGATGCTGTATTATGCACGAAAATCTGCGGAGCCTTTGTATTTTAGGAACAACGGCACCGGTGTAAATGTTGTTTTTATTCGAGAGAGTGTTTCGCTTTCTGTTGTGAATCATGTGGTCAACGCCGCACAGTTTGCGATGTTGACAATTGTTCTTTGTGTTGTTGTGATTGTGGTTGTGGCGAGTTTCTTTATCGCCCGGCGTTTGACGTCGCCGCTCGTGCACATGGTAAAAGCCGCAGAAGAAATTCAGCAGGGAAATATTTCTAGGCGCATCACGCATATCTCCAATGATGAGATCGGAAAGCTGGCGCTGACATTGAATGACATGCTCGACACGTTGCAGGCAGACATTTCTCAATTGAAAAAACTTGAGCGGGTGCGGAGCGAGTTCCTCGCCAATGTCTCGCACGAATTGCGTACGCCGATTTTTGCCATGCAAGGAATGCTTGAGACGTTGTTGAATGGTGCGGTTGACGACCCGAACGTGAATCGTGAATTCGTTCAGCGCGCACTGCGCAATACCGAACGGCTTAATGTTTTGTTGAGCGACCTTATTGATATCTCACGCATTGAGTCAGGTGAAATGAAAATGAGCTTCCGCTATTTTGATGTGCGAAGCATGCTCGCGAACGTTCTTTCGGAATTGCGGCCTGTTGCAGAACAGAAGCATATTCAACTCCGCGCAGATTTTCCTGCGACTGAGAGTACAGATGTTTACGGTGACCGTGATCGCCTTCGTCAGGTAGTCGAAAATTTGGTAGATAATGCAATCAAATATTCTGAGCCGGACGCCGTTGTGACAATTTCCTATACTGTAAGCGACCGTGAAGCGACGGTCTCAGTTGCCGACACCGGAATCGGTATTGCGCCGGAACATCTATCAAGAATTTTTGAGCGCTTTTACCGCGTCGACAAAGATCGTTCTCGCGAAGCAGGCGGCACAGGACTTGGTTTGGCTATTGTGAAACATATTTTAGAAGCGCATCATACTTCTATCCAGGTGAAGAGCGAAATCGGCAAAGGCTCGGTCTTCACATTTGCCCTGCAAAAATAAACGCATGAAAATAACTGTGATATTTTTTGCCGGCGCGCGCGAGGCAGTCGGCGAAAGCGATGTTACTGTGGAGTTGCATGAGAACGCAACGGCGAACGATGTGCTGGATTTTTTTAGTTCACGATTTGGTGCAATGAAGCAGATTCGTCCGTACGTCAGAGTTGCGGTGAATCAATCGTATGTGCTGAACGACTACGCGCTGCACGACGGCGACGAAGTTGCCATTATTCCGCCCGTCAGTGGAGGATAACGATGGTTTGTATTCAAGAAGAAAAAATTGATGTTCAGGAAATTCTCAATTCGGTGATTGTGCCGGAAGCCGGCGGTGTTGATGTGTTTATTGGAACGACACGCAATCATTCACGCGGCGAAAATGTTTTGGCGTTAAGCTATGAGGCGTATGTTCCGATGGCGCTGGAATTACTGCGCGGTATCGAGAAAGAATTGCATCTGCGGTGGAATGTTCATAAGGTTTCCATTGTTCATCGCATCGGTGACGTTCCGGTAACGGAGGCAAGTGTTGTTATTGCTGTGTCAGCGGATCACCGTGCCGAAGCTTTTTCTGCGTGTCGCTACGCAATTGATACGCTGAAGAAAGATGTCCCGATTTGGAAAAAAGAGCGTTTTGAGAACGGAGAAGTCTGGGCTGAAAACGCGGAAGCGAAATTAGCTGAGAAAAAATAATGCGGGGAAGAGGAACAACATACAATCCACAAATCCGGTTTGAATCGCTGCGATGGGAATCGTTCGATGACGAGTGGACGCCCGAAGAAGGGGAGCGGAAAATTCCAACGCAATATTTTCGTGACAATACAAAATCTGCGCTGGCGAAGAATTCAAGTCCAGATATCGGCTTCACCTACGACTTGAATCCTTACCGCGGATGCGAACACGGATGCATTTATTGTTACGCGCGCCCGTCGCATGAATATCTCGGCTTTTCTTCCGGACTTGATTTCGAAACGAAAATCATGGTGAAAGAAAACATCGCGGCGCTTCTTGAAAAAGAATTTCGTAAGCCCTCCTGGAAGCCTCAGGTTATCATGTTTTCAGGCAACACGGATTGTTACCAGCCGATTGAACGAAAATTGCAGTTGACTCGTCAATGCCTTGAAGTATTTTTGAAGTATCGTAATCCCGTCGGAATGATTACAAAGAACGCGTTGGTTTTGCGTGACGTTGATTTATTGTCTGAACTCGCGCGGCTGAATCTTGTGAGAGTAACGTTGTCCGTTACAACGCTTGACAGAAATCTCGGAAGGAAAATGGAGCCGCGTACATCTTCACCGGAACAACGATTGATGGCAATAGAGGGATTGGCAAAAGCCGGCATTCGTGTCAGAGTGAATGTGGCGCCGGTTATTCCCGGATTAAATGATGAAGAAATTCCGGCTATACTTGCGGCGGCGAAAGATCACGGCGCTATGGGTGCAGGATTTA
>JAJYOI010000086.1 GCA_021796275.1 Bacteroidota bacterium
ATTACTAATAAATTTCGTCTTTCATGAATTTGAAAAGCCATCCGATCGTGGCAAAACCATAACTTCGGCACGTAAAGCAATCGGAAGCCAATCGCACACTCTTTTTTTAAGAGTATTACAGAGGTGGTAATGAAGAAAGTCATCATCCTCATAATAATACTTCTTCTCCAGTGTCATCGCGGCGGAGAAGCATTCCTTTACGCTCAATCCGATATGTGGGTAACGGCGTACTATGCGGGATGGATGCAGGGCCAGTACAACAACGGCATCGTGCGTGCGCAAGATATTGACTATGGAGCTGTCACCCACATCATTCACTTTGCACTTGTACCGCAATCGGACGGTACATTAGACAGTACCTCGAACAGCATTCTCGAAGGAAATTCAGCGGCGCTTATTTCAAACGCACACGCTGCCGGAAAAAAAGTATTGATTTGCGTCGGGGGCGCAGGAAGCCGTGATGCATTTCTTGGCGCAACAAGTCTTTTAACACTTCCGAAATTTATTAGTAATCTCGTCAGCTTTATGCAGCGCAGAGGATATGATGGAATAGATATTGATTGGGAATATCTTGATGAAACTGCCGATGTTGTCCAATACGCCAACTTCATCTCAAACCTCCGGGCGCGATTAGATCAGATCACTCCGCGTCCTTTGCTGACCGCGGCGAACGGATCGCAGGCAAGTGTTTTTACACTCATCTATAAATATTTCGATCAGATCAACCTGATGACGTACGATATGTCGGGTCCCTGGCCCGGATGGGTGACATGGCACAACTCGCCGATCTCGGATGGCGGGTTTCATTTCCCGAGCACCGGCGGACTGATTCCTTCTGCGAACAATGAGGTTGACGCTTTTCTTGCTGCCGGAATTCCCCCAAAAAAATTGGGCATTGGAATAGATTTCTACGGCTACATCTGGAGCGGCGGAGACGGAACACCGACCGGCGGCGTCACTGCGCCGCGGCAAAGTTGGACGTCTCTTCCGCAGCTCCGTGCAAACGTTCCCTATTCCACGCTGATGCAGGAAGATTACAAGCCCGAGTATTACCGCTGGGACTCATTGGCGCAGGCGGCATATCTCAGCATTGATAATCCGGGTTCTGCTAACGACAGATTTATTTCGTACGACAACGAGATGTCGGTGAAAAAGAAAATCGACTATGTCAGACAAAAAGGAATCGGCGGCGTTATCATTTGGGAGCTTGGCGGCGGAATGCTGACGGCGAATTTTTCAAACCGCGACCGTCTTTTGCAAACGGTGAAAATGGCATTTCAAAACACCGGAACAGCACCTCCGGCTCCTTCCACCTTTCTTCCGCAGCATTTTATGGAAGGCGTTCCGACACAGCCAACGCTGCGTTGGGAATCAACCGACAAAACATCATGGTACCGTATTCAAATCGCTTCCGATTCGACATTTGCTTCTCCGGCGTTCGATCAGCAATGGCTTATCGACACATCGTTTGCGCCAAGCATTCTGCTTCCGCAAACCGATTATTTCTGGCGCGTTCAATCGTCCAATGCATTTGCGTCAAGCCCGTGGTCGAATACCCTTCGCTTCAAAACTGCCGACGATTCTCTTGTTCCGCCGTGGTGGGAATATGTGAGCAACACTGGCAACAACGCAACCGTGCTCATCGCGTCGTCAGTCAATCCGACAATTGATAAACATCCTTTGCAGGCGGGCGATCTTATCGGCGTATTTTTCCGGCGGGACCATTCTCTCGTGTGCGCCGGCTACAACCGCTGGCAGCCGGGAACAAACATGACGATTACTGCATGGGGGGATAATTCGCTGACCGGTGTGAAAGATGGATTTGCCAAAGGCGACACGATCGCAATCCGGATGTATCAACGCGCAACAGGAAGGGAATATGAAACAAACGTACAGTACGCTTCCGGCACTGTTGCCACGTACGCCGCCGATGGAATCTATATTGTCCAGTCGCTCACAGCTATTCCAAATCACATTCAGAAAATTTATCTTACTGCCGGATGGAATATGGCGTCGAGCTATATTCAGCCGAACGATTCATCGCTTCAGTCAATCACGACGAACATTGCTTCCACCATGATGTTAATAAAAGACGGCTCAGGAAATATTTTTTGGCCCGATTCGAACATTAATGAAATCCGTTCCTGGAATTTCCGGCAAGGATATCAACTCTACATGCAATCGGCGGATACACTGGCAATCACTGGTGCAGTTGCCATTCCTGAATCAACAACAATTTCGCTCGCCCCCGGCTGGAATTTAATCGCCTACCTTCGCACAACGCCGATGCCGCCGGGTGCGGCACTGGCGGCGATCAAAAACCAGCTTGTGCTGATAAAAAACAACAACGGAGATGTTTTCTGGCCCGCATTCGGCATCAACACCATCGGCACAATGAATCCCGGTGAAGGATACAAAGCATACATGGCGGGGAAGGGTACTTTGACGTATCCTCTGGATGACCTGCAGGGCGCTGCGATTGCACTCAACAGTGCAAACACAATTCACAATGCGTTCACGGCGGCAGCAACCGCATCTCATTATTCTCCGCCTGACATCAACACCGGAAGCAACGCAATTGTGCTGATTGAATTGTCTGCGTTGAGAGACGGGGATGAAGTCGGCGTATGGTCGGGCAGCGGCAGCCTTATCGGAAGCGGGGTCATTAATGCCGGAAAGTGCGCACTGACAATTTGGGGCGATGATGCGCTCACTCCTGGCATTCAGGGCGCGAAAGAAGGAGAAACTCTTTCATTAACATTATGGGATACCCGCCAAAGCAGAGAGTACCGGCTGGACTTCACTTCGCTGAAGAACGGCATCACCAATCAAAACATTCCTTTGCCTTTGCGCTACCAAACGGAATCGGCGCTTATCGGTCAGGTGAAAATCGTGCCCATAAGTTTTTCTCTTGATCAGAATTATCCGAACCCGTTCAATCCGTCAACAACCATCGAGTACGATATTCCGCAAATGACGAAAGTGGTGCTCGAAGTTTTCAACATGTTGGGCGAACGCGTTGCGCTGGTCGTCAATCAAAATCAAGCAGCGGGAAAATATCATGTTCTCTTCAACGCCACACGGCTGGCAAGCGGAACGTACTTGTATCGTCTTCGGGCAGGAAATTTCGTCACAACGAAAAAAATGATAGTTCTCAAGTAGAGCTGCTAACAGCTTACCGCTATTGTGTTGTGCCATGGCCGTTTCGGTTTAAATGCGTAGTCTGCAACGATCCATGCAGCAATACGCGGGCGCGTTAGTGCGAATCTAACATTATATGGTACACCCGGGTGTCCGTAGGCGACGTAGATGCGGTAAGGGCATCCCAGTTTTTTAGCTGTGCCGATACCGTTTAAGGGAAGGCTGAAAAATTGTTCCAACTCACAATACGTGCCGAGGGAAGACAAACACGTCAACGCTTTCTCGGCAAGCGGCACATCATGGGTTGCGACTCCGACATGGCTCGTCCTGCCTGCTAACTTTTGCACGATGGCAAGATAATTTTTTCTGCAGTCAACTCTGCTGTTGCTTGGATCTGCCCATTGCCCCTTCACAATTCTTACTGAAATGCCGAGAGCGATGGCTCGCTCTGCATCGGCCAGGCTTCGCTGCCATCTGGACGGGAGCGTACAACCTAAAATTTTATTGAACTCCGCCGCCTTTTCGAAAAATCGAAATTTGGCCGGAGCTGAATCGGGACTAAGAGAATCTACGTGTATGCGAATATTGTACATCCGCCCGAATTCTAAAAGCTCTTTAAGTAAACTGAAATCATAACGGATGGCATCTAACTTTATGGAAACATAGCAATTGAAATTTTCACTGTGCAATGCGGCGATGTCAAATTTGTATCGCTCAAACATAGTCCGTGAATCTTCATTTGCGCCCGCCCACGGAGAGAGGATTGAATAAAAGCCTTTTTCGTTTGCCCATCGGCACACGTGAAGAGCATCCGCGGTTTCGGAGCCTGCGATGTGTCTCGAAGCTACTCTGCTTATAATATTCTTTCTGATTGTTCTCAACATGAACAGTAGCTGTTAAGGTGTGATTGTTCCTCAACTAAAAAAAGAATGGGCAAACCTTCCCTTCCCCTGACGGCGATTTGCCTTTGGCGGAAAAGACCGGTGGAATAGTTACAAACTTTTTACGGTGCAACTGCCTGAGGCACACTCCGGCTTCTCCGTGCCATCTTGTGCAATTTGTTGTGCAATGTTTTTCTGCTCACGCCGAGCATCTTCGCTGCTTTCGACTTATTATTTTTCACGAACGTGAGCGTCTGGAGAATCAGCTGCCGCTCGGCTTCGTCCGATGACGTACCGATGGGAATTGTGATTGAAGCGCCGTTCCCGGACTCATTTTTCAAAATGCGTTGTGTAAGATGCTCTGACCGGATGCCGCCGTTGGGGCTCGTTACAACAACACGCTCAAGCGCATTGCGAAGCTCGCGAACATTGCCGGGCCAGTGATAATCAACGAGGACGTTCAGCGCATCGTCGGTGATGTATTGTTTTGTTTTACCGTATTTTATTTTGAACGACGAAAAAAAATACTCCGTTAATAATAGAATGTCTTCTTTGCGTTCACGGAGCGGAGGCATGAAGATTTCAATAACGCTGAACCGGTAATATAAATCCTGCCGGAATTCTCCCGATTTCAGCGCCGCCGCGATATTTTTATTGGTCGCTGCAACCATCCGCACGTCAACGCTGATCTCCTCTTTACCGCCGAGGCGCCGGAACGCTTTTTGCTCGATGGCGCGCAGCAGTTTCGCCTGCGTCTCCGGACTCATTTCACCGATCTCATCGAAAAATAACGTTCCGCTGTTTGCCAATTCAAAACAACCGCTCTTCTTTTCAACGGCGCCGGTAAAAGCGCCTTTTTCGTGGCCGAATAATTCGTTCTCAATCACATCGCGGGGCAGCGCTGCACAATTGATGGCAACGAAAGGACGTTTCGAACGATCACTTTTCAGGTGAATAAGCCGTGCGGCAACTTCCTTTCCCGTACCGCTTTCACCGGTGATAAGAACCGGCGTTTGAGAATTTGCCACAAGATCAATTGCCGACCGGACTTCTTCAATGGCAAGGCTTTTTCCAACAAGAGTTACGTCCGGAGAATTCGATTGAGGCGAGTTTCTTTGGACGGCGCCTCTGCCGCCGTATGTATCGGTACTGATATTCCGTTCGATGATGCGGATGATTTCCGCATCGAAACGGGGCGCGATAACAAAATCATCAGCGCCGGCTTTTATTAACCGAACAACGTCTTCGATTTTCCCTTCCTTGACCGACACGACAAGCGGAAGCGCGGGATAGGTTACTTTTATGGATTGCAAAAACTTGAGCGGGATGTCGAGAGCGCGTTCTGCGCGTTCAAGTACCGCATGGTACTGCTCCTTCATCAATTCCTTTTGCACTTCTACAGTTGAACGCACTTCACACACATTCAAGTTCGCTCTGGCGAATGCTTCTTTCAGCCCCGGCGTTATTGAACCATTGTGTGTAAAAAACAACACTTTGAAAGGCTCCACGTGCTTCCTCTTTTTCCTTCTTATGTTAACAGTACCATCGTGCTTCCGACTACACTCTTACACTGACCAAGATACAGAATTGAATGCGCGACTATCAATCAGTTGAGTTGAGTAATTTTGAAACTACGGTAAAGTGAGGGAACGGTTCCCACGAATACTTAGAGAGAAATGATGACGAGACAAGAAAATGTGCCGGGATGCTTTTTTACATGTCCACTTTCATCAAGCCCTCTTGAATGGCGAACCGCACAAGTCCGGCGGTTTCATGGATATCCAGCTTTTGCATCAGATTTGTTCTGTGTGTGTTGATGGTGCTGATGCTTAAGCACAACTTATCCGCTATCGCCCGGCTTGTAAGCCCTTCAGCGACCAGCCGAAGCACTTCTTCTTCACGTTTCGTTAAACGCAGATTCGGGCTCGAAGTGCGCGGCGGCGCGGCATTGTCTTTGGCAATTTTTTCTACGATAAGTTTTGAAACTCCCGGACTGAAAAACGGTTCGGAGGAAGCAACGGTGCGCACAGCAGTGAAAATCTCCTGTTTTTCTGCATCTTTAAGCACGTAGCCGTTTGCACCAGCGCGGATCATCTCATAAATATATTCTTCATTATCGTGGATAGTAAGGATAAGCACTTTGATGTCGGGATGCCGCTGCTTGATCAATTTTGTCGCTTCTATGCCGCTCATCTTGGGCATGGAAATATCCATGATGGCAATATCGGGATGAAGCTTCGCCGCAAGACGAACGGCGTCGTCACCGTTCGATGCTTCTCCGACAACGATAAATTCATGTGTCGTTCGAAAAAGTGAGCGCAATCCGCTGCGTACAATGCTGTGGTCATCTGCAAGAAGAATTCGAATTTTCTTCATACGTTACCTTGAGTGTAATGGAATTTCTAAATGAACTTTGGTTCCTTTGCCGTGACTTGAAGAAATCTGAAACGTGCCGCCGAGGAGCAGCGATCGTTCCTTCATGTTCATCAGCCCGAATCCGGAATGTTCTTTCCGCTGCGGAAGTTTCACCGGGTCAAAACCTTTTCCGTTGTCTTCAATCGACATCGCAATCACCGAATCTCTTGTGTAAAGATCGAGCGAAACATTCTTTGCGTTTGCATGTTTTGCAATATTTTCAAACGCTTCCTGCGCAATGCGGTACAGCGCCGTCTCCTTGTGAATATCCAGCATCGACTTTTCCACTCCCTGAACGTTCAAGGAGATTTTGATCTCGTGCGTCTTTTCAAACTCGCGGCAGAGAAGCTGTAACGCGGTGACTAATCCAAGATCGTCAAGCGTTGTTGGGCGGAGGTTTGCAGAAATCCCGCGCACTTCATTGATCGTGCCGCCAATTTGGTTCTTCATCAGTTGAAGCTGCTTGAAGAAGCCTGTTCTCTTGTTTGCAACGCCTTCTTCCAATGCTTCCATGTGAAGCTTAATGGCGCTCAATCGCTGGCAGATATTGTCGTGAAGCTCACGTGCAATGCGCCGCCGTTCTTCTTCCTGCGCTTTCACCACTCTTTTCGCAAGAGCGCGGACAGCTTCGTCGGCGAGTTTTCGTTCGGTAATATCCTGGCATGTTCCTACCAATTTCAGAGGTTTCCCTTGTTCATCGAACACCATTTCTCCGTGGGCTTCTGCGTTGCGGATTGTTCCATCGGGAAAGAGAATCCGATATTCCGACCGAAACGGTGCGTATGTTCGCAGCGTTTCTTCAATATTCCCGCGCACCATTATCCGGTCGTCAGGGTGGATCCTTTCCATATATGCCTCGAACGTTCCTTGAAATTCACCGGGCGCTACATGAAATATCCGGTAGAGTTCTTCAGACCAATACGCTTTGTTCGACGCAATATGCCACTCGAAGCTCCCGATATGCGCGATCTGCTGCGCAACGGCGAGCTGTTTCTCTCTTTCCTTAAGCTTTTCATTGGCAAGCTTTCGTTCGGTAATATCGCGTGATACAATAACCACCTTTTCCGTTTTTCCTTCACGATCACAGATCACGCTTCCCTGCGATTCAATATACCGGATCGTACCATCCCGCCGGACAAACCGATATTCTGCCCGTTGTCCGACACCGGTGTTCACAGTTTCATAGAAAATATTTCTGACGCGCTCGCGGTCATCCGGGTGAATATTTTGAAAAGCATCGGCATTTCTGTCCGACGCGGAAAAGCCGATGAGCGATCGGTACGATGGGCTGTTGTAGATGACATGCCCGTTCGTATCAAGCATCACGACAAGATCGGCAATGTTTTCGGTGATGAGGCGAAATTGTTCTTCGTTCTGCCGCAACTGCTCTTCTGCCCGTTTGCGGGCGGTAATATCACGGGCAATGCCGAGCATTCCAACAACTTGCCCTTCGTGAAGTTGCGGCGTTGTGATACATTCTACGACAAGATATTCGCCCCGTTTCGTCCTCACACGCACTTCAAAAACATCCGACACCTCGCCGGCAAGCACCTTCCCGAATTCTCCTGCTGCCAATGCCAAGTCATCCGGGTGGACAATAGGAGCGAAATATTTACCAACCCACGCCGAGCGCTCCCAGCCTGTCAAACTTTCGACTGCCGGATTAAGAGATGTAATAACACCGTCGGTGGAAAGCGTGTAAATGAGATCACGCGCGGTATCCACCAGAGTGCGGTACAGCTTTTCAGAATTGCGCAGCTTCCTTTCCGCTTCTGCGCGTTCATTGATCTCCGCCTCCAATTGTCTGTTCATTGCGGTAAGTTCGTTCGCCTGCTTCTTCAACTCTTCGATTGCGTCCCGAAAACCGCGGTGAGTCATTTCAAATGGAGAGAGAACCTCGGCAAGAAATTGCGTCGCAGACGTCATCATTTCTACGCTTTGATGGACATGACCCGAATCTTCAAGAAGCGCACCGATTGCCTCTTCATGAATTTTGAGCAGATCGAGAAAACTATACCCTTCGACTATTGCATTTCGTCCTAATTCGTACGCTTGCTGTAACGCTCCTTCTCCTTTGCCCGCAAGGTAATCGCTCAATGCGACAGCGAATTGCTCTTGAATATCTATCAATGTCAGTTTCATAATTTTCGTCCCAGATATCGCACGACTAACACCAGCGCATCGTCGTTTTTTTTGATTGACTGTGCGCAAATTTTATCAGCGAGTTTCTGAGGAACGTCTTGAGCCGAGATTGAATCGTAGAATCCACTTCGTATTCCATCCGTTGCAAAAATGAGTGTATCGCCGGGTGATATCGGATGGACAGAGGCATACAACTGCGGCAGTTGGTACCCGACAACGCCGGCGCGAAGCAGAACAATTTCTCTATTCGGAACAGTGTTTCGATCCGCACGGAAAAGCACTCCTTCAACATTTCCCACGCTCGACCATGTCATCGTGTTCTCACTAATATTGAATCGTGCAATGCTCATCACCACACCGCGCGTTGATCTCAATGTTTCATGCGCTCGTCGAATAAGGGAAATCGTCGGCTCATGAGCAAATTGTTCCAAAACTTTCACAGCCGCTTTTGCAGCGATTGCCGCTTCATTACCGTGACCAAGCCCGTCTATGACGCCTATTAGTGCACCCTCGTCAAATTGTTTCACGATGTACCTGTCGCCCGACTCTGATTGACCGGGAAGAATATACGACGCGATTCCTACTTCTAATATGTTTTGTACTGTTTGTTTCGGCATGTTCCAGCTACATTGTCCATTTTTTCATTGTAACTATTGTCCCATTTCCTTTTGAGGATTTGATTTCCAGTTCATCCATCAACCGTTTACACCCGGGCAAGCCCATACCCAGCCCGTTTCCTGTGCTGTACCCATCTTGCAACGCAAGTTGTATGTCGGCAATTCCCGGTCCCTGGTCGCGTGCAGTTACTGCAATGCCGTGTTCAGGATTTTTCATCACTTTGTTCAAAACAATCTCGCCGCGTTTTGCAAATTTGATGATATTACGCGCAACTTCAGAAATAGCAGTGGCAATAATTGTTTGGTCAGTAGCTGAAAACCCGAGCCGTTCTGCCAGTGCTCTTCCTTGTTGACGCGCAATAACGATATCTGCGTCCGAATCTATGGGAACGCGAATCTCACCGTCCACGGAACGTAGCTCCTTTGCGTTCAGAGGCTTTCATCAATTGTGCGAGTCCTTCTTCAAGATCAAGTGCTGTCGGCACACCTTCGAGAGACAAACCTAACTGCACCATTGCAAACGCAACTTCCGGCTGAATGCCGACGATGACGGTCTCTGCACCGCGCAGCCGTACCATGTGCGCTAATGCGCGAAGTGTGCGCGCCGCAAATGAATCCATAACATCGAGCGCCGTAACGTCAACAATAACACCGTGCGAACGAAATTTGCCGACACGCGCAACTAAGGCGTCCTGCAATTGCAAGAGATCTTCATCGGTAAGGGCAGCTTGAAAAGTAGCAATGAGAAAATCACCTTGCTTAAGTATAGGAACTTCCATGTTTTGCCTTTATCAAGATTTTGTTTGCGGCTCGATGAGAGAAAGAGGCACAGCCTTGACGCCGAGAAGCCGCTCTGCTTCTTCAATACCACCTTGCAAATCACCAACAGTATTCATCTTTGTCAGATCAACGCCGATGGTAACAAGTGTCTGAGCAATTTCGGGAGACAAGCCGGTAACGATAACCGTTGCACCTAACAACCGCGACGCTTCAACCGTTTGCACCAATCCGTTGGCAACATTAGAGTCCATTGCCGCGACGCCCGTGATATCAATAACGACAACCTTCGCACGGTTTGTTCGGATACCGCGCAGCAATTGTTCAGTCAACTGCCGCGAGCGCTGTGGGTCTATAACGCCGATGATAGGAAGAATGAGCAACCGTTCACGAACCTGAAGAACAGGAGTGGAAAGTTCGCGGATAGCTTCCTGTTGCTGGCGAATCGTACGCTCACGTTCCTGAACGAAACCGACTGCCACCGTATTTGCAATTCTGTTCGCGGCAGGCTCGTACGCATCGAGAATGCGGTTCAGAAGAGCAAAGTCATGCTGGTACTTTGCGAACAGCGAGCGTGCAAGCACGTCACGCAGCAGCAGCACGATGCCGACGACTTCATGCGTCTCAACACCACGCGGAATAATACGTTCGGACAGGTTGCGCGCATAACCTTGCAAAGCCTCAAACGTTCCCGTTTCGAGAGCTTCAACATAGTTGTCGTATACGGCTGTCGCTTCCGCAAAGATTTCTTCCTGACTCATTGCTGTCAGCAGTTTTGCTTCCGTGATACGCCTCGCCCATTCCTGGCGAAGTTGTGTTCGGTTTTGCCTGAGGTGGGCAACAAGTTCCCGCAAGAGCGCCGCAGTCGTTTCGCCGCGGACCGGTTCGGTAACTTTTTTCACATCAACCTCTTTATTGGATTTCGACATGGATTTGGACTCCTTATGATTGTGTTGGTTCATAATGAAATAATTATACTTTCTGAGACCTCATCATTCTCACTAAGATTTACTCACTATCAATGGTGATTACAGTAAACACAGTATGTGTTGATATAAGAAAATACCTCACCACAGACAATCCGTTGATGTGAGTAATTTCTTGACTACGATAAAGAGGGGAATCCATCTCCATATATCTCTAGTAATAATTAATGAGGCAAATTTGAACAGGTGCTCGGCTTCTGGATTAATCAAAAGATATTTGCAGGTTAGATAAGAATCAAGTCCGAAAAGTGATGTGCGTAACAGCTGAAGAATTCTACGGTAAGCTCCACCGTTGAGGCGGGGCTCATATACGCACCAATAAAAAGGGCTTCATTCGCGCTTTTATTCTAACGCTCATGAAGCCCGTCACCGTTCCCCGCTCTACATTATTGGAGACAATACCTTTTCTGGATTTTCAGCTATTTCATAATGACCATGCGTTTTACGTTGACAAATAATCCTTCCTCGGCAACCAACTTGTAGAAATAGACCCCGCTTGGTAATTGTGATGCATCGAAACGAACCGAGTGCACTCCCGCATCTTTTTGTTCGTTCACGAGCGAGGAGACTTCTTGCCCAAGCAAATTGTACACCGTCAACTGCACAAAGCCGTTTGTCGGCAGAGCATACGAAATTGTTGTGCTTGGGTTGAACGGATTCGGATAATTCTGTTCAAGTGCAAAGTGATCGGGAACCCTTGCGGCTACTACCTGCGGCGCAGTTTTCTTTTCAATTTCGTGCGGCTGCGATGAAATTACAACCGGGCCGCTTGTCTGTTTCACAAAATACGTAAGCGGGTTCGATGTTTGCTGATTATCCGGATAAACAATCATTGCAGTTCCGTCCTGATAAACTGTGGTAGAAGCATATTCCGCAAGGTCTCTCGTACCTGAAGCACATCCGGTTCCGTTCACACAAATTGGCCCGGTGTGAAAAACTCCTGTCGCTGCATTTTCCGAAATCGTCGGCGTTTTGGCAAATGCATTTTGTGTTTGGGCAAAATAGACTTTCCATTGAGCGTCGCTCGCAAGGCTGTTTGCTGACGGCGTTGCCCACCACATGATATCAACTTTACCGGCGTCGCCTGCATCAATCCACGGCGAGAGCGCCGTCTTTGTTTCCATCCCGTTGTTGACCCGTACCGGTGCAGTCCATCCCGTCCCTTGATTGGACGAACTTGTCAAATAGACGTTCGTTCCATTGGAGTACACCACATGCACATTGCTTCCCCGATCAACCGCCACGATTGGAAAAACATTTTGGTACGATACACCGACCGGGCCTTGATGAACGAGCAGCAGCGTAAATGATTTCCCTCCATCGGTGGAACGCGCGACATACACGGAGTTGCCCGGATGCCCGATAAAAACCGTATAGACATTTCCGTTGTTTTGATCAACGGCAATATTCCCTTGATCATCCGGTTGCACACCGAATTCCGGAACCGTCGCTTCGGTGATTTGAGGGAACGTCAATCCGCCGTCGAACGATTTCAGAACAAAAATACTTTCAGTGCCGGTGAGCAGCACGCCGAGTTGTTTGAACGTTAGATACACTTCGTTGTCTTTATACGGCGCAATCCATTGCCGGTCATCAAGCGGTACCGTCGTAGAAACGGGATTAACGAGCCACGTTGTTCCCCCGTCAAAGGAGTTGCTCATTGTAACCGAACCAAGCCAAAGTGACGTGACATACACTTTCCCCGTTGATCCCACGGCTATGTCCTCATCTCCTCCGCCTGCTCCGGGAGTTCTGCCTGCCATTGCCGATGCGGCTTGCGCACCGTCAGGTTGCCCAAGATAAGTGAAGGACGTACCGGCATCGGTAGATTTCCACACGTCGGTTCCTGCCGGAATTCCTTGAATAGCCGCTACATAGATATTTCCCGACGTATCGTACGCCGAACGAGGTTCCAAATCCTGAACTCCAAAAACTACACCGTTAGGTCCCAGCATTTCTTTTGGCTGTGTGAATGAAAACTTTCCAGTTCGATACCTCGCCAGCCGTTCCTGATCAACTGGGGGCGGTCCGACTGACGCAATTCCGGAATACAATTCGTTCACCGTGGTAAACGCGACAACCTGTACGCGATACGTTCCCGATGTCAATTGCCCCAAGTCTGTTTCTTCAAAGGTTGTATTGCCTTGTGCTGACGAGTTGACAAGATTTCCGCTTGCATCGTACACATACAAATCAAAATCGTTTGGCGTGTCTGCCCATGAAATATGAACACGAACGCTGAAATCAGGATTCGTTGTATAGACCGAAGAATCAATATTCACCGTGAGAAAAAATTCGTCGCAGGTGAGCGGAGTGCAAACCGACGGGTCTGCTGTAACCCCGGTATAAGGCCCGCCCGTCCAGCTTATGCTGGAAGCACCTCCCGTCGCAGACGGCGTTAGTGTTCCATTGCCGGGTGTTGCCGCAAAAAGAGAAAAAGGAAAAGCTATTATTGTAAAAATGGTAACAAGAACGCTGCAACGTTTCATAGAAATCTCCTTTCGCTAAAAAAGTTTTGAATTTAGTTGTTGATTATCCTCTTACAGAACATCTCCATCCTTGCCTATTCTGTACCTCTTTCACTGAGCCTGCGAAAGTGAGACGCTTTTGTGTGAAACATTTTTTCCAGCGTCTGCAATCACTATTACACAGTAAGAAAATTGATCCGGAATGACAATCAGGCGAAAAGAGTAATTCTTAAATTACAGCAGATGAATGAGAAACTACAGTAAGTACACGATAGGAAGAGTTGAGAATGCCGAAAAAAAGAAGAGCCCCAAAGAACTGAAGAATACAAAAGGAAAAAACTTTACGTGCTCATATTTTCATTTTGCATTTTTGGATTTTCTTGTGTCCCCAACGAGATTCGAACTCGTGTTAGAAGCTTGAAAAGCTCCGGTCCTAGGCCTCTAGACGATGGGGACAATAACAAATAAAAAAATTATAGACTAAAAATTAACGGCGCTTCTTTCGAAAAAACGAACAAGATATCAATCATAATTTTTAACTCGCTTGGGTGGCCAGTGGGACTCGAACCCACGACATCCAGGGCCACAACCTGGCATTCTAACCAACTGAACTATGGCCACCGTGATGCTTACAAAGAATCAAAAGCCCGCTGCGGCGGGCTTTTTTTTAACGGCAATAAAATACAAAAAATTACTCTCGAAGGCAAGCCAATGTTCACAGCCTATGCTTCCTTGTTTCCCACCAGCCTTCCAGCTTTCCTGCACTCCAAATCGTGAAGAGAAAAAACAAAACGCCGGCAAGAACATCTATGCCATAATGATACCGCAAATAAACAGTGGAAATAATCAGCAGCGAACCGAATACGAGCAGCACCCACCGGAGACGAAGACGAAAATGAAATGCAAGATACAATGACAGCAGCGTCAGTTGTGTGTGCCCGCTCGGAAATACATCGCGCTGCGCGAACGCCGCTGCATTTGCCATGCCTTTCGAAATTGATTCTCCGGTATTCACAAAATCGCGCAGGAAGTTTGTGAGAAAAAGTCCCGGCAGATCATGGTTCAGCGAGCTGAAGTCGTACAACGTGAACCGCGGCCCAACCGCCGGTAATAAAAAATATCCTACATAAGAAAGATAAAAACCGTACACAATGAAAAATCCCGCGGAAAGAAACTCTGCACGCCGTTTCTCCAGATACAGTTCGGTGAAAACGGAAAGAAGAATAAAATAATATGATG
>JAJYOI010000087.1 GCA_021796275.1 Bacteroidota bacterium
CCAGCCGCATTGGACCAGGATATCTTCCAGAATAGTTTGACCTGCACCGCCCATCGAATCAATCAGAACGCTTGTCCCAAAAAGCTTTCCAACACGATTCTTCGGATCGGCGGCAAACGAACGCAACAAGGAAAAATCAATTAGAGATTCAAGGTATTTCAAATAATCCGGAAGAAAGTCCATTTCGACAACATTCCCGCCTGCGGAGACTGTGAAATTTCGATGCTTAACTGAGGAAAGAAACGACTCCACCGATTTCGTTCCTTCTGACATGAATGGTCCACCGTACGATGCTTTGAATTTAACGCCGTTGTATTTCGGCGGATTATGACTGGCGGTGATCATTACGCCCGCCGCACAGTGGAAATGCTTTGTGGCAAAAGAAAGAACAGGAGTCGGCACAATGGAAGCACTCAGAAGAACTTTGATTCCGCCCGATGTTAACACGCCGGAAAACAATTCTGCAAAATGGCGTGAATCTTTCCTTCCGTCATAACCAATTGCAACAGCCGTCTCTGCTGAAGTTGTTTTTTTTTCAGAAAGCCATCGGACAAATGCTGCCGCAACCCGGCGAACATTGTCCTCGGTGAAGGTTTCCCCCATCACTCCGCGCCAGCCATCGGTTCCAAACGCAATTGCAGAAGATGTGTCGTTCATTATGTCCCATTCTCAAGAAGCAATTGCGCTGCGACAACATATTGATCGAACGGAACAAAAATTTTTACCGGATGTTCGAGATTTGTTCTTCCAATCGGCGTGTCCATAAAGCCGAGATAGCCGATGCTGTGTTCATTCTGCGCAGACACGGTGATGTCCGCTCCTTCAAGCTTTGTCCGGACAACTGATGCTTCAAAAAAATCCACCGATTGAAAGACCAACACCCACTCTTCTTCAACTTCAACTTTCCTGTGTTCCTCACAAAAAGAACGTCCGTTAATTTCTTTCGCACAATCACTGCACATCAAACGACGGCAAAGAACGCATACAGCAACAGCGCCGCGCTCCGGATGAGTTTCACACTGTGATTTTTTCCCAAAAAGCAGCGTCCCGCAATGAACACAAAAGTCACTGTCAGGCGTAACGTCACCGCCGCAACGAACGCACGGCACCGCAGGCGAATTATTGTCCAGCGTATCAACAAGCTGAGCGCCGCAATCGTGACAGTGCAGTACACCCGGATTGTATTCTGTTTTACAATTTGGACAGTACGGCATAATGTACCTCCTTGTCAAATATTTCCAACCTGGCGAAGTCTTTCCTGAACTTTTTCACTTGGAACAGCGCGAACGTCACCGCCGCTAAGCGATGCCATTGCAGCGAGAGTGCCTGCAGCTTCGCCCGTGGCAGCGGATGTCGCTTGAATGCGCAATGCAGCATGCCCTTCACGTGTTGATGAAATCGACCGTCCCGCAGTCAGCACATTATCAACATCACGCACAATCAGCGCACGCAACGGAATTTCATAGTATTGACCTTCCGCCAGATATTCCATGACAGATTTTTCTTCTTTCTGGCCGTGAATATCAACTCCATAATTTCCGCGGGCGACGGCATCGCGGAATTGTGCTCCGCCGCGTACGTCGGCTCCAGTCACCGCATAATCGCCAACAGCGCGGCGTGTCTCACGAACTCCAACTTGTACGCCGGTTTCAATCAAATATGAATTTTCAAATCCCGGACATTCACGCTTAATAACGGCAAACGACTTCATAGCCTGCCGCCGTCCTTCAATTTCTGCTTTTGTCAAATCAATGGAAGACGAACCGTCAAGCCCGAGAATATTTGTCGTATTGAACGACGTTTCGCCGTAGCCCGGCAATGACGTAAAGAAAAAATATTGAACGGCACTCGGTATTTCGCCGCGCTCTTTTGCCCGCTTCACAATATCGTGATAACCTCCGATGGAAACAATTCTCTCCGGATGATACACTTTTGTGGACCATTCAAAATACTGATCAGGATGCATGTGAACATCATCAACGGCTTTTGCAAGATCAATGCCGCCAAGACGAAAGAACGTTGTCATCGCCTGAAGCAGTCCGCTTTTCTCATCTCCTTTCACCCACGGTGCGCCGCTTAAGTACAACACATCGGCGTCGCCAGTGGTGTCAATAAATACCTTGCCGGAGATATATTTTGTCCCAATACCGTTTTGAATGACAATGCCCTGAAGCTTTCTCTCATCCCGCCTCACATCAACGATGATCGTGTGAAGCAAAACGGCAACATCGGCATCAAGAAGCATTTCATTCACCACCCGCTTGAATGCCAGCGCGCTGAAACCGTTCTCAATCATTCCTCCGATGGCCGCCATCCGCAGATTGATCTCTTCAAAAGTTCCGCCGACCAACGGCACGATCTTTTCTCCATCCTGAATTGAATACTTCATGAACGGGGAAACCATTCCTGCAGTGGACATGCCGCCAACAAATCCGTAACGTTCAACAAGCAATGTCCGCGCACCTGAACGTGCCGCAGCAATAGAGGCAGAAATTCCTGCGATCCCCGCCCCGGCAACAATGACATCATAGCTTGTGTTCATTTTTAATGAGAAAAATTTCTTACAGCATCAACAAAGCGGCGGGTGATCAAGCGCGGACGAGTGATTGCTGTTCCAATCACCACCGCATACGCGCCGCACGCTATTGCATGCGCCGCATCTTCCGGTGTCCAGATTCTTCCTTCAGCAATGACCGGTGCAGAAATTTCCGATGACAGTTGTTCAATCAGATCGAAATCCGGACCGTCGGCTGCGCCGGACTCGGTATATGGCGTATAACCGGAAAGCGTTGTTGAAACGATATCCGCGCCCAACTCATCGGCGCGAATGCCTTCTTCTAAAGTGGCAACATCAGCCATCAATGGAACATCAAACTGCTGGCGGGCGTGTTCAAGAAATGTCAACCCATCCATGCCGTTCGGACGCACACGCTTCGTCACATCAAGCGCAACAATATCTGCGCCTGAGGAAAGAATATTTTTTACGTCAGAAAAATCCGGCGTAATCAAAACCCAATTATCATCATAACTGCCTTTGATGATTCCAATCAGCGGAAGCGAAGTGCATGAACGTATCGCTTTAATGTTCTCCGCTCCCTGCGCACGAATACCGGCGGCTCCTCCCATCTCTGCGGCTTGCGCGAACGCCGCAAGATAATCAGAACGATTGAACGGATCGTCTCCTTCCGATTGACACGAAACGACAACGCCTCCTTTTAATGTTTCAATTAGATTTGTCATGGATTCTCTCTGCCGCTAATGCGCCGGCGGCTTCGCCTAACCGCATACTTGCTGGCTGATTGTTCGTGGAAAAAAGTGCTGTCGGAGGAAAAATTGCTCTGCCGGTGACAATCAGATTGTCCACAGCCGGCGGCACCATCGCTTCACGAGGAATTTGAAACACTGCTTTCATTCTGCCCGGCACCGCACACGTCGCCATAACATTAGAAAATGACCGTTCCGACATCACGTCTGTATCGGTGATTGTAATTTTGCCGCAAACCTGCCGGACTGAATGAAATCCAAACTGAGGCGGCGTCACAAGAATTCTGGCAGACGAAAATCCCGGGCAGCGCCGCACTAAAAATTCTGCGGCGCGTGGAGCCAGCTGCTGGCATCGCAATTCGGCTTTCGTCAGGCTTTCGACGTCTTCAGCCGACACGACAGGCAAGTGAATCATCGACACGATAATTTCGCCAGTGCGGATTGTACCGTCAAGCTCAATGGAATCAAATGCCGAAAGCTCCGGCGACTCATCACGCCACATCTTCGTCAATGAGGAAAATCCTTTTACGCTGAGATGACGCCGCTCATTATTCGTTCCGCCGTTCGAAAACTCGTGCGGGTTCTTTTGAAAATATTCTATGAGCGCATTTGTGTCAACGTTCGTCATCACAAAACGATACGACACCGGCGAATGATGCGCCACAACATCGGCGCCGCACGATACAGCAACATTTCCGTTTCCTGTCGCATCAATAAAAAATCGCGCTTCAAGGCGCACGTCTCCTTCCCTGCAATGAACAAGCAGCGAGGCGATAGAACGCTCCTTCTTCTCCGCATTCAGAAATTGCGTGTGAAAAAGAAGGGTGACTTTTTCTTCCAACAAAAATTCCTGCAGCACATATTTCAGCATCTCAGGATCAAATGGCGTGACGGAAAAGCTGACTCCTCCCGGATCAATGACATGGCCAGGGCTTCCATTCATGTTTTGCAGCCGGCCAACAATTTCCTGCGCAATACCATTGACAATTTGTTTTCCGTACGAATGAAATCCGCGCCACGGCTGAAAATATGCCGTTGTCGCCATTCCGCCAAGAAAACCATACTGCTCAACCAGCAATGTATTCAAACCGCGGCGCGCGGAAGCAACGGCAGCGCACACACCAGCAGGCCCGCCCCCGACAACAACTACATCATAATGTTCAGTTCGAATGAGCCGTCGCATACGATATCATAAAAATTAAAGTCATCTGTTCCGAAGTTTCATATTTTTGCTGAAACATTTGCCGCGACCTACACTCAATAAAAAAGGAAAGCGGCAATAAGCAATCCAACAAATGAAAGCGCCCACATGTACGGCAGCGTCCGCCACATCACCTGCTGAACATCCAGCTTCAATTCATTTGACAGCCACACATTCTGTGTGTTCGTCGGGTCACACACTCCCTGAACCTGTCCGACGGAAAGCAACATCGCCATAATCGGTGCGGCGCCGATCTTTCCTGTTGCCATCATCACCGCTGCAAGTCCGTATCCAAGTCCCCAAACATTGAGCGGACCGCGATAGAGCGCCAGCGGAGTTGCCAGCGTGAAAAGCAAAACATAGCCGACCCAACCTCCGGGAATTGTTTCGGCAATAAGCGGGCGAAGATACGCAATAACAGGCCACTCGGCTCCGCCGTGAGTTTGCGAAAAATCTATAGGACCGATAATCGCATTGAGCAACATCCCGATTCCCACCATCAAAATCACCGCTGGGATTACGCTTGCGCTGCCTTCAATCACCGATTGCGTAAGCATATTGAGGCTTCCTTTTCGAAATGTAACAATGTAACCGTACGCAACAGCAATCGAAAACGCCGTGATGAAATTAATTTGATACACAAGGATGAGAACAAGCGGCAATATCGGAATGAAATACGCGTACCACTGGACTACAGCGCGATTCTTTTTTCTTATCATATCCCACACAATATTTACAGCAACAATAATCGCGAGAACAAGAAGAACGTATTCGAGAATTGTGCCGAGAACTGACATGCTCTTGCCGACAGCACCGTTAAATTGGTCTGCAGGAATTTGTGAGGCGGCAAATCCCACAGCAGCAAGTATCGCGATCGTGATCGTGCCGCGGATAATATATTTTTGCAGTGATTTTATTTGCCTGCCGCGCCACAATTCAATCGTTATGAAAACCAGCGCGAACACAAACGATGCGACAAACAAGAGAAGTGCATAATTCCTTACCGTGGTTACATCAAGATGAAGAACGCCAATATACACCGCCCAATTTCCTGCGTTGAGAATTCCGCCTGTGCTCAATCCGATCAAAAATAATCCGCCTATAACAATCGGCGTCATACCAACCGACGCCATAATCGGCAGCACAATTGTAGCCACCATAATAATCGCGCCCAATCCTCCAAGCGTCGTGAAAAGAACGGTGATAAGCAGCAGCATGATAACACCGACTTTCCACGGATCGTCTCCGGCAAGTTCAGCTCCTTTTTTAATAAAACTTTCCGCTACACCGGACTTTTGCAGAAAGAAGCTCAACATTCCTCCGAACATCGTCACCGTGTATGCTTCCGCCAGCCGGATTGCGCCTTTGCCGATCACCGATGTAAGAATTTCCGAAAGCGAAATATTGCCGACCACCGCAATCGCCACCGCCATTAAAGGAAGGGCAATAAGCACCGGCAGTTTGCGAAGAAACATCAACACTGCCATGACAAGAAAAATCAAGACCAGCAGAATTCCGGTGAGCATGAGCTTCCTATTTATAAGTGAACTTTAGTGTGAGAATTTTTTTCGGCACTGCTTTCACTTTCACGTGCGTTTCATTCATCACGGGGAGTGATTCGATCAACTCTTCATTCAGCGTAACCACATCAGCGCGCAACAGCGGGCGATGAGCGGTGATAATCCCTTCGGTAAATCCGTTGGAAATATTGTAACAGCGAACGACAGTTCCGGTTTTGTCTTCACTTCGTTTAATCGCGCTCAGAACCAGCGCAGACGGTTCAATCGTTACAAAACTAAGGCGGTCAGGCAACGTACCGGACGATTTTTCAGCGTTGAATGCTTTCAATGGCGACACAAAATTGAACGCGTCGCGAAATGCGTGCGACGATTCCCATGAGCCGCGGTGCGGAATAATTGAAAATTCAAACGTGTGGAATCCATGGCATTGAGCCTCCGGCGTCGGAATTTGGGGTCCCGCCTGCACCGGACGCGTGATAGAATCATCGCGCGAAAGCTGCCCCACACACCGTAGAAGTGTCAACGCAATGATGATTCCTTTTTTCGTACGAATCGTTTCGTACTCGGGAATGCCCTTGTTGGCAATCATCAAACCCGCGCATTCATCATTGATACTGACGAATTCATCATGATGCCGCGTGCCATAATATTCAAATCTGTTTTTGCGCGTCGGTTTTTTCTCAGAGGAATGTTCGCGTTCAACAACATCGAAATGTTCTGCCGCTGAGACCGTTGAAGAAGCAATGTTGGTCCTGAACACGACGCGCAGACGATGATCGTTCGCCGCATTGTTCACTTCAGTTCTGACATCGAGCCGCTTCGAACCTGCAGTGAGTGTAAGATATGTCTTGACGGGCAATTTTATGGTTGACGCGGAACGACCGGAACGCCGCGCGTTAAGTCCGGCAGGAATTTCGAGTTCCTCAGAAATTGACACAGTCGCACGCAGCGCATGTTCCTCTACTAAGCGAATTACAGGGCGAACGCGGTCTGTTGTGATCGTTCGTGATTTATCTGCCCAAGAATATGTATATTCATCGCCGGCATCCTCCGTATCTTCGTACACGAGCAACCCTTCATAGATGCACTGCGTGCTCTTATCCGTTATGTGAAGCGAGCCATTCGGAAGAATTGCGACACGCAGCATCTCGTTTTCCAACAGACGCGGAGTTGCACGCACATGCTTGTGTCGCTCCGCTGCTTTCGCGTGTTGAACATAGAGCGTTGTATAACCGTTCGGCGGAATATCTTCAACAAAAACATCCACCGTCACAACATCGTATGCTGCGTCCTTCAGCACTTCCATTCGATACAAAGAAGATCGTGAACAGATAACAAAAGAAGCATTTCTTCCTGATGAATTGATGATCGAAAACTTTTTCGCGAGCGGATCACCGCGGCGAAAAAGGATATCGCAGCGAACGACCTCGCTGCGGCTCCAATTCGCCGGATTGTAAATAAAGATGGGCTTTCCCTGTTTCGCAGACGTATTCACAGACCGTGCAAGATCAACGAATGCCTGATCACAAACAAATTCTCCCGTCCGGCGAACCTGTTCAAATCGCAGCACATTATCCCGATGGATATCATCAACGCCGCATCCGCAAATATCATCATGCGGATGATTTTTCATCAACTCTTTCCAGGCACTCCACGCAAAATGCGAGTACTCACGTTTAGCCTCAAGCGCGGTCCATGCGACAATCGGCTCAACATATTTTTCAAGCAGATTCTGGCATATAAAATTCGCCTGCTTCAAATACATTCTTGTTGAATAGACGCTGAGCAGTATGGGGTGGTGGTAATTGCCAATCAACTCGCCGCGATGAGTTGCCAATGTGCCTTCAGTTGTTGAAAGTACCGCATCAACAAAATCTGTGAATGTGCCATGAACAAGGCGAAGCTCATGAAGCCGCCCGTTCACAAAGGCGATAAGCTCGGGCACTTCACTCTGAGGAGGAACATGATCCACGCCGTTGTTGAATAATACATACGGGGTGCGGGCATATTTTTTCATTCTTTCAAAAGTCTTCACAACTTTCTGAAGCGCGCTGCCTCGTTCAGGCGATTGATTCCGATAGTCGCCAAACTCGAACGGAAATCCCCAACATGCAAGATTCCCGTATCCATCACGCTGGTTCACTGCCACCACGCGGCTTCCGTCGGGCGCTTCCCACCAAAATTCGCTGCCGATCGTTTCGATTTCGGGACCCATGCCGCGCATAAAAATAAATGAGCGCAGGCCGAAGCTTTGCAATAACTGCGGCATCTGCCGAATATGACCGAACGGATCCGGAACATATCCTTCTTTCATCACGCTGCCGAACTGTTTCGCAATTTTATGGCCAAGCATAAGGTTACGAATCAGAGCTTCACCGCTCACTAAAAATTCGTCCGGCAAAATGTACCACGGACCGACAAGCAGGCGATGCGACGTAATGAGACGTTCCAATTCTGAGCGGCGCTCCGGTCTCACGTCGAGATAATCTTCGAGAACAACTGTTTGACCATCCAGTGTGAAAAATTTGAAGGAAGGTGTGCTGTGAAGAACATCAATGATGTCATCAATCGTGTGTACAAGGCGCACACGAAATTTTTCGAACGGCCAGTACCATGCACGATCCCAATGCGTGTGCGATACGACTATTCCTTTATACTGCTTGTTAATTTCCATATCAATTCACTTGCTGAGCATTGAAAGAATTTACGCAAAAATGATGCGGCGGGCAAGGAAGAAAAAATACTGCGGAATCTTTTTGAAGAAGAAGGGGCTGCTGCTTTTATTTTGTTACAGAAGCGAGAAAACGTTCAACAGCATACGCAGAAATCTGTCCGCTCAATCCATAAAAATTAAGATCGCATTCATGCGTTGCCCATGGCAGACTTACGAGCTGATGCTTCACATGAGCTTCAGATAATTTTCGATCCAACCGGATGCTGTGCTCGTACGGAACTATTTCATCGCGTTCACCATGAATGATCAGCGTGGGCACACAGAGCGGAGAAATATTTTCAAGAGGAGAAGCACTCCGATACAACTGAGGCGATGCTGCATAGCTTCCGCCGAGATACTGCGCTATTTCTCTTTCTGAATCCGTTGATAATGAATTTTCCGGATGCATTCCTGCATACACCATATCGGCAGGCGCATAAAATGAAATGACTCCGCGTATCGCCGATTCGTTCATTGTGTATGCAGCCATCAACGCAATTTGACCGCCGCCGGACCGTCCGAGTAGCACAAAATCATGCGGGTCAATTCCAAGGCTGTCAGCATGTCCCTGAAGAAACGCGATTGCTGTGCGGACATCTTCCAAAGGTGCAGGATATCTCCACTTAGGCGCTAATCTGTAATCAATAGCAGCAACTGCATAACCGTGATCAGTAAGATAACCGTTGAGCGGCGAAAGATCTTCGCTGCTGCCACCGTCCCACATCCCTCCATGAATCACGACAATGCACGGCGCTGCTTTGGTCCGTTCGATTGATTGGTAAAATTTTAGCGTCAACTCAGTATTATCAACATTCGAATAAAGAAATGTCTCGTAGGTACCGGAAAATGGAAATAGTTTCATCAATGAAGGATAATCCAGCACGCTCGCTTCCTCGGAAGAATTCCCCCAGATTGCCACGCTGTCGCTTTGAACAGATTCAGCCGTCGGCAGCGCCTGAACAAGAGGAAGTATGGAAAGAATAATTGTGATGATGTTAAGAATGCCCTTGATGCGCCCTCTCCATGAATCCCATGATGAAAAGAGCAGAAGCAGCAGCGCAATAATTGCGACGACATAACCCCATTCCGTTACAGCAATTTGCACGTACCAGAGAATATCAACCGGCGCTGGAAAAACAACCAGCAGCGACATCAGAAAAAGAAATAATGTAAACCACATAGTGTCATTGCTCCGAAGTTCCTCACAAGGAATACCCTTTCTTCAGCAAGTTAGTTCCCCATTGTATAGAATCAGTGACTAAAATCAAAGAACAGGCGTGAGGATTCGAATGAACATAAAATTTGTGTAAAAACTTCCCACTTCATTTTCTTCCGGCAATTGCCCGCTCGATAGCATCCATAACTTGCTCAATTGAAATAGACGTGATGAGTGCATCGTCGGCGCGCACGGCAATGTGGCGCGGATGCGGAGGTTTCCAAATTGCAGGATCGTTCATCGCATGAAACGAAACCGTCGGCACCTTTTGCGACGCCGCAATATGAAGTGTACCGGTGTCGTTGCACAGAAATAATTGCAGATGGTTCACGAATGCCGCCATCACGCGCAGCGGCATAACCGGAGCCGAAAACACTTTATAATGAACATGGTCGAGAAGAAAAGCGCGCCGCTCTATTTCATTTGGCCCGGTGATGAGAATAATATTCATGCCGAATCTCTCAATCATCAGATCAATCACCTGGGCAAGCTTGTGAAGCGGGAAACACCGTGTGGGGTCAAGGGCGCCGAAATGCATCCCGGCGTTCAGCTTGCCTTTGGGAAGTCGGAGTGAGAGTACAATATTTTCCGCCTTACTTCGCTCTTCGCTTGTTGGAATAAGATCATACTCAAAATTTGTTTCATCCGCTCCAAGTGCACGTACAATATCAAGATTGCGCTCGATTTCAGTTTTCTGCTCCGGCGATCTGTGGGCAATAACACTGTATATTCTTTCTGTGGAAAAAGGATCATGTCTAAGATGATCAGAGCCGACAATATATTTCGCTTTGCTGAGTAACGCTATCATATCCGATGATAAGGAACGCGAAACAGTGTTCAAAACAATTGCACAGTCGTACCCGCCGTTAGCACGCACGGCGCGCAAAAATGTTTTCACCCGATGAAGATTCCACCGCTGCAGCCGTTCATAGAACACTATCACTTCATCTACATTCGGATTATTTTTCATCATAGGAGCAGTATATTCCCGCACGACGATGGCGAGATGTGCTTTCGGAAATCTCATCCGCAACGCACGGATTGCCGGTGTTGCAATCAGCAGATCGCCAAGCTGATCATGCTGACGGACAATGAGAATTCTCCGAAATGATTCAACAGGAATATGTGCGGGAGATACCGGAGGGGGTGAAAGCAACTTTGCAATCACACGATAGACAATGCGCTTCAGAGCTTGTTCGAGCGATTGCATGAGAATGATTCTCGGCTGGAAGGATTATTTCTTATCGCCAATCTCTTCAAAATCGGCGTCCTGCACGTTGTCGTACTTCTGCGCTGCCGGCGGAGACGGTGCGTGAGCGTGCGGCGGCTGCGGGCGCGGAGGAGCAAAGATATCGCGCAGCACTTTGATTACCGCGCCAAACAGTTTTGCGGCAAGTAAAATGAAAATAAGAAAAACGATAAACCGGAACATAAAATAACGCACTTTCCTCTCTTACACACGCTACGGCGTGGTCTTCAACTTCTTGACCGGCGGATTGTAATATTCCACAGGCGCGCGGCTGGTGCGAAGAATTTCCTGATACAGATTTTCGAAATCTTCGGGGCTGCCAACAAAATCAATCTCCGTTGAGTTGACAATCAACAGCGGAGAATTTTTATAACGGAAGAAGAAATAATTGTATGCCTCGTTTAAATCTTTGATATACTCTTCAGACATATTCTCTTCAAATTTTCTTCCGCGTTTCTTGATGTTGCTCATTAACCGCGGTACGCTCGATTGAAGATAAACCACCATATCGGGTGATGGAATATTCTTCTCGATTGCCGTGACGACTGTTTCGTACAGTTTCAGCTCATCGTCCTGAAGATTGAGGTACGCGAAAATTTTATCTTTGTCGAAAATATAATCCGTCACAAGAACATTGTGAAATAAATCCGCCTGAAACAATTCCTGCTGCTGGCGATAGCGGCTTAACAAAAAGAATATCTGAGTTTGAAACGCGTACCGGTCTGCATCTTCGTAAAAACGTTCAAGAAACGGGTTCTCTTCAAACTTTTCAAGAACAAGGCGCGCATTAAGCCGCTCCGAAAGCATACGGGCAAGCGTTGTTTTTCCTGCACCAATCACCCCTTCAATGGCAATGTAACGGATATCCGTGTGCGGTAATTCCACAATTACTCCTTCATGCTGAATGAGAATGTCAGGGGCTGCTTCGTCAGTCGTTCTACTGCGCTTGTATCGGTACATTTCGCGGCAAGCGACTCAACGGTCTCGCGCGAAATAGGATGAATGATATCCGGCGCAATTTCTGATAACGGTGCGAGTACAAATCGCCGCTCGGCCATTTCGCGGTGCGGAATTTTCAGCAGCGCCTCATCCACAATGCTGTCGCCGAAGAGCAAAATATCAATATCAATTTCCCGCGGACCCCAGCGAAACGTACGCTGCCGTCCGATCGTTTGTTCAAGCGCCTTCATCCGCGCATGAAAATCGTGTGCGCCTAAACGCGTGACAAGCCATACTGCAGCATTGTAAAAATCCTGCTGTTCTTTCACACCGACCGGTTCCGTTTTGTAGACGCTCGATACTTTCATGATGTCGGTTTCAGGAAATTCAGCGATACCGTCAACTGCTTTCTGAAGATACTCCATTCGTTCACCGACATTCGAGCCTAATCCTAAAAAAACATTCTCCACACTATACTCCTCCGAAGGAACCCCTTCGGGACTCGCATTATCTCGATTGTTCAATTTCAACCTCGACGCTGTCAATCACTCCGTGAACAGCAGCACCCGGTTTCCGTACGCGAATGAGAAGCGACTGGACAGGTGGAAATTCATTCAGAATGCCGTTGGCAATTGAGTTAGCGAGTGCTTCGAGCAATCTGAATTTTTTCCCGATGACAACTTTCTTCATGCACGCATAGACTTTTTCGTAATTGACCGTCTTTTCAAGCGCATCTGTTTGCTTTGCATCGGAAAGATCGCAGCGCAATTCAACGTCGATCTCAAATTTACCGCCGAGATTCTGCTCGTCGGAAAGAACGCCGTGGTATGCGTAAAACACCGCATTATGAAGCCGTATAATGTCGAACTTTTTCATTGAACACCATTGAAAGGCTGGCAAAATATAAAACTTGATGCAAGCATTGTCAACCACACCACCGGCGCACTAATGAGAAACGAATGTACCGGCATCATAGTTCTTTCATGCCTTTTCAATTTTCGACCAGGTATCGCGCAATGTGACGGCGCGATTAACAACGAGAGCGTTTGTTTTTGAATCGTTATCAACGCAGAAATAACCGAGTCGCTCAAATTGAAAACGATCTTGCGGTTTCGCCGCCGCGAGACTCGGTTCAACTTTGCACTTCCGTAAAATTTCAACGGAGTGCGGGTTAATACATTCCTTCCAATCATCGCCGTTCGGGTCTTCAACGCTAAACAATCTGTCATACAGACGGACTTCTGCGTCAATAGCGTGCATCGCGGACACCCAGTGAATTGTCCCTTTCACTTTTCGTCCGCTTTGCGAAGAGCCGCTTTTCGTTTCGGGATCGTACGTACATCGAAGTTCTACAACTTCCCCCGATTTCTCG
This sequence comes from Bacteroidota bacterium, assembly GCA_021796275.1. GTDB lineage: Bacteria > Bacteroidota > Ignavibacteria > UBA10030 > UBA8401 > JAJYOI01. The sequence continues at coordinate 13,475 of JAJYOI010000087.1, forward strand.
TCTTTCACAACATCAACACACTTGATAATATACGCATAGCGCAATCGGACTTCCATGCCGGGCGAAAGCCGGAAATATTTCTTTGGCGGATTTTCCCGAAAGTCATCGTGTTCGATGTAGATGACTTTCGAAAATGGAACTTTCCGCACGCCCATTGCCGGATCCTCCGGATTATTCACCGCCTCAAGATCTTCGACGCTTCCATCCGGATAGTTCTCGATAATTACTCGGAGCGGATGAAGCACTGCCATCGCGCGCGCTGCGCGTTTATTGAGATCGCTTCGCAAACAATCTTCAAGCAGCGCCACATCAATCATGCTTTCATTTTTTGAAACACCGATACGGTCGGCGAACAAACGAATTGACTCAGGTGTATATCCGCGGCGGCGCAAACCTGAAATTGTCGGCATGCGCGGGTCATCCCAGCCGTTGACACGCTGTTCTTCAACAAGCTCAAGCAGTTTTCGCTTGCTCATTACCGTGTATGTCAGATTTAATCTCGCAAATTCAATTTGCCGGGGATGATGAATTTCTAACGCGTTAAGGAACCAATCATAGAGCGGACGGTGAATTTCAAACTCAAGTGTGCAGATCGAATGCGTGATGCCTTCAATAGAATCGGACTGCCCATGCGCCCAATCGTACGTCGGATAAATGCACCACGAATCTCCGGTACGATGATGCGTTGAACGAAGAATGCGGTACATCACCGGATCGCGGAGATTAAGGTTTGGCGATGCCATGTCGATTTTCGCGCGAAGTGTTCGCGAGCCGTCGGGGAATTCTCCGCTCCGCATCCGCTGAAAAAGATCGAGGTTTTCTTCAACGGTGCGATTTCTATACGGACTTTCTTTCCCCGGTTCAGTCAGCGTTCCTCTGTACTGACGAATTTCATCAGCAGAAAGATCGCAGACGTATGCCTTCCCTTTTTGAATCAGTCTGATAGCAAACCCGTAGAGCTTTTCAAAATAATCGGACGCGTAAAATAATCTGTCATCCCAATCGAACCCTAACCAACGAACATCCTGCTGAATTGATTCGACATATTCCACTTCTTCTTTGCTTGGGTTGGTATCATCGAAACGCAGATTGCACATCCCTTTGTAATCGTTCG
>JAJYOI010000013.1 GCA_021796275.1 Bacteroidota bacterium
GTGCTGGCACTGAATGGCAATCTTGTGATGGGCTCGTACACACTTGATCAAGGGACGACAGGAACAATCAGCGGAACGGGAGATGTCACTGGTAACGTCCGGCGCAGCGGCACATTATCAACAGGCGTCGCCTACAGTTTTGGAAGTCAATTCACAACAATCAATTTTGCTTCGGGCACGCTTCCTGTTTCGATTACAATAAATATTACCACAGGCTCGGCGCCGCCGGAAAAACCGGAAGCGATTCTTCGCTATTACACTATTGCCACAACCGGCGGCGGTTCGTATTCAGCGACAGCGCAATTGCGATTCCTATCAGGAGAACTGAACGGTAACGACCCTTCGACTCTTTCGCTCTGGCAACAAGTCGGTGTGAATCCATATCTTGATCAGCGGAAAACAACCAACGATCTTGTAAATAATTGGGTATCGAAAGCTTCCATTACTTCTATTGCCGGCACATGGACATTGAGCAAACAAAGTCCGTTGGGATTCAATGCCGCAATTTCGGGAAATTGGAACAGCGGAGCGACATGGGGCAACAGCGGCAATGATGTCGAAGGATCAGGCTATCCGGGTGTGAATGATATTGCTAACATCAGCAATAATGTTACGGTGACGCTTACGGCAGATCAATCGTGCACAAAGCTGTACGTGTACGGGCATTCAGTAGATGGAACTTCAACGCTTGCGATTGGGTCGTACACTCTCAGCGTAGGAACGGGAGGTGTGCAGATTGCCGGCGGCACGACGGACGCGCGAATTGCGCAGGTTACCATAAGCGGTGGTACATTGAGCGTGAACGGTAACATCACGTTTAATTCATCTTCTGCTTTGCGTGCTGTGCTCGACATGAGCCTGAGCGCGAATAGTACGCTTTCGCTGACCGGCTCGTTGACAAAAAGCAGTGCCGGTACATTTACTCCGGGAATATCCGGTATTGTTAATTTCACAGGAACGGCAGGCGGCCAGACGCTGAATGTTTCGAGCTTTGCATTTGCCAACGTCTATATCAACAACACGAGCGGAAGCGGTGTAACAACGAACGCAAATATCACGACGAGCAATGTTACGGGAAATATCCGCATTCAATCAGGATTATTCAGTAACGGCGGCTATTCGATTTCTGGAAATGTGTCGGATACGTTTCAGGTTGCAAGCGGGACGTCATTATATCTTGTCGGAACGACAAGTTTTCCAACTGGCTTTGTGCCGCTGCTGGGATCAACAAGCATGGTGAATTATTCGGGCGGCGCCCAAGCGGTTGATAGTTTGTCTTTTGGAAATCTCACACTGAGCGGCACCGGCGGCAAAACGATTTCGACAGGACTTGTTGTGAGCGGAAGATTCACTTATTCAAGCAGCGGCTCAACTTCTTTGTCGCCAACGCCGGGGGAAAATTTATCCTGCTCGCAATTCGCATTGACTGCCGGTACATTTTCAGACAACGGACGGACAATCACTGTGACTGGTTCCGGTGCGGGAATATGGCAGAAAACCGGCGGCACATTTTCAGCGACAGGAACCGTTGCGTTGACCGGCGCATCACCGCAAATCGGCGCTTCAAATTTTGGTACGTTACAAATCAATGTCGGGTTAGGGAATACAGCGACGGCAGCGGGAAATTTGACAGTAACAAATTTTACGTTGCAATCGGGTACATTCGATCCGGGGAATAATTTGATGACGATCTCATCGGCTTTTTCACTTTCTTCCGGAACAATTTTGAAAGTCAACACTTCAACGTTCACCGGAAATTATTCGCTCGCTCCGACAAGCATTGCTTCAGGTTCAACAGTTGACTACACAAATTCTTCTGCAACAGTTGCCGGAACGTTTGTCTATTCAAATTTGAAAATCAGCGGAACAGTGAGCGGTACATCCACAGCAAGTGTCAGCGGCACGTTAACGGTAGCCGGCACTTTCAATAATCCGGGCGGCACAATAACGATGAAGAATGGAGGTTCAATCGCTGTGTCGGGCGGGACATTGAATTTTACCAATCTCACAATTGACAGCAATGCAACGGTTACTTCCGCAGCGAGTTTTGGAGTGAGTGGAACGCTACACGAATATTCTGGGGCGGTATTTGCACCTGCGGGAACGGTGACGATGAGCGGCGGCTCTACAATTTCAAATTCTGGAATTTTGACATTTACAACTTTGTCAATTGCCGGGTCGGTAACGTCGAACACGAGTTTTAGAGTGAACGGAACTCTTAATGTCGGAGCGTCTGGGAATTTGAGTCCTGCGAGCGGAGTAATTACAATGCTTGGCACTTCTACAATTACCAACGCCGGTGTTTTGAAATTTGCAACGTTACTAGACTCCGGCACAGTGACAACCTCGTCAAGTTTTTCGGTTGATACTGCATTGATTGTTACTGCAAGCGGAAGCATAACGGCGAGCGGCGGCACATTGACAATGAATGGCGGTTCATCAATTCAGAATTCCGGCTCGCTGACGTTTTATAATTTAACATGTGCATCGGGAAGCCCGGTGACTTCGTCGAGCAGTTTCAGTATTTCGGGAGTAATGAATGTTGCATCGGGCGCGGCGTTTAATCCGGCCGGCACCGTTACGATGAACGGCGGCTCCTCGTTTACTATCAGCGGCACTGACACATTGAACAATGTGACTGTTGCTAACGGGACTGTAACCGGAAATACGAATATCAATATTCGCGGCGTGCTGACGTTGAACGGCACACTTTCGATGAGCGCAAACACGTTGTGGATGGATTCAAGTGCGACGACATCGGGCACAGGCGATGTTTCCGGAAATGTAAATCGAACAACAATGCTGACGGGAGTTTCGTACAGCTTTGGCAATCAATATACGACAATAACTTTTGCTTCCGGCACACCGCCAACGTCGCTCACCGTTGGCATTACCATCGGCCAGGCTCCGAGCGCGAAAACTGACGCTGTATTGCGGGAATATTCAATGACAGAAAGCGGCGGGTCGGGATATTCAGCGACGGTGCGCTTGCATTATCTTGATGCGGAATTGAACGGAAATACAGCGTCGAGTTTGACTGTGTGGGAAAAGATTAGCGGCGTATATTCAAATCAGGGCAAAGCAAATTCTGATCTCGTCAATAAATGGTTTGAACAATCTGGGTTCACATCGCTAGGAACAAATTGGACGCTTGCGAATCAACCGGCGGCAGGATTTACATCAAGTGCTTCCGGAAGCTGGAGTGTTGGAGCGACGTGGGGAAATCCGGGGAATAATGTTGAAGGTTCCGGGTACCCCGGACCGACGGACATCGCAACAATCAATAATAATCTTACGGTGACTCTTGATGGAAACAGAACTGTCTATCAGCTGAAGATCACCGGTTCTACAGTGGCAAACGGTACCACGACATTTAATATGGGAAGCTACAATCTCAATGTCGGCGGCGGCGGCATAACGCTTTCGCAAGGAAGTTCTACATCACGTATCGCCAAACTTATTGATACGACAGGAACTCTTACTGTTGACGGAGATATTACATTCACTGCTTCGTCGGCAACTGCCGCAGTATTGGATATGAGCTCCGGCACAGCAACATTGAATCTGGCGGGCAATCTCACTCGTAACACTACAGGCACGTTAAATACGGGCACAAGCAGCACAATTAATTTCAACAGTTCGACGATTAATCAGATTGTAAATGTGACAAATTTCACGTATGCTAACGTTGTGTTCAATAATTCCAGTGTCAGTGGTGCAACAATTGGCGCGGCGGTTACGACAACCAACGTGACAGGAAATATCGAAGTTCAATCGGGTGTGTTTTCGAACGGCGGTTTCGCCATAGCCGGGAACGCCGGCAAATCTTTCCTTGTGGACAGCGCGGCTGTTTTTCAATTAACCGGTACGAGCGGATTTCCTTCCGGTTTTGGTACAACAACGCTGCATCAATCGAGCACAATACAATATTCCGGCGGCGCGCAGACAATTAGCAATTTGAGCTACGGAAATTTGACACTTGCCGGTAGTGGTGCAAAAACAATCAATACATCGCTGAGTGTGGCAGGAACATTTACCTATTCCAGTTCCGCTGCGACATCGTTGTCATCAACCGCGGGACAAGATTTGACGACGAACAGCTTTGTGATAAATTCCGGAACGTTCAGCGACAACGGGCGGACTATCTTTGTTACCGGAACAGGCAGTGTCGTATGGATAAAGAATGGCGGCACCTTTAACACGACCGGAAAAGCAAAGTTTATTGGTGCATCGCCGCAGATTGGCGTCTCCAATTTTGATACGCTCGAAGTTGCCGTTGCCGGCACAGCAACAGCCGCAGGAATTTTGACGCCGACTAATTTTGCCCTGACAAGCGGAACGTTTGATCCTTCATCGTACGGTCATACCATCACGACGAAATTTACACTTGCCGCAGGGACGACACTGCTTGTCCGCGGCGCGGAGTTTGTAACGAATTACAGCAAGGTGCCGACACAAATCGATCCAACTAGTACAATAGAATATTCAAGCTCCGCGGTACAGACGATTTCTTCTTCAATGACATACGGAAATCTTACTCTGACGGGCGGCGGTTCAAATGCAAAATCTGCCGGTGGAAACTTGAAGATTGACGGCACCTTAACGATTAATTCTGGAGCGACATTTGATGGCAGCACATACACCGATTCGCTCTACGGCGATTTTATCAGTAACGGGACATTCACCCCATCATATTCTACCATAGCTTTTGCCGGAAGCTCCGCGTCAAATATCACCGGCGCTTCGACGTTTTATGGATTGAGTGTGAACAAGGCGAATTCAAGCACGGCAGTCAATTTGAACAACAGCATCAGCGTGTCGTCGCTGAACGTGAATCAGGGAACAATGCAAACAGGTTCAAATTCTGTAACGATTACGAGCAGCCGCACCGGGAATGGAATTATTTTAGGCACGATAACTCACACACACAGTTTTGCGCTTTCAACGCCGTATTCATTTGAAGGCCCGAATTCTTTAATTACATTCACTTCCGGGACAACGCCAAGTTCCGTCACGATGACAGTTGCACAAACTCCGCCGGCGAATCCAACAATGGTGGCAGTCAACCGGTCTGTTACGTTGTCGAATACCGGAGGTTCATTTACAGCAACACTGCGGTTACATTATCTCGACAGCGAAACCGACAGCCTCAATAAATATTATTTGACGTTATGGCGGTATTCAAGCGGTTGGTCAAATTTAGGTTACACGGCGCACGACACGACTTCATCAAATAATTATGTTGAAGTCAGCAACGTTTCTTCTTTTGGATCGTGTGCAATTGGCGCCAGCACTTCTTCCAAATCAATTACCGATAATAACGGCGGTGTTGCCAATGCAGGTGATACGTTAACGTGCACAATTACGGTACAAAATCCATATATTGCCAGCAAAACGGCAAACCTTTCCGATACGTTGGATACTCATTTTATTCAAGTCGGAACAATCAGCAATTCCGGCAGTATCGCCGGTCAGACGCTGTCCGGTTCGAATCTTGTTGGAGGAACCGTGGTGTGGCCTGCAATTGCACTCGGTTCGGGTGCTTCAGCGTCGCGTACAGTTGAGGTGTGTTCTGATTCTACTTTAGCAATAAGCCAGACGATTACAAATACCGCCCACATAGATTACGGCGGTGGAAACTCAGAAAACGTTTCAGCATCAATTGCATTGACCAATTCTCCTAATATCACGATGACAAATACGGTTGATAAGCAGCATCCGGCGCCGGGTGATACGTTAACGTACACTGTTACGGTCATCAATATTGGAACAGCAAATGCAACATCGGTTATTCTCACCAATGCGTCGCCGAATAATACAACCTTTGCTCCTGACGCATACGGAGCCGGAAGCGGTGTACAAGTGGATGGTGTTGCAAAAACAAATGCTTCCGACGCCGATGAAGTCACGGTCAGCAGTGGAACAATTACGGTGAACTTAGGGATTATGCAGCCGGGAGTTTCACATGAACACGTCATTCATTTTAGAACAGTCGTTAATTAGCAATACATACATCAATAAAAATTCATAACCATTTTATAAAAAGGAGTTACACTAATGAAAAAGTTTTTAAGTGCAGCAGCAGTGATTGCTTTTTCATGTTTTCTGAATATTTCCTTCGCGCAGAAATCAAATCTCGCTATGGGAAACTATACCATCGGTGTTATGACTGAGCCGGCAAAGGAAGGAGCGCAATTCGGTTTTATTCAGGCAATGTCTGTCAAGCCGGAAAAAGGCGAGAAGGCATTTGGCTTTTGGTATTCCGGTGCAGTGCTTGAATTAAAAGATGCTGCGACCAAAAAAACTCTTGCAACCGTTTCAGCGAATGAACTTACCAATGGCAAGTCTGTTGCAGTTGAGGGCGGAACTCAAACAACATATACCGTAGGAAACGGCGGGAATAAATTTGAATTGATGATCGAATCCGCGGCGAAGGCAGACATTGGGATGCCGCTTGGCAAAATGCTCGTTGTTTCTTTCAAAGTTAAAGGCGCTAAAGCTGCGAAAGTCAATGCGACACTGAAGATGAAAACAAATGGCGCTGCGGAAAAACTTGGAACGTCTGGAATAACATCAAACCGAATTGTGAAAGGCGAGTCAAGTTATCCGGCTATCGTCGTTACTGCTGCTGAACCAGTGAGGATTACGGTGAGTAAACGGCAAAAGAAAGAAGTGTTGCAGGATGTTTCGCTTGAAGCCTCGAATGTTTCTCTTTCCGCTGCAGATTGGTCCGATGTGTTCATGTTTGACGTCAGCGGATCAACTGTGGATGATGCGGAGAAATCGGTTGCTCAGGCGAACCGCATCGTCAATCACGTAACAGCAAAGGAAGCTATTCCGGAAGTAGTAATGTTCAACCGGACGAGCTCTCCGACAACCACTCCGGGCGATACGATTACGTTCACAGTTTCCTACGTGAACATCGGGAGCGGCACTGCGACCGATGCGGAAATTACAAATCCCATTCCGAATGGTGTAACGTATGTTGAAGGTTCTGCGGCAGGCGATAACACAGAAATTTCTGTTGATCGCAAAGCGGCCGTTGGAAATCAATTAGGTGAAGCGACACTTGTTCGATGGAAAGTAACAAAAGCGATTCTTCCCGGAGAAGGCGGAAGTGTCTCAATGAAAGCAGTCGTGCGTTAAGGATTTGTGAAGCGTGAGTGGAAAAGGTGAGACTATGAAAACAAGAAGTGTATCAAAGGCAATACGAAGTTTTTCGTTCGCGCTGTTTTTGAGGATTTTCATGATGCTCATTACTGCATCGGCTGGTTTGTACGCGGCGGGGACGCCTGCTGGTACAGTTATCACGTCGAAAGCAGTGGTGACGTACACTTCCAATAAAGGCGTTCAGTTTACGGTATCAAGTGAAGTTCAAATGGTTGTTAAACAAGTTGCCGCGGTGAATCTCTCGCCAAGTTCTCTAAACGCTGTAGCACATTTGGGCAGTTATACAGTTTTTCCACTCACGCTTGTTAATGCAGGAAACGGCTCGGATAATTTTTCTTTTGCTGTCACGAGCAACGCGGGGAGGGATGTTGCAGTATTCAAAGATGTTGACGGCAGCGGCTCATTGAACGCCGCCGATACGCTTGCCGGGCGATTAACGACTTCCGGCGTGCTTGCTGAAGATTCCACAGTGAAAATTTTCGTGCGCATCAGTGTGCCGGATGATGAAGCGCTCAACAACCAGATTGATAATACATCTTTAACGGCGGCTTCACATTTCGATGCATCCAGAAAAGCAACATCATCGTTAAGTTCAACCGTCAAATCACCGATTATTCATCTTCAGAGCGCTTTATCTGTCGATAATCCTTCGCCCATTGTGCCGGGACCAGTTACATTCACATTATCATTCACAAATACCGGATTGGATTCAGCGACGAATCTTGTGATGAGCGAAAAGCTGGATCCGCGATTTGCGTTTCTCAGCGCAACTGGCGGCGGGATCAGAACCGGTATAGATTCTGTGTTGTGGAATGTAGCGTCGCTCGGGCCCGGTGCTACTGTGACTGTGAGCGTGACAGTAAATCTTGATATGGGAATTCCGAATGGAACCATCATTTCGGACAGTATGAATGTTGCTTTCAACGATGGTACGCTCCGTCGGACCAAAACATCCAACAGCGTTACAATCTCTGTCATTTCGACATATGGAGTAACAGTTTTCCCGCAGCATATTTCGCTCGCGGCGGAGCCGTTAGATACGGTGGTGTACAGCATGACGGCGAAAAATATCGGTCAATCATCCGATGTGATTGAAATTTCGTATGCCTCAACCCAATCATTGGCGTGGAAATTTTATCGGGATGTCAATTTGAACGGTGTCGTTGATTTGTTTGATGTGCTTCTCACAAATACAAATGGTTCTGCCGGAGTTGATCTTGGTACCGTTGCGTCAAGCGACAGCGTGCGCGTTCTTGCGATGACGACACTGCCGATGGTGTCGATAGATCAAACAACGGACACAACAACATTTACGTACGCTTCCGCATCGAATCCCACAAAATCGCAATCAACGGTCGGCGTAACAAAAATAAATCTTCCGGTCGTATCGCTTGTGTTGAGTTACTTCCCCAACAATCCTCAACTGCCATCGGGTGCGGAGGTCAACTATTCGATTCAATACAGTAATTCGGGCCATGCTGCTGTTTCAAATTTTCAAATCAGCGATCCGGTGCCGGGTTCTACCGAGTATGTCGCCAATAGCGTGCTATGGACAACCAATAATCAAACATTTTCTTTTAATGACAATCAGGGACCGGTTGTTATCTCACAAGACGCTTCACAGAACAAAACCGTCACGTTCACTGTGGGTGCACTTCCGCCTGCGGCGACCGGCAAAGTCGAATTTAAAGTGAAAATTAAGTAGAGAGACAAATCAATATTCGCTCTGTACGTTTCATGCTAAGAAAATATTTCGCATATCGTTTGCTGATTCAGGTTGTGATGTCTCTTCTGCTGATTGGTGGAGTTGAGAGTATTTTCGCTCAAACTCCCGCAGGCACGACTATTCTTAATCAGGCGACGGCGAAATACATATTTAAAAATCAACAGAAGACTGTTTCATCTGGTATTGTATCGTTTACTGTTGCGAGTCAGCCGAATTTTGATATAGCTTATTCGCTCGCCGATTCTAATATGATTGCCGGCGACACGGTTCAGATTTGGCTGACGTTTCGGAATACTGGCAATGCCACAGCGGATACATTGACAATTCGGAATACTATTTCAGATTCGCGATTGCGGCTGTTGAATGTTTCCGGCAACGGCGTTGTAAAGGGCGATAGTATCACCTGGCTGCGTTTCAATTTTGCTCCAACTGATATTGATTCTGAATTCTTTATCGTTGTCATTCCATCAAATTTTTCTGCCGGCACATTTCTTGCCGCTTCTGGTGTTCTTTCGTGGCAGGACTTTTCAAAAACAATCTCGCAGCATTTGGTTGTTGGTTCTTTTGCCCGGCTGGAAGTGTCTGTTATTCCAAGCCTGACCGTTGTCGGTTCAGGCCGCACAATTGATTATCAGGTCGTTGCCCGCAACACGGGAAACAGTAGTGCGCTTGCTGCGGTACTCACCGATTCACTCGGCTCAACCGGAACTGTTCAGCAAGTCTCTCCGGCACCGGACGCTGTTTCAAATGGGGGCAACGTCATGCGATGGAATTTTGGAACGCTTTCTGCATTTTCTCAGCGCACAATTTCCCTTACAGCGAGATCATTTCCAAATCTTGGAGCAAGCCAGCTAAAAAATATTGCACTATTATCTGCATCGAACGTTTCCAAAACATCTTCACAGGAAATGATAACGCCGATTGTTCCTGTTCGACCGAAAACAATGAGGCTGCAAGTATCGACACAATATATTTTCGGCCAGCTCAATCAGGACAGCACACAAATTACCGCTGCTCTTTTTGATTCTTTGGATTCTCCGCTTCCGGATGGTGTGCCTGTTGTTTTCACGACGACACTTGGAACGTTCTTTAATAATACTTTATCGCTTACGGCGCTTACATCAAACGGCCAGGCCTCAGTGTACTTGCATTCTGCATATGTTGCTAATGATATTCGTACTGCAACCGTGACGGCGACGGCAGGTGTGCCGCAATCCGGTACGCTGAATGCCAATGTGAATATTATTATGTATCCAAGCGCAATCACAGGTTTTGTTAAAGAAAAAGTTGGAAAAGAACTTGCGCCTATGCCCGGCGCAGTTGTGCGTGTGTACAGTGATTATGACACGGTACATTATGCCGGAGTTGACACAAGCGATGAGCAGGGATTGTATTTTGTCGTCTTACGGCGCGACTTTTCAGCGAAATATTTTATCGTAAAAATTACAGTGCTTGACAACTTTGGTCAACCTGTAACATCGTCTTTGATCTTCACGCAGGGATCGAATCCCGAGCCTGCAGTGAGAATGCTGAACAGTATCGCGGGCAGGCTGCAATATTTCAGCATGAATGTGCCGGTTCCTATTCCGGGGGTTCCGGTACTTCTTGATTCCTTAGGTCAAACAACAGTACAGGGAATGAGTGTTCAGCGTACAGGCTCCCCTGCATTCCACGTTCAACAAAGCGTCACAGATCAAAATGGGCGGTACTTGTTTGAGAATTTGCCTCCCGCCGTCTATAGAATTTGGGTTGATTCGACAAAATTTCCTCAGTATGCCGGTGTTGATACCATCACTCTTAATGAGTCCGGTATTTTTACAATCAACGCAAATATTTTTGTTCAAGTAGATTCATCTGCATTGATGACGATGGCGAGTCCGGACACGATGTATGCCGACAGCGCATACACGTTATTTATACACGTAGCAAACACCGGCAATATTAATCATACGAATATTGTTTTGCGCGATACGCTGAATTCAGGATTTGTGTTTCTTGGAGCTGCTCAAGGCATTTTCGACTCGCTGAGCTACAATTCCACGACGCATGTAGTGGAATGGCGTTCTGCAATGATGGCGCAGAAGATTGATACGACACTCTGGATGAAAGTCGGCTTTGTGCCGAACATATCGAACGGAACTGTGTTCACGAATTCCGCATGGATGAAATCCGACCAGCTTACCTCGTGGATTAAAAGTCAGCGCACAATGATTATCCGTTCTTCACCGAAGATAACGTTCGGGCAATTTATTGAAGGCGGAGTTGATTCTATTGTCGCGGGTTACCCTGTGAAGTTCAAAGTGTGGTTCAGCAATACCGGAACGGATTCGCTTCACAATGTGGTGATACGTGATACGATTTACAATGCCGCAATGAGCGGGATTTCTGTTCAGATTGATACATCAAAATATGCGGTGAAAGATTCGGCGGCTGTGCATGATTCAGTTGTTACGTGGAATGTTCACAGCATTCCTCCCGGTATGTTTGATACTTTACACATCCTGCTGCGGACTGATCCGCGCCTGCCCGGAGGCGCCGCTATTAAAAGCAACGGCACAATGCTGCAAAACGGAATTCAGATTTTTTCTGCAAATCAAACTGTAACTTCTGTGCTTAATTCTCAAATTGTAACATATCTCGTCATCAATAAAACAGGGAACAAACGTTCAGCAGAAATTGGCGATGTTGTTACATATCAAATAACGATCAACAATAATAGCCCGGACAGCATTTATCATTTGCAGATCGTTGATCAGCTTCCGTACGCATTTGAATACTATAAAGGGTCAGGTCATTATAACGGCGTTGGACTGGAACCTGTGAAGCACAACCGCACTCTTTCATGGACTGTTTTGCCATCGCTCGCAAAAGGCGTTCCATCCACATTAGTCTATCAACTCGTTCTCGGCGCCGATGCTCTTGAAAGTAATGGAATGAACAGTGCGGTTGCGGTAGGCACAACAATTGACGGCGCACCATTGTACTCTGCACCTTCGCAATGGCAGGTGGCAGTGAAGCCGGGAGTGTTTACCGACCGCGGCATTATCTTCGGAAAAATATTTTATGATGACGATAGAAATGCGTATCAAAGTGATGGGGAAGACGGAGTTAAGAATGTCGAAATTTGGATGGAAGACGGTACGCGCATCACGACGGGCGACAATGGAAAATATTCCCTGCCGAATGTAAAACCCGGCGAACATGTTCTGCGTGTTAATGAGAAAACTCTCCCAAAGGGCACTGAATTGATTGCAGGGAAACATGATTTTGCCGGAGACGCTTCATCTCGATTTGTCACCCTTACCGACGGCGGCATTGTACGGGCAAATTTTTATGTGAAACGGACATTTCAGGACAGCTTGGTTCAATCGGTTTCAACAACGATTCGCTTTGCTGCAAGAAAAATTGAAGCTCCGAAAGATATTTTTATTCGAAGCGGTGCAGGTGCGTCGGAACCACAGAACACGGCAGAGTATATTCTTCAACTTAATTACAGCGGTCCTGCATGGATCCAGCGAATTGCGGTCACTGATTCACTTCCGGCAGGTTTCGAATATATTGAAGGTTCTGGAATGTTTAATGGCAGGCGAGTCGTGCCAACGGAAAATGGGCAGCTTTTGCAGTGGAATCTCGGGCGTGGCTTGTCGCCGTTAGAAGGAGAGTTGCGTTATCGAGTTCATGTCCGCTATTCAGAATTGCAAAAGGTATCTGCGAGAAGTTATTCGTATGTAGAAATAATGAATGCCGACAGTCTCACCGCTGTACTTGATACTCTTTGGACAACAACGTACGTCCAAAGCTACCCATATCGGGAAACTGCTTTTAAAATTGAAGGACCTGTATTTGAAGCCGGGAAGATTTCTTTGCGCAGTGATGCATTTAAAGCGTTCGATAGAATGCGTTCAATTGTTCGGAAATATCCGAAATCGAATTTTGTGGTTGTCGGTTTTCCTGATGGACTTGCATTAGATAATTCGCGGCGGGACGAAGATTCATTGCTTGCTCAGAAACGAGCGGAGGCGGCGCTCGACTTTCTTTACCGCCGGATCGGCAAAGATAGTCTTCGGCTGACTTCTTCCGGTGTATTTGATTTAGATTCAACGAACAACATTTTTGGTACTTCAGTTGAACAGGTATCGGGAAGAAGTGACGGCACGCCCCATCTTGAATTAATTATGCGGGACTATTTTTTGGATGAACTTGTGCAAAAAGCGCACGTGGATTCTGTTGACGACTTTTCAACAACAGAGGAAGTTCCAGAGTTAGAAAAATATTTTCGCGACAGCATTGATGTTTCCCCGGATGATCATATTATCTTTCGTGTAAGCGTATTTTCAAACCCTTTGGCGAAAAGCAAAGAGGTGACGCTACTTGACACATTGCCTCATCCTGTGAATTTAAGGAAGGAAAGAATGCGCCTGAATGAAATTCCGATTTATTCGCCGGTTAAAAAATCCCGTGTATTTATTTCCCGCATTACGACTCTTTTGAGAAAAGGTAAGAACGAGATTACTTTCAACGGTTCGCTTGTATCAGCAAACCTCGCAGATACGCTAAGGAATCAAATATGGCTCCGGAGAATTAATAATTTTGATGAGATTACATTTGAGAAAACTAATTGTGTGAAAATAGTTGTGGGTCAGAAGACATTACCTCTCTTATTGAATCGCGAAACATTTCTAGCAGAAAAAAGGAAAAGAATACAAACAGGAGACTGGGGAGAGATTAACCCATCGCCATCAAGCCTTCCCGCACGTCAAGCCATTCAACCGCAGCGACTAAAACGTAATTATTAATAAAAAATTAATTTGCGTTCAACGAAAATATTCCTTATGTTATAAACAGATAAAATAGTCTGAAATTATAATAAACAGGATGTAACTTACTTGAAAGGATAGAAAATGAAAAAGCTATGTGTCTTAAAAAATGCTGCCCCATCACTTCTTATTCTTTTATTTTTGGCGATATCGGGTTGCAATAGAAGTGCTGATTTGAAGACACCCATTGAATCAATGTCGTTTGCGCCCAACGTCCCGCCGCCGATAACCCGGACGTATGAAGACACGGTCAGAGTGTATTTGAGCGCGTCAATGAAAGATATAGAGATTTCGCCCGGTGTGATGTATCACGCTTGGACGTTCAATGATCATGTTCCTGGGCCATTTCTGAGAACTCGGCTTGGTGACATACTTGAAGTGCACATTACTAATCATGACAACACGGGAATGCTGCACAATGTGGATTTTCATGCAGTGACTGGTCCAGGCGGTGGTTCGATTCTCACAAATGTTGCGCCGGGGCAAACGAGGATCGCATATTTTAAAATGATGCACCCGGGATTATTCCTCTATCATTGTGCAACGCACCCGATGACAGCACATATTTCGAACGGGATGTACGGAACGATTTTGGTCCAGCCCAAAAGCGGTCTGCCGCAAGTTGATCATGAGTATTACGTGATGCAAAGTGAATTTTATACGACAGCGCCGGTCAAAGATTCATTGTTTGTTGAATATTCACCTGAAGATGGAATGCGTGAAGATCCGCGGTTTGTGGTTTTTAATGGGAGTGCCGACGCGTTGATGGGCAGCGGTGCACTTCAAGCGAAAACCGGTGAAACAGTACGTATCTATTTTGGAAATATCGGCCCCAATAAAATTTCATCATTCCACATTGTCGGCTGTATCATGGACAAAGTTTATCGTGAAGGCGACCTTGTCAGCGATCCGGCACGATCAATTCAAACGACATTAGTGCCAGCCGGCGGTGCTGTGGTTGTTGAAGTTCAACCGATTGTCCCCGGTGCTTATATTTTGCTTGATCATGCAATGTTTAGAACGGAAAAAGGAGCCATGGGATTGTTGGTGGTAAAAGGTGAGCCGCGTCCGGATATTTATAACGGTCAATAGCGGCTGAAATATGGGATTTGATTCGTAGTCAGCAGATATTGACACTTCATGGAATCGTGAGTAAATTACTTCTACATGGTTAACGTTTTTTCTCATAGTGATTCGAATCTTTTTTCACTCCAAAGTGATGTAAAGAAAGAAATTCAACTGTTGAAGAAAGAGTTGAATGCTGTCATTCTCGCTCATTACTATCAAGAATCTGAGATTCAAGACTTGGCAGATTTCGTCGGTGATAGTCTTGATCTCTCTCGCCGTGCCGTCTCTACAAATGCCAATGTAATTGTTTTTGCCGGTGTCCATTTTATGGCTGAGACCGCAAAAATCCTGAATCCGTTGAAACAAGTTTTGTTGCCGGATTTGGAAGCGGGTTGCTCCCTTGCCGATAGTTGTCCCGCCGAACAGTTCAAAGCTTTCCGTCAGTTGCACCCGGACCACATTGCAATTACGTATATCAATTGTTCAGCAGAAGTCAAAGCGCTGAGCGACATCATTTGCACATCGAGCAACGCAGAAAGAATTATTAACCAGATTCCCGAAGATCATCCGATTTTATTTTCTCCTGACAAGAATCTGGGTGCATATCTTGAAAAGAAAACGAAGCGCGAAATGCTTTTATGGAATGGCAGTTGTATTGTGCATGAGACATTCAGCGAACGAAAGATTATTGGTCTGCAAATTGAACATCCGGAATCGAAACTTATCGCTCATCCGGAATGCGAAGAGCCGATTCTTCGCCGGGCTGATTTCGTCGGTTCAACGAGTGCCCTGCTGAAATACGCGCAATATTCTCCAGCTAAAAAATTTATTGTCGCAACAGAGGCCGGAATTCTTCATCAGATGCAAAGAGCGTGCCCTGATAAGATATTCATTCCTGCGCCGCCGGATGAGAATTGCGCTTGCAATGAATGTCCGCACATGAAACGAAACACGGTTGAAAAGCTATATTCTTGCATGAAAAATCGCCAGCCGGAAATAGTTTTGGATTCGTTGCTGATGGAACGTGCACTGGTACCGATTCAACGTATGCTGGCGATGAGTTAAGTTCACGTCTTTACAAAGCCCATTCTACAAAAAATAAAATGTCCTTTTTACAAGAAATCCCGCTTTTATGCGGGATTTCTTGTCCCTAGGGGATTCCTTCGGAATTTGTGAATCAACCTCGAGTTTCGTATATTTTTCACGACAAATTTAAAAGGATGAGATTCACACATGAGTTCTCGCGCATACATTGAAAATCTCGCCGACTATATCGGACGAGAAGTGACCATTGCCGGCTGGCTGTATAATAAACGGTCGAGCGGCAAGATTCGGTTTCTCATAGTTCGGGACGGAACCGGATTGCTTCAAGGAGTGATTGTAAAACAGAATGTTACAGAAGAAGTTTTTAGTACTTTTGATGCGTTAACGCAGGAATCGTCGCTGCGGCTGCGCGGAACAATTCGCAAAGATGACCGTGCACCCGGTGGATACGAAATGGATGTGAATCACGTAGAAATTATTTCTATCGCAAAAGAATATCCTATCACGCCGAAAGAGCATGGCGTTGAATTCCTGATGGATCGCCGTCATTTATGGCTGCGGTCGCAGCGCCAGCACGCCATTTTACGTATCCGCCACGAAATCATCCGATCGATTCGGGAATTTTTCGACGGGCGCGGCTTTCTGTTGATGGATGCACCAATCTTTACGCCTGCCGCATGTGAAGGAACGTCCACATTGTTTGAAACGGAATATTTTGATTTAGGGAAAGCATACCTCACTCAGTCCGGACAACTGTACGGTGAGGCCGGTGCGATGGCATTTGGAAAAGTGTACGTTTTCGGACCGACGTTCCGCGCAGAAAAATCGAAAACGCGCCGGCACTTGACTGAATTTTGGATGGTCGAACCAGAAGTGGCGTTCAATGATTTGAATGATGACATGGATTTAGCTGAAGAATTTCTGGAACATATCGTCGGCAGCGTTTTGAAAAACCGCATGACGGAATTGAAAACGCTTGAGCGGAACACAAAATTTCTGGAAAATGTAAAGCGGCCGCTTCCGCGAATTACTTATGACGAAGCTGTCGCGATTCTCCACAAAAAAGGCGCAGCATTTGAATGGGGCAACGATTTCGGCGGCGCAGATGAAACTGTTATTTCGGAAGAATTTGATCGCCCCGTGATGGTGCATCGTTATCCGGCGAAAGTGAAAGCGTTTTACATGAAACGAGACCCGAAGAATGAAGAGCTTGCGCTTGCCGTTGATGTGCTTGCGCCAGAAGGATACGGCGAAATTATCGGCGGCAGTCAGCGTGAAGATGATTACGATATGATTCTCAAGCGGCTACACGAACACAATCTTCCTGAATCCGCCTTCGAGTGGTATTTGGATTTGCGGCGTTTTGGCTCCGTGCCGCATTCCGGGTTTGGGTTGGGCGTGGAACGGACAGTTTCCTGGATTTGCGGACTGGACCATGTTCGGGAAACTATTCCATTTCCACGAATGATTTATCGCTTGACTCCATAACGCGCACCACATACATCGCACAAAAATCTCATGATTAAAGCAGAACACCTTCGAAAACAGTTTTCCACTGTTTTAGCTGTTGATAATATTTCGCTTGAAGTTTCCCCTGGAAAAATTTTCGGTTTGCTGGGGCCGAATGGCGCCGGCAAAAGTACGACAATTCGCATGCTGCTGAACATCACTCCGCCTGATAGCGGAACAGTATTGTTTGACGGCGTTCCGTTCCAACCTTCAATCCAGAATAAAATCGGTTATCTTCCTGAAGAGCGCGGATTGTATCGAAAAAACAAACTCCTCGATACAATCCTTTACTTTGCAAGCCTGAAAGGCATGGTTGGAAGTGAGGCAAAACGGAGTGCAATGCAATGGCTGCAACGGTTTGACCTTGAATCGTACGCAACAAAACGCATTGAAGAACTTTCGAAAGGCAACCAGCAGAAAGTTCAATTTATTATTTCCATTTTACACAATCCTCAATATGTCGTGCTTGATGAGCCTTTTTCCGGACTTGACCCGGTCAATCAGATTTTGCTGAAAGACATTTTACAGGATTTGAAACAGCAGGAGAAAGTGATCATCTTTTCGACGCATCAAATGGATTCGGCAGAAAAATTATGCGATGAAATCTGTTTGATCGATCATGGCAAAATTCTGCTCGAAGGCAATCTGAAAAACGTGAAACAGAAGCTTGGGAAGAATTCCGTTCATCTTGAATTTACCGGCGACGGTTCATTTCTTTCTCAACTTCCTTCCGTGAAGCGTGCAACGGTGTACGAAAATTATGCCGAGTTAGAATTGAATGGTGAAACGCAGTCACACAATCTTCTTTCAATGATCGTTCCGAAATTAGAAGTAAGAAAATTTGAATTTGTGGAACCATCGCTGAATTCTATTTTTCTTGATGTCGTCGGCGTGCCTGAACAAGCGCACGAGGCAGAAAGCCGCGACCGCTCGCTGCAGAATATTGTTGCAGTAAAAAAGGATCCACGTGTTACAAAGGCGTTGTTTTCGTTCATCGTTGTTGCGTTTGTGACTGTTGTTCTTATCATCGTTAATTTGAAAAAAGGGAGCGGTGCATGGGCGACCCCCGCGTTGTTTGCCGGAGCAACAGTGTTTTCATTGTTCAGATATTTGAAGATGAAAAGTGACAGCGGAAAAAATACTATCCAGCATTCGAAGTGAACAAGTTCCAAAGAGATGGATTTCATAATGAACAGTAAAGCATTTCAAGTTGCCCGCTGGGAATTCGTTGAGAAGGTAAAGACGAAAGCATTCATCATAAGTTTGTTGATGCTGCCGGTTATTATCGGCGTGTTTGCAGTGCTTCCCGGAATACTTGCTTCGAAAGCGGACAATCAGACACGTAATATCGGCATCATTGATCAGACCGGCTCGCTTGCTTCTCTTATTGCTGCGAGGCTGAATGAGAAATATAAATTGCCTGATGGGCGCCCCAACTATAAGCTTGTTCAGATCACTGACGATGACACTTCGCTGGAACATTTAAAGAAGTTAGCGACAGCGAAGATTCTCGGAAATGAAATCGAGGGATATTTTATTTTGCCGATAGATGTCATGTCGAAAGGAAATGTGGAATACCGATCTGAAAATGTCGGGAACATCCGCGATCAAGAACGGTTTTCGTCTGCTATTGAAGATGTCGTTGTTGAAAAACGATTGATCGCCAGCGGTTTCGATGCGCAAAAGATCAAAGCACTGACCACAAAAGTTGACATTAAAACGATCAAGATTTCGTCGAAAGGGGAGGAAAAAGAATCGGGATTTCTGGAAACATTCTTCAGCGGATATATTTTTATCATGATGCTGATGTTTCTTGTTATCACGTCGGGGCAAATGTTGATTCGCAGTGTTGTTGAAGAGAAATCCAATCGTATTGTCGAAGTTCTTCTGTCGTCCTGTTCTCCAATGGAATTGATGACGGGCAAGGTTTTCGGATTAGCGCTGCTCGGTCTGACAACAGTTTCATTTTGGATTCTTATTTTGATTGGAGTGAATTTTGCCACCAGCACACACTTTCTCAGCGTTGATCATTTGGCGCTGCTTATCGTGTTTTTCGTATTGGGATATTTGCTCTACGCGGCAATCTTCGTTGCTGTTGGCGCACCGCTGAATACGGAGCAGGAAGCTCAACAAATGACAAGTTACATCAGTCTGTTGCTCGTTTTTCCAATCGCTCTTGCTGTTCCTGTGATGCAGGATCCGAATTCGCTCTTGGCGAAAATTTTGACATTGATTCCAATTTTCACGCCGACATTTATGGCTTTACGGTTAGCAATTCAATTGCCGGCATGGTGGGAAATTGTTCTCTCGTTGATCATCTTAAGCGGTTCGATCGTCTTCATGATGTGGGCAGCGGCAAAAATTTTCCGCATCGGTATTTTACTGACGGGAAAGCGCCCGAGCGTGAAAGAAATTGTTCGCTGGATTACCACCAATGCATGAAAGGAAATAGTTATGCGGTTTGTCTTAACAATCTGCTTTGTATCCTTGATTGCTTTGAATGGAATTGCGTTTGCGCAAGTAAGCGTTGCCGGTAGCCAACGGGCTGAGGGATTTAACTCCGCGATTTATGGCCTTGGGTTTTCTGCCGGACCGGCCTCAGGAATAGGTATCAGTTTCCGGAATCATCTTCCGTCGAAATCTTCTTATCAAATTATTGCCGGCATTATTAAAGTGAAATCAAATATCTCTGCTTCGGTCGGTGCTGAATATCAGTATGACCTTGTTAGAGGAAACACAACGCGGTTCTATTTTGGGCCTTCGATATCTTATTTTTATTCAGGAGAGAACGGAAATACGTTCGAGGCACCGTTTCGGTTCGGAATCGGGCTCGGCGGTGAGTTTGATGTTCAGGAAGCGCTGCATATTTCAATCGAAGGCGTTTTCACGTATTTTTCTGACGGAAGCATTGTTCCTTTACCGCAAATTGCCGCTCATTATTATTTCTATTGAACATTTCACTGAACTTCTCCTTCTTTCATTGTGTTATCTCCATTACACAACAATGAAATGAGTCATGCCGCTCTTCTCAAATAAATCCAATAACGTGTCAGCAGAAAATTACTTTAAGAAACCGAAATATCCTCCCGGACAATATACGACGGAGAAATTTCCTGTTCTTACGTACGGCGCAACGCCGGTTGTGAAGAAAGAAGAATGGACGCTTCGTGTATTCGGCCTTGTGGAAGAACCTCGTGTTTTTTCTTGGGATGAGTTCATGAAATTACCGCAATCAAAATTGAAAGCCGATTTTCATTGTGTGACAACATGGAGCCGCTATGATGATGAGTGGGAAGGAGTTTTCTTTAAAGATTTTCTCAACGCGGTGAAAGTAAAACCGGAAGCGCGTTTCGTGATGCAGCATGCGTACGGCGGATATACAACCAATCTTCCGTTGAAATGGATGATCGAGGAAGATGTAATATTCGTGCACACGTGGAACGGGAAACCGCTGGAACGCGAGCACGGGGGACCGATGCGGATTTTTACTCCGCGGCGTTATGCGTGGAAAGGAGCGAAATGGGTGAACGGAATTGAATTCATGAATGAAGACCGTCCGGGTTTTTGGGAGCAGAACGGTTACAGCAACTCCGCCGATCTGTGGAAAGAGGAACGATATTGGTAAAGCGAAGTTCAGTAGAGAAATAAAAAAGCCATCCCGGATTGTCAGGATGGCTTTTTTGTTGTCGCAGAAAAAGAAACTTCTTACTTCAGCAGAGTCATTTTCTTTGTCGCTGTGAAATTTTTCGTTTTTAATGTGTAGAAATAAATTCCCGAAGAAAGTTTAGAAGCATTGAGAGTTACAACGTGAGTTCCCACACTCATGTTCTCATCAATCAACGTTGCAACGGTTTGCCCAAGAATGTTTTCCACAGTTAAAACAACATGGTCATTCTGCGGCAATGTAAATTTAATATTCGTTGTCGGGTTGAATGGGTTCGGATAATTTTGAGTTAAATCGAATTTGCCCGGCGTTATAGATTCCTGGCGTACTGCGTCTACTATTACAGTCGGTAAAGTTCCGGTATAGTGCCACTTCTCCACAACCCAACTATAAAACGATTGTGTGAACATATCTTTGTTTTCATCGAAGGCAACATCGTACAGACTTGCATATCCTGCAATATGAAGAGTGTCGCTAAAGATTTGTTTCGTATAAGAACGAACTTGATCTGAATCTCCGGAGTTAATCCAATAATAGTTTGCAATATCCAAGCTGTCCATTCTGTTTCCATTATTTGGGTTAACGACAAACAATTTTGAATACTGATAGCCGCTGTATCCGGTCTGGGACAGTATGTTATTGCCCAGCCAACGCGCTGCTGTAATAAAAAGAAGGTTATTGTCCCGCATATAACTCATACCAAGCGGATGTGCCATAAGCCATTTACCCGCAGTAGTATCGTATAACGTGTACGGGATCGTGTCAGCATCACTGAGCGCAAAGTTGAAATTACTCGACTTCGAATAACCAGAAGTAGGGCTGCCAACGTATTTGACAACATTGTTGGCACTCACACTCGAAATGAATAGCTGGTGTCCGTCGGGGCTTACAGCAAGGCCTCGATAGACGCCTTCCGGTAAATCAATTGTCGCTATTGGACTAGAGGTGTGTGAATTTCCCCAGTTTGTATCATCTTTAATTCCGTAGAAGATCTTGACTTCGTTAGTTTTTCCTGTGCTTCCATAAATATCAAGAACGTACACATATCCGTTATCGTCAACGGCTAATCCCATAATGTCGTCGCTTCCGGTCACCATTCGATAGTCTGTTGAGATAACGCTGTCGGGCGATAGTTGGAAAACGAGGATGTTATGATCAGGGTCATTATTTGCAACATACACCAAACTATCGGATGTACCGACTATCTTGTACGCGCGATACAGTTGAACCTCATCGAAACCGGATGTCCATTTCATAAAATTGCCGTTGAGTTCACTGCCATAACCAGGGATTGTTGTCATTCGTCCTGTAAAATCTGTGGCATGAGAATACCCAACAAGAAAATTTGTTACCACGCTGTCTCGTTTGTACACATCGTCCCATGTTGAGTCGGTTTGCCCGCCGGGAATAACCACGCGTGTAACAAGAGCAACAAAAGTATTCGCATTGATAACGGCAACACTGGGGACTTGATCGCTCGGTCCGTTCGGCCTGTCATCCTGTGTGGCAAGCAGAGTGTTCCACTGAGAGAAAAGCGAAAATGGGAGAAGCATGGAAAGGACAAAAAGCAGTACCAAAATTTTCTTCATTGTGATCCTCCTATTGTTTTGTGAATGGAATTGTTTTTGTGGTAGCGAATAATCTGTAATTACAAAATTCCGGCTTCAATGTCAAGCCGGGAAAACGCGAATTTCCGTAAGAAATTATTTTTCGTACTTGACAAACAGGTCTTCTATCTCTATATTCAACAAAGTTTTTGAGTCCTCACAGCTTACCAAAAATACAGGTTAATTCACCATGCCTAAGCGCAGCCTTTTTTTGTTTGCTTCAAGTCTCTTCCTTTCCACTTTTTTATATGCAGGGACGACCGGAAAAATTGCGGGAAAGATTACTGATGCGAAATCCGGTGAGCCGCTTCCTGGCGCGAACATTGTTATTGTCGGCACTCCGCTCGGTGCACAAAGTGACGCTAATGGTCAGTACGTTATTCTTAATGTACGTCCCGGTACATACTCTATCACAGCAACCTTAATCGGTTACCGAACAGAAACTGTGGTCAACGTAGGTGTCTCAGTTGACTATACGACAACGATAAATTTCAGCTTAACGGAATCAGCAGTTGAGTTGCAATCAGTTATTGTTCAGGGTGAAAGAAACCCGCTTATCCGTCCCGATCAGACAAATCCAGTTGCCGCGATTACTTCTGAAACATTTCAGTCGCTGCCGGTTACGGAGATCAGTCAGGTGGTCGGCCTGCAGGCAGGAATTGTTGTTGATGATAATGGCGACTTGCATGTTCGTGGCGGTAGAAGCGATGAAATATCTTATACATTGAACGGCTTATCAATCAATGACCCATTCAATAATCTTGGAGCTGTTGGTGTAGCGACGAATGCATTGCAGGAAGTATCGGTTTCTACCGGAACGTTCAGCGCGGAGTATGGCAATGCGTTGAGCGGCGTTGTTAATTATGTAACCAAAGAAGGAGGCCCGCATTACACGGGAAGCTTAAGAACATATACAGGGGACTATGTAAGCAATCATGCAGATGTATTTCCCAATATTCAAAAGGTTGATCCGTTCAATCAATATCGGGTGGAAGGGACTTTGGGCGGACCGATTCCGCTTACTTCGTCCAGAGACTTGACCTTTTATGCTTCCGGAGTATATCAACGGAATAATGGTTATTTGTATGGTAAAAGAATTTACAACACCACAGATTTTTATGTTTCGAGAGATCAACTGAATTGGTCCTCTTCAAAAGATCACAACGGTGTTATGCAAATTAATTCGACAACAGGCGATACGACATATACCGATCCGCGTGCCGGGGCACTCAATGCACCGTATTATTTTAATCCGTTGGATAAATCGAGATACGATTCATTGGGATTGCCGACCGGCAATGGCGCAATAGTTCCTCTGAATACCAGCGATTCCTACAATATTCAGGCAAATCTTTCATATCACCTGACGCCGACGCTGAAATTGAAGTACGAAGTAGTTGCTGATCACGGACATAGTTTCAGCACGCTCTATTATTCTTATCGCTACAATCCTGATGGGCGACCGCAGAACTACAGCAATTCGATGATTCATTCGCTTGATATGACACATACGATCAGCAATACGTTATTTTATACAGTGAAACTTGCCTACAGTTCAGATAAAAATGAAACGTATGCATTTCCCAACATTAACGATTCGCGGTACCTTCCGAGTTTTTATCAAACGGCATTTCCGAGCACCAGCTTTCTTTCCGGTGGCACATATAACGAACGAACAATGCAGTCAACGGAAACCTATTCCGCAAAGTTCGATATCGTTGCAGAATTATTTGATGAACATGAAGTGAAATTCGGTGTTGAAGCTCGTATGCACAAAGTGAATTATGAAGACTACACACTTCAATTCATTGATGCCAATAATCCTTCCTACATACTGACACAATCGAACGGCTTTTATGACGTGTACCTTGACAGTGTTCGCTATGTCGCACAAATTCCCAACGTCGCGAATGGTTACACGTACTATTCTCGCAAGCCGTCTCAATTCTCAGCATACATTCAGGATAAAATTGAGATCGCCAAATCTCTTATTCTGAACGCCGGTCTTCGGTACGAATATTTTAATCCGGATGCGTATTACAATCCGAATCTCAGCGCGGCGCTTTCTGCGCAGGATACAACATTTTTATCACAAGGTTTGGTGAAAGCGACTGTGAAGCAAAATCTCAGCCCGCGTATCAGCATTGCGTATCCGATTACCGATCAAGGTGTTATTCGTTTTTCATACGGTCATTTTTATCAGATTGCCGATCTTTCCGCTCTTTATGCAAACCCCGATTATCGCGCTGCTCTCGGAACAACACCTGCGTTCGGCAACACAAATGTGAATCCGCAAAAGAGCGTTCAATACGAAATCGGGTTGCAGCAAGGATTAACGCCTGATTTCCGTTTAGATGTTACAGGCTTTTATAAAGACGTTCACGATTACATTTATACGCAGACTGTACTCACAGCAAAAGGCGACATGCAATATCAAGTCCTGACGAACCTCTCATATGCAAATTCACGTGGTATCACATTATCATTGTATCAGAGGAGAATGCCAGGCAGTCTGTTTTCTGGTTCGCTTGATTACACATTCGCGGTCGCAGAAGGCAATCGTACTGAACCGCAAGCGGAACTGTTTTACAGCGAAAGATCAGGAGAGACGCCTGAGACATTTTTAGTTCCGTTGAGCTTTGACAGAACGCATACATTGAACGCAGTTCTCACACTCAGCGAGCCGAACAATTGGTCTGTAAGTACTATTTGGCGGCTTCAAAGCGGAAGCCCGTACACACCAAGCTTCCCGGCGAGCCTCTCAACTCAACAATCACCTTTTATTCAAAACAGCAGCACTAAACCGCTTCAGTGGTCTGTTGATTTGAAGGCTGAAAAAGATTTTCAACTCGGCAGCTTAACGTACGCAGTATTCCTTCAGGTAGATAATGTATTTGATATTAAAAATCAGCTTGATGTGTGGACAAATAGCGGTCAGGCTTTGTACAGTGCTGATCAAGTTGCCAATCCAAACGAGTTTGTACAAACTCGCAGCAGAATTGTGCGTGGTGATGCCGGCATGATTCCGCTCGATGCGATTGATAAATATTTTGTTGACCCGCTGAATGTGAGCAGACCGAGATTGGTTCAGGTAGGATTGTCAATGTATTTTTAACAGCAGCTTTTAGGTGTTAGGTTTCAGGTATTTGGCCGAAACTAAATCCTAACCTTAACACCCAACTCCTAAAATCTAAAAAATCTATGAAAAGAATTTTTACAGTCGCCTTCTTCACAATGTGCGTTTCTATCGTTGTAGTTGCACAGGATACCACAAAGATTGACTGGTTAAAAATGGATCCGAAAGGGTTAAGTCCGGCGCAGCTTTTTGAATGGAATAGAGCACAAAAGAAATTTCACAAGACATCTGGATATTCTTCAGAAATCAGAAGCCTCATTATTCAAGGAAATAAAATTAAGACAATTGTTTATAATTACGGCTCGATCAGTCGGCCGGGTTTGACGCCGGATATTGAAGATTTAGTGTGGCACGGTTTGGGATATGGTTATGAGTTTGGTCCGCTTGTTGGTGCTAAAGTAAAAGATGCGAACTCGCCCGGCTCAACCGACTCCACTGAATATAAAATAGTTTCGGAAGGCTTTTGGGCATCGGCGGATGGAGAATACGGACCTGATGGTACAAAGTGGGGCTGGCTGCCCGAACCCGGTTATGCGGCGCCAAATCAGCCCGATATTGCGAGTTGGGGCGCCCGTGCTGAAGTGAATAACGATTTAACGCACCGCCCGCCAAGCTGGCCAGAGTCGTGGTACAACTCAACATTGGGCAGATATGTGTGGCCCGCCTATCTTGGCTCCGATGCAACAACACCTGACGAAGAAGTCTATTTTGTAGTGGATGATTACACGAAAAAGGAATTTGCATATTATCCATTTGCACCTATAGATTCAACAAAGAGGGGATTGGGAGTTCGATTGGAATGCCGGTTATTTCAATTTCAAAATGCGCTTGCACAGGATATTATCTTTCTTGTCTATACAGTAGAAAACTCCAGCCCGCGGACATTGCCTAACGTGTACTTTGGAATGTTTGGAGATCCGCACATTGGAGGTGCAAATGATTATTCTGATGATCGGGCATCGTTTATTCCTGCACGCGAAGGTACCGTATTTAACAACGGACAGGACCTGACATATGTCAACGGCGTCTTGACTTCGCAGCGATCCCGGAATCTTGTGTATGCATGGGATGCGGATGGTAAAGGAGATATTCCCGGCATTGTGCCGGGTTATTTCGGATACAAATTTCTTGAAAGCCCGACCGCCAGTCATGATGGCATTGACAATGATGACGATGGTATTATTGATGAGGATCCGTTTAATGATAAAGGCTTTTATATAGACGGTGTTACTGTACCCCTTACAACCGGGATCGCTGATGTTAACAAGTACAAGGCAATGTATGGAAATCCAAAGCCGCGCTGGTCGGGGGATGAAAATGGCAATTGGGATCCCACAAAAGACGATGTTGGTATTGACGGCATTCCCGGTACTCATGATTATGGGGAAGGGGACGGAGTTCCATCTCAGGCATTTTACTTCGATGCGAATGGGAACGGTGTCTATGACGTTGGAGAACCTCTTAGTGATACGCAGTTGCCCGGTTATGCATGGGCGGGTTCAGAGCCAGATTTCGGCTTTCGTGATATCAATGAATCCGATCAAATAGGGTTACGGAGTTTTTGGGCGTTGGTATTTGGTGGTATCAATCGTCCGAAAAATGATCAATTGATGTACGACAAAATGTCTTCCGATACTTCCGACGTATCTTTGCTTTATCCTCCAACAACAGGAGATAATATCTTTTTATATGGATCGGGGCCTTTTACATTGCAGCCCGGAAACCGTCAGCGTTTTTCTATTGCTCTGCTTTTAGGACAAAATCTTAGCGATCTCTTACTCCATTCTGAGGCATCGCAGCGCGTGCTTGAAGCCAATTACCGCTTTGCGCAGCCGCCGCCCAAGCCGCATGTCTCTGCTGTTGCTGGTGACGGACGCGTAACATTGTATTGGGATAATTCCGCGGAAGTCGGAGTCGATCCGTTGACCAATATTAACGATTTTGAAGGTTATAAAATTTATCGTAGCGAAGATTATACATTCAAAGATGTATTCACTATTACGGATGCGAATGGCATTCCGTTCATCGGGAAACCGTTGTTCGACAGCGAAGCAGGCAAATATGCGCAGTGGCATTTGCCGTGGAGTGATTCACTAAAAAGTATTTTTGTGGATGGATTCCAGCCGGTCGAATATCCGGGCTATCATGTGAAATATTATCTGGGCGACCCGTCGGACAATTCCGGTCTTCGGCACCAGTATGTTGATTCGACCGTGACGAACGGAAAGACATATTACTATGCCGTTGTTTCGTATGACTACGGCTCTTTTACGAACAGTCTGCAGCTTCCTCCAACTGAAAGCCAAGCAACCATTACCCGCAATCCTGTAACACAGGAACTGAAATTTGACGTTAATACTGCCATGGCAAAGCCGGGACCCGAGGCAGCAGGACTAACAACTGATGTGAACGATATAGACAACGGGACAACGATTCATCATAACGAAAGCGGAAAAGCAACCGGAAAATTGAGTCTTGTTGTGCTCGATAAGCAGCAGTTAGGAAATAGTGATTATAAGCTGTTCTTTGCAAAGAGCGGTACAAATCTCACATACACAGTTTTTCGTCAAACACCATTCTCTGAGAACATCACCGGAAGAGATACTCTTGTGATCGCTTTGCAACACCAGAATATTGTTCCTTCAAGTTTAGCAATTACTGATGCGAACGGTACACAGGTGCCTTCTCATTATATCGTTGTTGATTCTGCGACCGGTCAGATTCATGCGAACACTACCGGCAAGCTTTTGACGAATGCCCCATACACTGTTACCTATCAATACTATCCCGTCGTCAACAGTACGCTTTTGAATAATGAGGATGGTAACCCTGTGTTTGATGGAATTCGACCTTTTGTTAAAGACGACCCCCTTGCAATTGATACTGCCAGCAGCGGCTTTATAACGACTGGAACGAATATTCAGGGTGTCGCTAAGAATTCTTCAGTCGGAATTCCGACATTGGCTCCGTTTGATGTTGAAATTCGCTTCTCCTCTCTTGATACTGTTGCCGGTGGCAAGTATGCAAATCCTGTTGATTCTTTCTCGACGAGCGCCAATCTTTCGATAAAGGCAAAGACACCATTTCATATTAATAATGCTACTGACACCACAACGCTGAACGCGCTTATCGTAGATGGAAACAAAAATAAACAGTGGGATTTTGGCGAAGCAATTATTATTCTTACGCCACCGCCGTATAAAAAAGCGGCAACGAGCGCGATGATGGAAATTGATTTCAACAAATCAACAGATGCAACAAAACAACCGGTTATTCACGGCGGGGAAACATTCGTTGGCAAGATGAAGAAACCGTTTACAGTCAATGACACACTGACATTCAGCACACAGAAAATTTCGTATAACCAGCAGCTTGCTAACAGTGAATTGGATAAAGTGATTGTCGTTCCTAATCCATATGTTGAAGTCAGCACATTTGAACAGCCGGGGACGACGCCGACATCTCGCGGAAACAGGGTCATTCAGTTCCGTAATCTGCCGACTGAGTGTACGATTAGAATTTATACGCTAACCGGTGAGTTAGTTCGTACTCTTTATAAGAATGACACGACCGGCTTTTTGGATTGGGATGTGCTATCGTCAGAGAGCGCTCGTATCGGTTACGGCGTATATATTTATCAAATTGAAACGCCGACCGGCGGTACGCGCATCGGCCGGCTCGCTATAATTAAATGATTAAGAATGAGAGAAATGGATTCATTGGAGCATTGCTAATGAGAAACAAGCATTTTTTTCTTCCTGTTTATGTATTGACGGTTTTCATTGTTACTGCAGCCAGCGCACAGTATACGCAAGGCACATCAAAGGTAGGAACTACCGTAGCCCAGTTTTTGAAAATTGGCGCAGGCGCTCGTTCTCTTGGAATGGGCGGAAGTGCGGCCGCAGTCGAAGGGGACGTGTATTCGATTTACTGGAATCCGGGCGCGTTAGCACGCGTTGAAGGCGATGGCGCTGCTTCGTTTACGCATGCGGCGTGGCTTGCCAACATTAATTTCGATTATGCTGCGGCAGCTTTGTCCATCGGAGATTTTGGCGTGCTGGGTATTTTCGTAACGTCGTTAAGTGTGCCGCAGGATATTGTTCGCACGGAAGATCATCCGTACGGCGATGGAAGAGTCTGGGATGCAAGTGATTTGGCACTTGGTATTACTTATGC
Organism: Bacteroidota bacterium; assembly: GCA_021796275.1. GTDB lineage: Bacteria > Bacteroidota > Ignavibacteria > UBA10030 > UBA8401 > JAJYOI01. Next base: position 29,918 of record JAJYOI010000013.1, read on the forward strand.
CCGGGCGTTGACAGACCGTTTTTCCATCGGCGCATCATTCAAATATATTCGTGAAGGGATTTGGAATGAAAGCGCGCAAGGAGTTGCAGTTGACATCGGCACGATCTATACAACGCAATTCAACAATCTGAAGATCGGAGCAAGCATTTCCAATTTCGGAACGAAGATGCGTTTGCAAGGACCAGATTTGACCTTCAATAACACTCCCGAAGGACAGTTAGATCAAGGCCCGCAAAATATTCCGGCTGAATATGCAACGGACTCATACGATCTTCCGTTGTCATTTCGCTTAGGAGTATCAATGGATGTTGTTAAGTCTGAACTGATGCGGGCAACGGTTGCGGTTGATGCGACGCATCCAAATGACAACACGGAATACATCAATTCGGGAGTCGAGTTTGGTTTTCGGGAAACATTCTTTGCACGTGTCGGTTACAAATCTCTTTTTCTGCAAAATTCGGAACAAGGACTTACATGGGGCGCGGGAGTGAATATCGGTGTTTCGTCTTCGACACTTGTAAGAATGGATTATGCGTTTGCTAATTACGGGCGATTGGAGAATGTCCAGTATGTTTCACTGACTGTGACGTACTGAATTATTAAATCCGTTCAGTAAATAAAAAAAGCCCCGTTTTTATACGGGGCTTTTTTATTATTAACTCATTCAGAAGACATGTCGCATTGCTTATACCAAACAGGAAAACTACTTCAACAACACCATCTTTCTTGAGTGTTCGTAGTTTCCGAATTTCAGGCGGTAAATATATGTGCCGGATGAAACTGACTGACCTTGATTATTTCTTCCATCCCATGCAACGCTGTGTGTTCCTTTTGCGTATTCCTCGTTGTTGATCAACGTGCGGACTTCTCTTCCGAGGATGTCGTACACTGCAAGTGTGATTTTTTTATTCAGAGGAAGAGTAAATGATATGGTCGTTGTCGGATTAAAAGGATTCGGGAAATTTTGATCAAGCTTATAATCATCCGGCGTGACGAAAGTGAGATCATGTGCTTCTACTACACCAGTGGATGAGCTTTTTTCTAACAATACGAACGAATACCTTTTTGGATTCCAAACCATCGAGTTGGTCGAGTCAAATTTGCTAGAGGTCGAGTTCCATGTTAGATTTGTGACCACGATGCTGTCCCGTGTTCCTCCGTAAAGCCATGGTTGATAGCCGGCAACAAGATCTTCTTTTCCGTTACCGTCTGCATCCATACCTTCTGCAAATATTTTTGACGGGAAGAAAAAGTCGTACTTCGTAGCGATTGTATCAATGTGGCTGAGAGAATCTTTAATTGTCATTGAATACACTGTAGAATCTCCGCGATACAGTACTGATGTAACCCAGTTAGCAGGATTTTTCTTGTCACCGCCTTGAAATTCCGCCGAAAGAATAGTATGTCCTAAGCTGGCCGTTGAAAAGTAGAGATTTGGTTTGCCGTTCCCGTCAATATCTCCGTAGCCATAACCCCACATGGCAGCAGAGTCGGTGTTAACATTTGTAAAATTTATTTCAAAAATATTTGTTGAGTCAATTTGTATCGGTGTAGAAGGTGAGTCATAACAAATTCCAACTACCTTCCCAAGCTTGGTTGGGTCTGAACAGACATTTGTCGGCAAATACACTTCATCGCGGCCATCCTTATCTATATCGTAAGCAAATCCGCCAAAGTAACTTACTCCGTCTGTATTATACAAATACAAATTCTGTTTGTGTGTTGACGTATCCGGCAACACCCATTTTGTTCCATCATAGCGCAGGATACTAACATCACCGTAATTATAGGCGTGTAAGACAATTTCTTTAGGACCCGTGCCGTCAAGATTAGCAGGTATCATGGCAAAAGCGCTGCCGCCGCCTAGTCCCCACGGTCCCAAATCCGGTCTGGCTCCGACGTAATCCATAGTAAACGAACTGAAGCCGGGGGAGTTAACATCCCAATTTCCAACAGCAGAAATGATCATGTATTTTTGCTCTGCCGTTGTTGTCGAGCGAAGCGAAACGACCAATTCCTGCCGGCCGTCGTTGTAAAGGTCTGCAACTGACATTTTTTCCGTATAAAAATTAACACCATTGGTTGCTGTGAAGCCCGTACAATTAGTTTCATTAATGAGTTGAGAATAGGTAGTTCCGAAATTATAACTTCCGGCGACGCCATCCCACTCGTAAATGTAAATTCCGTTCTGGTTAGATTCAAAAATTATTTCTTTACGTCCATCCCCATCCAAATCACCGATAACGACATTGCGCGGAGAAGAGTTGTTCACTTTTGTGTCAACACTTGGAGAAGTCCATACAAGTTCGAAACTATCCTGGCCTGCAGGAGCGAACACATACACATGACCGTAGTCGGCGTAATCAGTGGCAACAATTTCCGGTTTGCCGTCATTGTTTAGATCGGCAGCGGCAACGCAGCGAACTGATTCTAGTTGAGGTGACCTACAATACCTGGTTTTCTGAACTGCAGGTTGTGAAAAACTTATTCCCGCGACAAAAAGCAGCGTTAAAAAAACAATACAAAAACGCTTCATAGCAACCTCCTCGAATGTGTTAATGTTGACACTTTGATTACATGGGAAAAATAGAAAGCGGAGAGGGAAATGTCAAGAGCAAACGATTTTTTTTGTTGTGTATTCGAAAAAAAATCCCCGCTCAGTAAAAGAGCGGGGATTCGTAAAAAGCGTTACAGAATAAAAATTACTTCAACAGCATCGTACAAATTTGTGTGCCTCGCAATGAGAAAAGATGCCGGTGCTGTATCTTCTTTTCGATTTATTGGATTCCATAGTACGGAGCGCCTTGTTTTCTTACCACAATCTCCAAAAGTTTTCCGGACGAGGTGGTTGCATACAGATTAGTTCCAATCCAAGCAAATGATCTGACTGGTGAATTTAACACACCGCTCGCCACAAGCAGTGAATAAGGCTTTTCAATAGATCCATCTGGGTGGACAACGATCAAGTAATCTGAAGAGTCGGTCCCGGCGTACATATTGCCGCCAGCAGAGAATGTTATCGAGTAAATAGTGCTACCACCCGTCGGATCGCTGGAGAGATCGAAATAGACCTCCGGCGTCGTAAGAGAATCGTTGACAATGAGAGACCTGTAGACTTTGCTTGCGGCGGTTCCAATATTTGCTGCAAAATAAAGGTAGCCATCGTAGCATCTGACTGATTGAATGTTGCCGGGAAAAGGATACCCTTTGACGCTTTTGTCGGGCATTATTCTGTAGATGTTCCCCCCGCTTCCACCGACCCACAAGTTATGGTTTGCGTCAAAGTCTAAGTCAAAGAAAGAACCAGAGGGAGCGGCTGCCCAAACTTGCGCGCTGGCACCACCACCAGGAGCAAATCTGTAGATTGCTTTTTGCTGTCTCGCACCATAAAGATATCCACTGGAGCCGAATTTCAATCCATTCCAGTTAATTAATCCAGAAGTTGCAGGGGCATATGCAGTGCTTCCGCTGACTGTCATTCTGAAGATACCTTCATTGGTCCCATTGTGTGAAACTGATGCGTAAAGAAAGGAATCTGCTCCAGCACAGATACCATAAGTTGCCTCAGTAGTCCCTAGACTTCCGAACTGGGAGATAGCTGCTATTAACTTGTACACAACACTCGGGCTATAAAGCAAGGCGCCAGTGACAGCGACTTTGACGTTTATACTATCACCTGGTAACGCGGGGGCTTTTATTATAATTTGATTTGGAGATCCACTAATAATAGGAACAATGGTGGAATTGAAAAACACTACCTCTTGTTGAAGGTTGGCGGAGAAATTTTTTCCATAGATTGTAACAGTGTCAATACCGGCAAGTGCACTGCCTGAGGGAGAGAGGCTGTCGACAACCGGGTTTGGCAGAAATTTTTGATTGGAATCGTAAAGGCTCGACGTCACTTCATTCTTACAACCATTGATATACGGAAACATACTGACGAGCACTATAAGTGCCGCAAATCCAGCTAAAGATTCAAAAATCCTTTTCATCTTGCTTTCCTTAGTGATAATTACCGAATGATTATACACTTCTGATATGCCGTATCGCCCTTCCGATATTCCAACTCGCCTGTTAGAGGATCAGCGTAATCCTGTGTTACAGTGAAATGGACAATATAGACACCGCTCACAACGACCTGGTCGGAGGAAGTATTTGAATTCCACGCTTCATCGCCGCTTCCATTTTCGTGGCTGATAGTTTTGATTAGGTTCCCATTCTCAGTGTAAATCCTGATTGTGCAGTGTCCGGGAATATTAAAGAACTCAATCTTATCTGGTTCTCCAGGAAATTGAAGTTGCGCCGACCGTATATTGTACGGATTGGGAACGATCCGAATAGCATCGATCCACTTTTTGTATGGCGTGATAACGGATGTTGGGAGGTTGAGTCTGTTTCCATTCACGGTGATCTGAGCGGCATCTTGTGATTTTGCATTGTCTATTTTCACCATGTACCACACTTGGTTTGCCCTGGCAACTGTTGTCGAATCGAGTGTGAACGTGAACGATATACCTGTATCGGAAACAGTGCTGAGCCGGATCGGGAGAAGAGTTCCCTGCGGTGGGGCAATCGTTTTCTTACTGCCGTCATTACCAGCAATAGTAATGCTGAAATCGGTCACTGCGACAGATTGTCCTGCGAAACGAGGATCAAGTTGGAATTGAACAGTGTTAGTATCTCGCTTTATTATTGACACAGATAATGAATCGGTCGCGCTCTGGGGCAATGGGCCTGGAGGCCTACGGAGGTAGGCGGCGATATTGGTTTTCGTATAGAATTTGCTACTCAACAACGGCCCCGTCGGGTTTGGTCCGCCGGAAGTGTTGTTACTTCCATCGTTGAAAGCAGAGATATAGTAATAATATGAGAAGCCTCTTTGAGGTGTTACGTCGTCGTAACTTGTTGTACCCGGAGGCAGTGTCGCTATTTCATAGAATGTAGTATCTGGTGTACCGACGGCACGGAAAATTTTATAGCCTCCGAAACCTGGGGATCCTTCGGAAGCGCTATGAGCCCACGTGAGACTGATTCGGTCGCCGCCGGAACTGACGTTGAATATTGGTGGAGGCTGCGGTGGTTCCGGAATATTGTATCCGTCGTCGTAATTTCGCACGGCTCGGCTGAATGTTTTCATGATGGAGTCTTCACCCGTATAGACCCACGCGTCTTTGTAAACATTCTCATCTGTAGTTGTTGAGCCGTTTGGCAGTGTAAAGGGTCCATTATCGCTGGAATTTTTATGGGCTTGCATCCAGCGGTTACCTATTTGCCAGCATGTCTGGCGGTCCAGCCCATCGACCCCAACTGCCAGCACGATTACAACGCTGTCACCCGGATTTAAATCCCATGGCCCGTATGATATCCATAAACCCGTTCCGCCTCCATCCCCATGGACTTTCCACGGGTCATCAAATTTTGAGATATATGTCTCATACATGCGTTCTGTGGGACTGCCAAGCCCTTTGTATGGTATGCCGCTTAACAATTTGTAGAGATCAGTTTGTTGTGGTGCTGTAGATGGCGACATATCTCCGAGTCCCGGGTATGTATCTCCTGCGTGCCAACCGAGAACAGGCGGCTGGTTGATGTCATCCGTTTTGTCAGCGGCCGTTTTATCCACGTGGAGGGTTACGATTCCTGCGAATTGCGGTGAACATAGTCGTCCGGTTCCTGTAATAACGTCCGGCGATCCGATGTTGTCGTATGAATTTTCATCCCGCTGTCCTGTCCATTCGAAACCCGCGCGTAACCATTGAGGAATTGGGCTTGATTCGGTAAGACTTGAAAGCCCGCTTGCATGGAGGGAATAATCTTCGCCGCGCCTGGAAGTCCAACTATGCTTTCCATACTCCTGATCATAGCCCATTTTATCAGCCCCTTCGCGGGAGACGCTGTAACGATTCATGAACCCGAAACGAAATCCCTTCACAGGCGCATTCAGCACTTTCACATTTTCAGAGTTGACAAAACCGGTATTCTTGAACGTGTATTCTAAAATGAAGTAGTTGTCGTGGTACTGTTGGCTGAACGCGAGAACACGTCGAGTCATTGTGATACCCATCGTCGTATTCACTACGTTTGTAACAATTCTGTCTGCTATTTGATTTGCGTCGATGCTGTCAACATCGCCTGTGTAAGGGGCGCTCACATCAACTCCGTCCACATAAATTATTGGGTTAGCAAATTTGGCTGTCTCTTTTAGTTCTGTTGGAAAGACATTCGTGAGAGCATACGCGCCGTTAATGGCGACGCAATAATTGTCCCAATTGTGCCCAGTATTATCTGTGAAATTCTGGCAGCCAATCCACGTTCTCTCAATAACGGCGTTGTCTTGATATGGGTAGCCTGAAGGCCACGTAAGCCCTTCATAATAGACGTTGTTCCATGCTCGCTCAGCACCCACAGAGGTGAATTTGCTTTGTAGCGAACCGACTCGAATATACCGCGTTTCTGTTCCTGTCAGTTGAGCGAACAACGGATGAGTAATAGAGAGTAAACAAGCCGCCGCCGCAAAAATGACTAAACGTTTGTTGACACGAGGCATCATGATTCTCCTTATTAACAATACCAAGAAATCAAATCAGAAATTAATTCTAATGCCGAAACTAAAATGACGGGGATTAAGAAATGCGACGGATTCGTCATTCGGCATATTGATATAAGATTTTGTCGCATTTCTTCTGCTGTTTGCTGCGGCAATTGCCGGATCGTTGTTCGGATTTGGTTGAAGCGGATCGTATGCCACACCCGTTGGGCGATAATCGCCGATACGATCATCTCCCTTATAATCACCTTCTTCCCATGGGAAATGAAGAGAGGAGAGATAATCCTGATAATCATACGAATCTACGAAGCCTGCCATGTTGAGAAATTTGAAATTAAAGACATTTGTGATGTCTAAGTAAAACTGGAAATCAATTCCAGAGATGGGGAATGAACGGAAATTTTTTGCTAACCTCATGTCAACGTTGTAATAGTCCGCCCACTGGACATTGTTTGAGACCCCCGGAACGTTGTTTGGGTTGTATGTGGCATGCGCTCCTGCCTGCCAATTAGCGATGAGACTAAGACTCCAGTCACCGAGCGGGTTTGTGTTCATTATGTTTGGACCAAACGTTTCTGGCGTAAAGAACTCAACATTAGCTCTGGCATACGGTTGGGGTACCGGTTTCGACTGCTGAGGATTTAACATAAGGTATTCCCGTTGCTTGTTTATGTCTTGATAATATTGGGTCACACCGAAATAGCCCGAAGAGACCACATCGTAAGTATAATTGACAAATCCTTTGACCCAGCCTCCAGAGACTTTTGATACTGTTGCTTCAAAACCACGGATGTCGGCGTAATTGTTGTTTGAAGCTTCATAATAATTGACTGAGGTGTTAATGTTTTGGTAGAGTATCCAGCCTGGCTGACTCGTTACATCTTTATAGTATGCGGCGAGGTGAAAGAGGAGTACGTCGAACATGTTTTGTTCATAGCCGAGTTCATAAGCGATTGTTTTCTCATAACTCATATTCGGATTACCCATGTAGTCAACCTGTCCATTCGATTCTCGTTGAAGCAAAAACCTGTAAGATGATGACGGCTCTGAAACGAAGTGCCCGTAGTTAAAATACAGTTTCGAATCTTCTGTGATTGGATGTGAGATACCGAGTCGTGGACTGATATATAAATCTGAAGTGGCTTTTTGTTGAGGGGCTTTTTGTTCTATTTGGTTGCCCTGTCCGGCACCGAAGAACCCACTATAAGGATCAAGAGAGTAATAATCTGTACCGGGGTTGGAGTAATCGAGCCTGACACCGAGGTTGGCGATGAAACCCTGAAATTCAAGTTTGTCTTGGGCGTATGCACCGACTCGGTATGGGAAAATATGGTATACTAAACTCCTTGTCCATGTTGACATAGATGGGCTGTAGGTGCCGGAATTAATATTCAGGTCATTATAATAATATTGGAATCCTGCCTTTACCTGATCATACGAGTCAAGCTGACTTGTGAGGCTGAACAGCAGAGAGGTGGTTGAGTTAACACTTTGGTCGCGACCCAAATTCATCCATCCTCCCATGCTGGTGACGCCGTCAATGGCTCCCGTACTGTACCCCCAATAACCATACGGTGCCTCGTCAACAAAATATCCGGGAATAGGCTGATATACTTTCGAGGTATCACGAGTGGTTGTTTGGAACGTGTTGTACCGGCTCTCATTTCGCTGAATCGACACATCATAGAAAGTTGTAGAACTTAGCACATGCGTGAGCGTTGCGCCGATGACGTACCGATAAATCGAACTGGGGCTATAATAATCTGGCATATAGAGAATATTCATGCCATTAGTGCTGCTGAGAAGGTCAGCGACTTCCGACTGGCTTCTCATCAGATAACCGTTCGGTACGGTTGTCCAATCATAAGGTGAAGCGGAATTATCTTCTCCATAAAGCCCCATCACCGTAAGTTTCATATTCGGAGTGATATCGGAATTGAGTTTCAATTCTGTGTGGTTATCTGTATATGCGTCGCGGGAAAGCGGAATAACAAACATGTCGCGTTCGGCAAAATACGAAAGATAAAAACGCAGATTGCCGAGCTGTTCTCCGACATACGGAACGGGACCGCCAAACCCCGCATCAATAGTGTAATCTGGTTTGTTGATATCACCTGTGCGTCGTCGCTGCCACTCCCATAACCGTTGTGCCTCCGCCGGTGTAAGATCGTTTGAAGGATTGTTATCCTCAAGTGTTTTTTGCGCAATGGCATTCCATCCCTGAAATGTAGGATAGCTTTCCTGTGTGTATAAATCCCATGCTCCATTGTTTGTGCCCGTCCAGCAGACAGCAGGGTCGGTGAACGGACGATTATAATATGAATTCGGATCGTAGGGTGATAAACCGAAATGTTTTTGCTGCGGCGGTGCATAGCTGACATTTACCGTGGCGCTATAATGATTCCGATCTCCATTTTTTGTGATGACGTTGACGATACCAGAACGGACATTGCCGTATTCGGCATTAAAACCTCCGGTTTGAATTTGAATATCCTGTGCTGAAGCCAAACTGACGGCTGCATAAGGAATGTTTGAACGTTCATCGTTGAGTCGGAAGCCATCAACCACATAGACAGTCTGATTCGCACCACCACCACGCACAAGAATACCGCTGCTTCCCTGCTGAATTCCAGCCTGCAAATCAAGAACATCAGCTACTGTTTGAACCGGCAATGTCTCCACGTTTTTTGTTTGAATATTAAGCACGCTGTTAGAGACATCTTTCGCCACCACCGGGCGTGGTGCTGTAACGACGATTTCTCCTATGAGGAGAGCAGTTGGGCGTAGTTGAGTGTTGAGAGTAGATGTCAAATCTATTTCAACTCTGACTCCTTCGATGGCAGTTTTCTCGTAACCAACCATGGTACACCTGAGTGTGTAGGTGCCTGGTGGAACGTTCAAAATTGTATATGAGCCTTCTGGGTTTGTAGCTGCTCCCATCGATGTCCCTTCGATAATAACAGTGACACCTGGAATAGGTTGACCAGTCTCTGCGTCGGTTACTTTGCCGGCAATTTTTCCTGTTGTCCCTGCCAAGAGAGACCCGGGGAGGCTGAATATTATTGCTATCAGCAAGACGCGCGCAAGTTTCATTTTTTTACTCTCCTCAAATTTGTGCTTTCCAAAAAAATATTTTTCTCTGTCATTGAAGCCGGCTTATATTGAAAATTTAAACGAGAATCTTTGGATATTGTTGAAAATTTTATGAGGTGTATAGGAATAGTCAAAATTGAAACCGAACTTTTGTACACCGACGCCGATAGTCATTCCATAATCGTCTTGTTTCGTGACGTACCCTGCGCGCAGAGCGAAAGTGTTCATGAAAACGTACTCACCGCCAATGTTGAGAAACTCCGAATAGGAACGGGGATGAACCGCATCAATGGAAACAATGAACGAATTATCGCCCGCCATGCTTGGTACAAGATCCATAAGATTCATGGAGATTCCGAATCTGAAGGTGAGGGGAAGCTGGAAGCTTTCCCGTTCGTAAGCGATCTCTCTCGAAAAATTACTGATGGACATTCCAAACGCAAGGCTCTTGAGTCCTGTTTTGTAGATTGTCCCAAAATCAAATGCCAGAACACTGAGGGAATAATCTTTTACTTCGTACGTCGTGTCCGTTGTTAAAATAGAATCGACGATGACCTGATTGTAAACAGGTATCATGCTGTTACCGAGATTTTGATTTGCATATTTTACTATACCGCCGACAGAGAACTCTTCTGATAACTGCTTTCCGTAAGCGAGTCCAACGGCAAGTGCGTATGGTTGGGGATAGCCCGTAATATCTTCGTAGCCTTGTTCATTGCTTGCGACTTTAGTGAATTTGAATTCTCCATAATTCACGTTGATGAAATCGAATCCAATCACGCCATACTTTCCTCCGAAAGGCGCAAACGCGGCAGCGCCTGACATATACTTAATATCGGCAATCCAGTTCAACTGGTTTACTCCGATATCAACAAAGGATGGGATCGTAGCTATTCCGGCAGGGTTGTAAAACATTGCTTCTGACGAGCCGCCAATTGTTGTAAATGCCTCACCCATCGCTGTTGCCCGTGCATTCGTGGGAACATCGAGAAATTCGAATCCGGCTTGCGCCAGCTTCACCTGTGAATGAGCGTCAGGAGTAAGCAGACCCAAAGCAACAATTAGCCACAGCAACATGAATAAAGTCCGTTTGGTCAAGAATCTTGCCGAGTAACTTCTAAGGATTTCACACATGACATTTCCTTTACTTATGCCCTAGAGACATTACTGATTGAGGTGGTGTTAGGTAGGTCTTATCTTGAGGTAAGTATAAAACTAAAGACCTGTAAGCACTACACGATCTTCTGTCTCACAGTATTTACAGAAAAAACAACCCTGGCAAATTTTCTTCTTGTCGCCAGGTGAACATTCACCTCTTTAACACCCCATTCAATTTCCCCCTCCCTGAAAATAGGGAGGGGGAAAAGGAAAAGTTTACAATTACTATTACTTCAACAGCATCATCTTGTTCATAAGGCGTTGGTTGCCCGATGTCAAGATATACAGATATGTGCCGGAGGCCAATCGTGAAGCGTCAAATGTGGCGCTGTACGATCCGGACGCAAGGTTCTCATTCACAAGCGTTGCGACTTCTTCGCCGAGAATGTTGTACACTTTCAGTGTTGTGAGTCCGCTTTTTGCCAATGTGAACTTGATCTGTGTTGACGGGTTGAATGGGTTCGGGTAGTTCTGGGACAATGAGTAGCTGTTCACGACAACATCCGGTTGGCGCTGAACGCTTGATGGTCCTTTTTTGAACATTTCGACGCACGAATCGTTCGCGTTGAATGTCGCTACCCATGCTGTGTCTCCGGTCGCGCTGAAAGCTATACCGCGCGGGCGTGGATCAGCACTAATATCGCCGTGCCAGTTAATGCTGTCGACGATGGTCTTCGACGTTGGATTCCATGCATACCATGTGTACCCGGTGTAATTAGGATCAGTCGGAAGTCCGGAGGTGATGTTGCCACCGGTTACCCAGAGGTTTCCGTTTTTGTCCCAAACAGTCGTTTCAACGCACAAACCTTTGAGGACGGTATCCACTGCTGTGTATGGGCCAAGAGAACCATTATCGCTATGATAGTGGACGGTTTGCTGCGGACTGAAAGTCGGGAAGTAAACATCATTGCCATTCGCTGTAACGGCGATGGCGCGCGCGTAGCCGCTGGCAGTGGTGTTGGCATCAACCAAAGTACCTGCTGATGAAAAATCTGAATTAAGAATTGCAAGGCCAGCGCCGGTCCCGCAAACGACAGGTCCCACGAACACTTCACCTGCAGCATCGACCGCGGGACATACCATAGAACTTGAGTATCCAGGGATCGGGCTAACGACTTTCGTCATAGTCACGCCCGTCTTGTAGTTAATGCGATAGAGTCTCGTGCTTGGATCGCAGGAAATGATATTACCATCAGCATCGACGGCAAGTCCATAGCCTGACACTCCTAAGGTATCATTGATTGAAGCATCAGCACTTTTATAAATCTTTATGGGAGAAAACGATGCCTGTGAACCATCAGCGTTATACACAAAGATTTCGCTGAATTTTTTTTGGAAACCGCCGCCGTTAACGTCGAGGACGCTATCAGAAGTGGTCTGAGTTTGCAGCCATATTTTCCCGTCACGATCAACGACAAGACCGTTGTTAATGCCATTGGCGGAGAAAGTTTGTGTGGCATTCGGGAAGTATTTCACAAAACTCCACTGCGCGCTTGCCGAAACGGTGCACGCTACTGCAAAGAGAAATACTAGAAAGCTTTTCATTAGTACCTCCTAATGATTAGATTAGTGAATTAAAAACAAAACGCAACCAGCACATAGAAAATTTTTCTTTGGCCTTTTCCACCTCCTTCGTCTATCTGAATAGAGTGATTAAGTCAGTTAGTTAAGTCCAAGATACGGGGCTCCGTGTTTCTGCGTGTGCACGATAAGCAGATTTCCTTCAAAGGTTGAAACATAAAGCTTATCTCCATCTCCCCAGCAAATAGAGTTGCACTGGGTGCCGAACATCGTCGCGTACGCAGAGTATGGCGTAGTGAAAGAGCCATTCGGAGCCACAACAATTAATCCAAAAGGCGCTTGTGTTCCGATATACAAATACCCGTCTGATGAAAATGTCATTGATTGACCGGTAAGCCCTGAGCCTACAGCAGAACTGATATTAAAATATTCTTCAATTGTTCCAAGAGTATCGCCGTTGATCGTCGCGCGAAAAACTTTCTCTGATGAGTCTTTGAGCGCGGAAAAATATAAGTATCCGTTAAAGACACGTACTGCATGGACTGAACTCGAGAAAGTGGTAATTTTGAATGATTTGTCCGGCTTGAAGCAGTATAATCCGCTTGCGGCACCTGTCCACAAGTTCTTGTTCAGGTCAAAATCTATGTCCGAGAAAGTGTTTGGAGGATTGGAGTTGGGGACCGATACCCACAACGCGGCGGCCGCTCCACCGGTCGGCGTAAAGCGATAGAGTGCTCTTGCACCTTTTGCTGCATAGAGATATTTATCGGGACCGATTTTTAGTGAGGACCAAGAACTGGTTCCTGATGTCTTAGGGGCAAATTGTGCCCGAGTACCATTGGGTGTGAAAATATAAATGCCGTTATCGGAACTGGTTGCGAGCAGGTCGAAATAAATGTTTCCCGCGCTATCGGGCGTGACCGCCGCCACCCCGTTAGTTGGTGGAGTAAAATTGCCGAATGCTTCAATTGCAGTAGTAAGCCTGTATGGGAATTCAGTGCTGAAAAGCGGTGCGCCACGCACAGAAATTTTAATCGCCACTGCGCCGGTATCTACCGGCGAAGCTACAACAAGCTGCGTAGTTGTTGCACTTACGACTGTGCCCGCGACTCCATTAAAGTAAATGAGATTATAGCTCGCGGTTGTAGAAAAATTTTTGCCATAGACTGTGAGCGGTTGCGCAGCAGCCAAGGCGATTCCCGGGGGAGTGATACTATCGATAACGGGTTGAGGCAATCCCTTATAATTGGGATCGAACAGGCTCGGAGTTGTTTCGTTCTTGCAGCCGAAGAGCATAAAAGCAAACGATGCCAAGAGGAAGAAAGAAAAAGATGCGATCGTTCGTCGCATGAGGGGAAATTGTTTTTTAATTAACATAATAGCAAGTCTCATAGTTTAGGTTAGAAACGTGTCCTTAAAACAAGGAGATGGTTACTGAAATTCTATGCACCTGATCAAAGACGCCGAATGGCGTATAAGAATAATCGAATCCTAATTTGTAATCGCTCACCTTTGCCTGCACGCCGACACCGCCTGTGAAGCCGTATTCATCATTATTGAACATGTAGCCTGCACGGACGGCAAGCATTTTCATGAACGAATATTCACCACCGATGTTGATCTGTTCGGGAAAATCACGCGGATGTGTGGCATCAATACCGATGACAAAAGATTGCGTCTCTTTTGGAACGTCGAGAAAATCCATCGCATTCATTGAAATGCCGATCTTGAAGATCAACGGCAATTGGAAATTTTCCCGTTCATATTTTACTTCGCGGGAAAAGTTTCTGATTGCAACGCCGAAGTTTAAACTCTTGAAGCCTGTGCGATAGAGCGTCCCGAAATCAAACACGACAACTTTGCCGATTGTATGTGTCGTGCCTGCGGCGTTTCCGTTTGCATCGACACTGATCGTCGTAGTGCCGAGATCCTGCGTTACGTACTTCATATTGCCGCCGACCGAAAATCTGTCGCTCAAGGCTCTTGCGTAACTTACACCAATTGAAGAAGCGGAGGGAGTAAAATTTCCGGTTTCAAGATATCCATCGGTGTTGTTAGCACGTATTGTTCCCTGAAGAGTTCCGTAGTCAACAAACTGCAGGTTTATGCCGATAACACCGTAGTCGCCCTGCGAAGGGCTGAATGCTATGCTCGCAAACTTGTGATTAATGTCGGCAATCCAATTGGTCTGTCCGACCGTTGCGTCAACCGTTGACGATATTCGTGCCATGCCTGCAGGATTATAGAACATAGCTACAGACGATCCTTCGATTGACGTCACGGCTTCAGCCATACCGGTTGCCTCTGCACCTGCACCGACGTTCAGAAACTTCATTCCGGTTTGGGCGAGTTTTCTGTTTTGCGCTTCTGCATTTGAAAACAAAAGAGCAGTTGCAAAGAAGGTTGTTGCAATGATAAAGAATTTATTTCTCATAGTAAGTCCAATTCGGTTGAAGGGTTATCCAGTTAACGAATAATAACAAACTTTCGCATCGCTTTTCCTCCGGTCGGAGTTTCAATTACAGCGATATAAATTCCGCTTACAACTACTTGTCCGTACGTTGTTTGTAAATTCCAGTAGACATCGCCTGCGTGTTTAACGTTCTCAAGAGTATTGACAAGCTCTCCTAATTCTGTGTAGATCTTAATAGTACAATCCGCTGGAATATTTAGGAAACCAATTTTATCTTGTTCACCGGGATACAATAAAGCGCTTGGGTCGGCGGAAATATTGTAAGGATTCGGAACTATGCGGATGTGATCCATTACAGGGTCAGGCTGCCGCAGAAGATTTGCAGGAACATATGTTTGCGTATAATAGCGGCTGCTTTTCAGCGCACCGGATGGGGTTTTTCCTGTTCCATTGTTATTTGCAGCATCGCCGACGGAAAGAATATAATAGAAATACGCGACGCCTCGAATAGCAGACGTGTCGTTGAACGTTCGTTCGGTAGGTCCAGCTTGCTCAATTAAATGATATGTGCTGTCGTATCTGCCGGTTGCGCGGTAAATTTCAAAACCTTTCAGGTTCGGGTCGTTTGCATCATACACATCCCAGGTCAAAGCAATTCTATCTCCGCCGGAATTTACCAGAAATGATTTTGGAGGAAGCGGCGGCTCCGGGATGACGTAATTGGCAGCATAATTTGCAGCCGCGCGATTGAATGTTTGAAAGAGAGAGTCGCGTCCGGTATAAACCCAATCATTTTTTGTTTTGCTGATTCCATTGTATGTAATAAGTGCACTGGTGTTTCCATTGTTCTCTTTGAAAACTTTTCCAATTGCAATTGATGCTTCACGACTGAGACCTGCTGCACCCTCTGCAAGAACAAGATGGATGCTTTGTCCCGGTGCAAGAGTGTATGGTCCGAAGCCGATAGCATTTGAGAATCCTCCGGGAGTCCCGAGTGCCGGATCTCCGGTCGGTCCGACTTTATCAGCATGTGTCGGAAGCGTGTGTCCTCGTGTTATCTCGCCATATTCTGAAGTATTTTTTACCGGGTTAGAAAAATCATTGTTCGACGTGTTCGGTTCATCTGAGCCGACATAGTCTGTGGTCGCAGGCTGATTAGGATCATCAGATTTATCCGTTGCAGATTTGTCTGCATGAAGTGTTGTTACACCGATAAATTGCGGCGCGCCAAGTCTGCCGACAGTATCTGTTGCGTCATAGTAGGGTGTCCAGATTGGACCGCCGATATTGTCGTAAAGAGTGAAGGGAGGATACTTGCCGTGCCACGCGTACGTTGCCCGGATGTTGTAGTCGATACCGTTGCCAGTGGGATCGGTGAAGAAATTCGGTGCTGGGTTAGGAGCACCGCTACGATAGTCAATGAGTGTGTTGATTCCCCAACCAGTCGGATTTTGGCCTATCACATAGCGTGTGTCGGCGCAGGGTGCGTAGCGATATTCGAAATAAAAATAAACACCAGTCAGCGTTTGTGTTGCAATTGTCGTTGTATCTGTTTTGGAAGTGTTTCCGGTATTTGTAAATGTGTAATCATAGACCATGTAGTTGTCGTGATACTGCTGGCTGAATTGCATGATCTTTCTCACCATTGTAATACCGACAGCGGAATTATCAATATCCACCAACATGCGGTCGCTGGGAATTGTCGCGTCAACGCGATCAATATCGACTGATTTTCCGCCGGTTGGCTGGCCGTCAACAAAGATTTGAGGGGCATCGAATTTGCTAACAAGTTCGAATTTCACCGGAATCATTTCGTTGAATCCATGCACACGTGGACCAATATGGACAACTTGTGGTGCGATAGTTCCATCAGGGTAGGTATGATTATTAACTGCGATCCACATCGCTTTTGCCGCTTCGATGTCTTGATGGTTATAGATGGCAGGCCATTGAAGACCGTATTGTTGTTCTTTGACAAATCCTTCTTCTTCCTCACACCCCATGCTTGAATACCAGCTTTGCAAAGAACCGATGCTCATCCATTTAAACTGCTGTGCGAAGACACGATCCGGAATACAGGTACCAATGACAAGGATCGTGAGCACAAGTAAGTGACGCAAGAATATTTTTTGAAAGGTATAGTTCATTGTTTCCTCGAATTGCATTCTGTTTGTTCGAATAAGGATTCTCACGATCGTTAAATGTCAACTGAAACCCTGAGCCCCCAGAAAATTTGCCGCGGATTTAAGAATGTAAAATAATTCAGATTTGGCATGTCAATGTACGCTTTATCCTTCAGCACTTGATCGACACGATTTTGATCTGCCGGCACCCATTGATTGTTTGACCATTGCATATATTGCCCTGTAGCCCGAACATAGTAAAGTGCGCTTGCAACTGGGCTGGCTACGTTCTGAAGTGCGGCTGCGTCGGCTTCATATACCATAGGCACAAAATCAACACCGAAATCACGGTAATCTCCCGGCTGGTCGCTGCCCGGAATATTTCCGTAATTAAGTTTGTCTGCAATGCCTGCAGGTAAATGCAACGATTGCATGTATCCATTAAAATCATTCGCATCATAAAAACCATACACCGTGAAGTGTTTGAGATTCAGCGCGTTGGTCATGTCCATAAAGAATTCAAAGTTGACACCCGACAACGTGAATGTTTTTGAAAGGCGCAAATCAAGATTGTAATAATCTTTCCATTGAACATTGTTCTGAAGCCCGGCTGGTGCAGCACCGCCGCCCGCCCATGTAAAGTAACTGCCTGCCTGCCAATTGCCAAGCAAACTCAGCCGCCAGCTTCCCAGCGGATACAATTCGCCCATTTGAGGTCCAAAATCGTTCGGCATGAAGAAATCGACGTTTGCACGTGCATACGGTGTGGGAACAGGTTTCGACTGATAGAGATCGTTCTGTATATTTAACGGATCGTTGATGTACGAATTCTCCTGTAATGGATCCTGGTAATATGTTGACCAGCCGAATCTGCCGCTCGATGAAAC
>JAJYOI010000014.1 GCA_021796275.1 Bacteroidota bacterium
ATCTCGCGCGTGTTTCTCCATCCAGATGAATTGGTTAGCAATGTCATCAAAATCTTGCGGTTCGTTATAGTCGGTCGCATAAATTACGTAAAACGGTTCTGCCATATAGAGACCATCGAGCCACATTTGGTATGGATAAATTTTCTTATGCCAGAATCCGCCTTCGTGAGTTCTCGGCTGTTCCCGGAGCTGCTGGCGAAGGACGCTCACTGCTTTTTTATACTTCGAAATGTCGGACACCTCAGAGGTGTCCGACATCTTAAAATTCAGAAGATAAAGCAACTGCCTTCCCGGAGCGATCAAATCAAGGCTGTAACTGTTTTGTTTATAAGTTTTTATTGTTCCGTCGTCTTTTAGAAAATAATCGAGGTTGCGTTGCATGTGCTCAAAATATTTTTTTTCACCTGTGATTTGCCATAACTGATACAACGCCTCGAACATCACCGATTGATCGTAATTCCACTTTAGCTTTCTTTCATCCGGAAGTGCAAAGATGGTATCCGGGTTCATTTTCAAAAAGTTGTCAGCAATTTTGATCGCCCATGGTTCAGCATCACTCGCGGTGTTACCTGCGTGCGCCTGTGGGCACCATGAAACAAAAATTACTATGAGGAAAAATTTAAGCATGAAATAAATTTAGAATCTTCGATTGCGAATCATCGCAAAAGCACAAGTTTGAGTAATTTCTGTTGGTCGCCCGCACTCACTCTGCAAAAATAGACTCCGCTTCCCCATGTATCCGCAGAGATGGCAACAGTGTATTCACCTGCGACGCGCACACCTTCATCACGCACAGCGATTTTCCTGCCTAACACGTCAAATATTTCCAGAACGACGCGAACGCGCGAATCAATTCGGTAGCGAATTGTCGTTGAGGGGTTGAACGGATTCGGATAATTTTGGAACAGTTCAAATTTTGATGGAATCGCTTTCCGTTCCGTCATTACCGACGTCGGTGTACCTGCAAGTTCATTCAGATATTCCTCCAACTTTGTGTATCCGCTTACGTCAACGAGATTGCCATCGGAAGGATCGTAGGGATTC
The DNA here is from genome assembly GCA_021796275.1 of Bacteroidota bacterium. Taxonomy (GTDB): domain Bacteria; phylum Bacteroidota; class Ignavibacteria; order UBA10030; family UBA8401; genus JAJYOI01. The sequence continues at coordinate 1,045 of JAJYOI010000014.1, forward strand.
AATCCGTGAGCTATTTCCCATTCATCCGGCATTCCGTCGTGATCGCTGTCGACAGGCGCTTGTGCGCTGTTCAGCACTGGCCAGCCACCAACATCAGTTTGTGAATCAATGATGCCATGAGGAACTGTCGTATCCAAGCCGTATTTTAGTTCATACGCGTGCGTATGACCGCTGTATGTTGCCGTTCTGTGAGCAGCTTCGTAAACAATCCGCCGGTCAACTGTGTCGCGTTTCGGAAGTGTAGCTCCGGCATTTGCCAGAACCAGATCGTATGCTTGCTGAGGCGAATCGGTCGTTACTTGAGGAAAAGGAAACGGCGATAATGCTTTCGCAGAATCCATTCTGAATCCGGAATATTGCGGGACAACACCTTTCCAATTATCGTTTGTAACAGCCGTATCGCCGTCCATATAGTTTCCCTCGATGTAAAACATTCCGGTCGAATCGCCTGAACCGTACGGATTGAAAATTCTATTCTTCACGCTCGATTTTGTTGCCGGTCCGTACTTGTAATAATTGTTGACAATATTGATGTGGCTTTCTTCGCCGCCGTATGAACTATTGAATCCCCAATTGTAGATAACGTTGTTGCGAAAATCGAGATTATCCGAATAGACCGTTCCCGATCCAGCCGGCGTCGGACCGGAGAAGCGGGGATTTCGGCTCGAATGATTAGCAAGCAAATTGTGATGAAAGGTTGTATTAAATCCTCCCCAAATACCGCCATAGCCATGCGGCCCTTTTGGATCTTTATTATTATAGAGACTCTCACTTATGATGCACCATTGAACAGTCGAGCTGTCATATCCATAAAATGAAAGCGACTCGTCAATGCTCCAACTTGCCGAGCAATGGTCAATGATAATATCTTTCTTATTGCGAGGCGTACTGCTGTATCCGTTCAGCGCATCGTCAATCGTCGTTCCCAAATCTCCGAACCGGCAGCGAATGAAGCGAACGATGACCTGATTGGCGCTGACATTGAGTGTGTAGTTACTCAAACAAATGCCATCGCCCGGTGCGGTCTGTCCTGCGATTGTAATGGAATCATTTCTAATTTTCAGTGATGATTTGAGAGCAATTGTTCCCGACACACGAAACACGACAGTTCGTGCACCGCTCTGGTTCACTGCCCATCTCAATGTACCGATGACATTGGTCGCAGTCGTATCGAACAACGTCGTCACCTCCAATACTTTTCCTCCACGCCCGCCTCGCGTGAACATTCCGCCTCCTTCCGCTTCAGGGAATGCGGGTTGAGAACCCCCTTGGGGTTGCTGACAATACATCACAGAAAAAGCAAAGAAAACAATCGTTGCCAGAGAAAAAATTATTATGAAGTGGTACCACTTTGTCATAATCGTTCTGCAATAAAAAAAGCTGAGGGGATGCAGAAACGCTTGCATCCTCTCAGCGGCCTGCTTTACTTCAATAAAATCATGCGCTTCGTCTCAACCGAATTTCCTGCTTGAACACGGTAGAAATAAACGCCTGAATTGAGTTCTGCGGCGTTAAAGTTCACCGTGTACGTACCGGGATTTTTTACCCCGCTGAACAACGTCGCAGCTTCTTGTCCCAAAAGATTAAATACCTTGACGGTCACAAACGATCTGGCTGGTACGCCGAACTGAATGCTCGTTGACGGGTTGAACGGATTCGGGAAGTTTTGGTCAACAAAAAATTGATGAGGAATCGGCGAATCTATTTGCTTCACTGCGGTTACTTTCAGGCTTCCGCCTTCGTACGAAATGCTGCCGTTCGGTCCCAATGTGAATGGGGTTGTGTTATCAAATTCTCCAGCTTTCAGGTGAAGTACTCCGTTGATCGTCGTCGCTTGTGAAAGCGCTACACCGGCGGCATTGTCAATTGTCAGGTCATTAACTGTTGCAGGCATCTGCGTTCCCGTTACTTGTGCGGCAGTGCCGTTGAATATATAGTTTGCCGCAGTATCGAAATGATTGCCTTTATAAGCACCGCCTCGTTCTCCCGTGCACTGAACAACGTTGACTCCTGTCGGGTCACCGGTTGCCATTGTTGCCGTTGCGTTCACAATGAAACTGCCTGTATTGTCAACAGGTATCTGAGATGTTCCCATCTCCAGCGCCGAACCGCCATCAATTACTACAGTTAATCCTCCGCTGAAGGTTACGTTGTTCAGAGCGAACGTATGTGTTGTGTTTCCGGTAAAAATTAACGCGTTGGCTTTTGTCGTTCCGCCGGAATTCTGTATCGTCGTATTCGAAATCTGAAAATCTCCGCCTAATTTCCATACAACATCCGGACCGCTGCCGCGGCTAACGCCAAAATTCCCTCCCGTGGCAATGATGTTCCCTTTCTGCGTAATGAGAACCACGGTCAAAGAATTCGATGTACCATTCGACGCAAATGCTCCGCCGGAAATTGTTACGTTACCGTTAATGGTCACTCTTGCTGTGTCAGGAGTTGTACCGTCAGGAGATTTTGGCGCGCACATTTGCCACCGGGCAAGGCCCGAGCTGTCAACACGAATATTTCCTCCAATCGTATTTCCCTTCCAGCCCAAATTAAGATTACTGGTTTGATTCGGACAGTTCCACTCGACATTGTAAAAGTTCTGATTTCCGTTCGACGGCGAACTGCCAACTACTCCTGTAATCAAACAGGTGGAACCCGAGTCCCATGTTGCTTTCGGAATATCTCCGCCATCAACAGCATGTTCGTACGTGCTTCCTGCAGCAAAATGAACCTGAGACGAATCGAATGTGCTGACAGTGTGGGTACTTTGATTGATGAGTTTGCCTGTAATATTTGCAGCCTCATCTATAATAAGAGAGTCCGTCGAAAGAACTGTTATTGTTTCCGAACCGGCCGGCACGTGCCCGCCAGCCCATGTTGAACCGACACTCCACTTGCCGCCTCCTGAGCCGTTCGTCGTTACTTGTGCAAAGGCAAACGCCGAACAGAAGAGCAAAAAATAAACTGCGCCAATCGTTTTCAGAAGTTTCATGATACGCCTCCTATAAAAAATGGTTAACAAGACTTATTGTTTAACTCTCTTCAGTTTTCGCTTCTTCGTTCCTACCATAGCGAGGGAATTTCATACGCAATATCTGCGACAAGTCCATTCCGGATTTCGCTGTTGAGATTCACGTTTGTCTGCCACAAATCGTCATACTTCATTCTTGAATATTCGTACGTCACGTTTAAATGAAAGCCCTCATAAAGAACTCCGCATCCTAAAGAATAAATAGAATAACTCACAGGATCGCCTTCAAGCGGATTTCCAGCTTCTTCAAACACTTCTGCCTGCTGCCGCACTCCTACGCGAAGCACGAGCCACGGAAGCGGCGTGTACTCTGCTCCGACATGAAAGAGTGAAGATGTGAGCCAGGGATTAGATTCATTTCCCGAAGCGTCGGTGTACACAGCGGAAGCGTACGACCGCAGCTCATATTCCAAACCGAGTGTAACATCCCGGGCGATGGCAAGTGAAATGCCTGCAGTGCCGCGCCACGGAAGCTGCATCTTATCCTCACCACTCACCGCTGACGAAGAAGAATACCCGGTGGTATCTGTCTTTATGATCGAATTAAATTTACGCGTAATTGTCGTCGGCGGCTTCGCTGAAATTCCTACACTGACATACTTTCCGCGATAAATGCCGCTGAGCGTGATCTCAGTTCCGCTGTAATCCGACGTTCCGGTTTTGGTAACATGATCATAAACAGAATCGAGGCGGAAGTACGACCGATAGAAAGTCAATGTGCCGCGTCCGAGATGCTGTTCGTAGTCATCGGAGCTACCACTTAAAAGCAAGCCGCTGGCGCCGAGAGAAATCTTCCCGCCCAGCAATAAGGAAAGCGCCGCGCCGTACCCTTGAATCGCGCCGCTACGGGTGCGTAAAAACGATGACCAATTTGTCCGGAAAGGAGCCGAATCACTCGCAGGTAGCGCGACCGGAACCGGTCGCTCATTTCCGATTGACGGCGTCAACACATTGCTGTTTTGGTAATAGTGATCGAGGTCGGCATATTCAACAGCACCGACGCCGGCAACAAATTTTGCTTCCCCAATTGAAAACGGAATGCCAATCATTATTTGCACGGGAAGGCTTTTCGTTTTCAGATGCGACCAGTCCGGCCCGATGTTATCATAAGGACGTTGCACTGTGTCGCCGGCGTTAGGGTTTGTGACAATAATCGTATCTGAAGGATTGGGAATGCCGCCCGTAAGTCCTTCCATAAGCAAGCTGAAATTCGAATAATATTTCAGCGGAGAATAATGCTGAGCTTGATTTGTATTTGTATGCTGTTCAAGGCCTCCGATTGATACCTGCACATTTTTCAAGGACATGAGTACCGCCGGATTAATGAACATGAGGCCCACATCATTCTGCAATCCAATTGCCGTACCGCCTGCTGCCCGCGATGCCGCCGATTGCAAAACGGTATGATCAACTCCCTGAAACGTGAGAGGATCGTCGTAGCCTTGGGCGAAGGCAACATGGGGAAAAAGAAAGAAGTACATTACTGGCACACAAAATAAAAAAAACGTCATTCCCCAATGTCCCGCATCAATAATAGCCATGAAAGAGCGGGATGCCGTATAGCGGCATTTTTGTCGGGAATCCACTCTTGGAATTTCAATCGAAGCAGGAACATTAGATTTCCGCTTTCGCGGGAATGACACGAATTTATTCTGGTCTTCAGAAAATATTTTTTTGTATGCCTTCAGTAATAAAAGGTAGCGTGTTCTCTTCATTGTATTTCTGCTCCAAGGCTAATTCGTTGAGCATTTCCTAAGTACGCCCCCATCGAACCATAACTGTAATCGAGCGATAACTTCACCGATTCCACTGTTTGCTTAAAGCCGGCACCGAGTGTAAGCCCTTCGGTATCGTAATTGAATTTGTAGCCGGCCCGAAACGCAAACGTGCGTGCAAACTCGTATTCAATGCCGACATGTTCCTGCTGTGCATAATCGTTCGGCTGGAAAAGATCGAACGCTACGCTCACCCTGTTTTCTCCGTCTGAAGAAAGAAAGAGACCGTCGTTGCCGATAATGTCTGCCGCCGTTCCGAATCTGAAAAGCAGCGGCGCTGCGCTCGCTTCCTTCGCGTACTGAATATCCGCTCCAAAATTTTGAACCGATGCGCCGAGCTGAATGGTTTTATATCCCGTGTTATACCGAACGCCGAAATCGAACAACAATCCGTCCGCCCATGTTTTCACATTTTCATAGACGCCTTGACTGACCATCGCTCTAATCATCTGGCCATTAAATAATGATTCGTGCGCATATTTAATGCTGATGCCGGTTGAAAATCTGTCCGTCAGGCTGCGCGCATATGTCAGTCCTATAAGATAACTGAACGGCCGAAACGTTCTTCCCGTAAAACCCGGTTCGTCCGGATTTTTGATGTATGGACGGGCAACACTTGTTTCTTCAAATTCCCCAAAATCAACATACTGGATTTGTGCTCCAACGGCTCCCATATTCCCGAGAGAAGCGGCATAGGAAAGAGCGCCTTGCTGAGTGTCAAATAACCAGTCAATGTAAGTAGAGGACAATTCCTGATTTCGAACCAACGCAACGCCGCTGGGATTCCAGAACACAGCTTCAGCGCCTGATGCCCACACGCTGTATGCATCACCTAACGCCGTAGCGCGGGCAACCGGCATGACGTGAAGAAATTGCATTGACGTGCTGCCGACTTTTTGTCCGAACGAAGTAACTGCCAGCGCACTCATCATGAAAAGCAGCCACAGAATTCTTTTAACGATTTTCATTGTATCCAAATCCTCATTCAATGAATGATCACAAACTTCCCGTGCGCCGTTGCACCGCTTGCATCCTGAACGACAAAGAAATAGACGCCCGACGCAAGGAGTTGATTATTTCTTGAAATCTGATACCACGGATTACCGTACGAATCCTGGTGATGTTCAATCGTCTGCACAAGCTGGCCGCTGTACGAAAAAATCCGGATGGTGCAATCTTTTGTCAATCCAAAAAACTGAAGCCGGTCGGTTACTTCACCGTTCGGATCGCCACCGCTCAAACCATTTGTGACTATCAGAGGATTAGGTGCAACGTAAACCTTCCCGAGTTTCAGCACAGCGGGTGCTTGCGTTTCATGTGCAGTAAAATTCGTCCAACCGCTTTTACCGCCAAGTGAATCAACTGAAAGCACAGCATAATAAGAAAATGAACCAAGGTTGCTTTCATCATCATACACGGTGTACACCGAATCGTTGAAATAACGTGGATCGTGCACAGCAACGGAACCAATCAGCGTCCACGGACCGAGCGGATCATCCGCACGCCACACTTCGTAATCTTTCAGCGGGGCGTGGAGACGCGGCGTGGTGAACGATTCTACCTGCGGTCCCCACACAATTCTATTTGCTGCGGCGCGCGTATTCTCAACTGTGATTGCAGGCGCAGGAACCGGAATCGGTACGGTGCTGTAATTTCCGGTTGCCGGTGTATTGTCGGGTTCAAGCTGTAATGTATCATATTTAATGAGCTGCCTGCCGGTATATAATTGAATTGCCCTGTCCGCCGCATCGCGAATCGAAACGACATCGGGCGTTACATACCACGGCAAAGGATGCGTTTGCAAATAGTCGCTTCCGATGACCGGAGGATTTCCGACATTGGGATATGTCATTGCATGATACCAGCTTGGAATCGGATGCAAACCGGGCGTAGGCTCATTACGAATTCCGCCGCCGAGGTCTTGGTACACAGTGTCGCCTGCATCGCCGGGGCCGTAACCGACAACTTCGGCGACGCTAAACTTCAGCGATTGCCCGGGGGGCAATGTGTACGGAGCAAAACCGTACGCGTGCGCAACCGGCTGCGACCACGATAATGACCACGATGGCTTTCCGCGTCCGATCCAATAATAGGGCTGACCGCTTGCCGAGGCGAATGAACCGAAACCTGTCGAGTCGGCAGTTCCTCTGAATGGACCTGTTTTCCTGTCTTGTTCCGGATCGAGCCACGCAGTTTCTTTCGTTGTATAAAGATTGGCATTCTCATACCGGTTAAGGTACGGCTGCTTGATCTTATGATTCTGATCCCACACAACTGCGGAATCAGCACGGCTTACGATGATACTCGTTTGACTTTGTACAGCAAGATGATCATAATCGAAATGCAGAGTCACCATCCCGGCTGCTTGCGGAGAATCCAATCCGCCCCGGTTTCCCGGCGTTGACCAAAGATCAAAATAATTGGTGTCTGGTTTTCCGGTCCGGTCATGATTGTACGTCATCCATCGTTTCAGATCGAAGCGTGCGAATTGATCTGCCTGCCGGTAATCTCCTTCTGCCCAGCGATTGTACCTTCGTTCATACCCGAACATCGAAGGGGCGAATCCGTACGGAAAAGCAACAAAAACATCGAACAATGTGTCCGGTGCTGTGTTTTCAAGCTCGTATTCATAAATGATGAAATCGTTATAGCCGGGCCAGCTCCACGCGCGGCTTGTGCGTGTCACGGTTACACCGATATTTGTTTCCCATTTTGCCGTAATAATTTCTTCCGCTTCGTTCGGATCATAAGCAGGATTCAGATTTCCGTTCGAAAGCACGGGATAATTTTCCGTTCGCTGTAGTGAGATCGGAAAGCTGTAAACACCTTCCACACGAGTAGCTTGTCCGCTGTTGTCGGTAACCGCGCCGCAAAAAGCGTCCTGCTGCAGGCTGTCTTTCTTGTGCCCGGCAATCCACAAGCCGCCGCCCATTGAGTTGTGCTGACCGGCATACGGAATTCTATCAAGAGTAACTTTTGAATTCGGCGGCCATTCCATTGAGGGAACACCATCCAATATTCCGGCGTCTCCTCTGTCGAATGCTCTGCCGATTTCTCCCGTATTAAATTCCGTTTCGTGCAGCATGCTGCGCGTGTGAACACGGAAATCGCGAAGCTGGGAAAACAGCACCGTGGATACAAGCATCAGGAAAACAACCATTCGAACAATGAATTTCATTGCTTCTTTCCTTTGCGTAAGTATGTTCTAAAACTCGATCACAATCCCGAAGTCGAACGACCGCGGCTGGTTGTCATAAATCAAAAACGATTGGTCAACAGCAGCCCATGCAGGCCGCACGATCAGATCCTGATAATACCGAATTCCGTTTGCCGGATCGTCGATCGGATATTTTTCATAATTCTTTGTGACATTATTTGTCGAGCCGGCATTCGGCGTTGCAAACACATAATCGTAGTTGAGTATTTTCTGATTGAAGAGATTAAAAACCTCTGCATAAAACGTTGCAGCCACTCCGAAGAAATCGGTAAATCTTTTCGTGATTCTGGCGTTCGTATTGTACTCGGAAGGCGCTCGTGCACCATTGATGAACTTTGGGTCGAACGGATCAGTGTACGGCCTTCCGCTCCGCAAAGTTGAAATTGCTGAAAGAGTAAGATTTGAAAAAGGATATCCTCCCCATAACTCCGGTCCGCTTTCTTCGCCGGTATTATAGGCAAGGTTGATAATCAAATTATGCGTACGGTCAAAGTCGAGTAAAATGTCTCTCCGAAGAACAGTCGGCTCTGTCGTTAGCGGATATGGATATGCTGACCCTTCGCTAAACGAAACAGGAGCAAAAGAAACGGTTGAGCTTTTTCCTGTTGCCACACTGAATTGATAGTTGACGGAACCTGTCAATGCACCGTTTCTCTTCATCAGTGCAATACGGAAGCCGCGGATGTCTGCATAGTCTCTGTTAAAGTATGTGGTATACGATCCGTCCCGTGAAGTAAACATTGCCTGATCAATTAAATCTTTCACATCCTTGTAATATCCGCTGACATCAAGCGTAAATCCCTCTCCCAATCCCTGCGTGACACCAATATCATAGCTGTTCGTTTTTTCCGGTTGAAGCCGCGGGTTGCCGAAGATAATCGGCTGCGATGAGCCTTGCTGTACTTCAGAGCCGACAACATACTGGAACTGCGGACGCTGAACAAATGAACCATAGTTGATGTGAAAAACCGTATTGATATAAACAGGAAATGAAATTCCGAGCCGGGGCTGCAAGCGTCCGAGAATCGGCGTGTTTTTTGTCTGCACAGAATCTTTTCCGTAAACGTACGTCGTATCGCCGGGATATGCATTGTGAAATCGCCGGTATGGATCTGAAACATCCGGATAATACGGAATGTTGACATTCCACATATCGAAACGTAAACCCATGTTGGCAATGAACCCTTCAAATTCCATTTTATCCTGCGCGTAGAGCGCACCTTCGTACGGATACACATTATATTGGTCAACAGGACCGCCCGAACCGTTACGGACAGCCAGCGAGTTCGATACATCAATATGGTATGCATTGAACTGCACGCCGCCGTTCAACAGATGAGACTTTGTCACCTGGCTTGTCATACTCGCATCGAGTGAAATTGTCCGCGTCACCTGATCTCTGAAATTATCGTCGCCGCGCAAATAGTAAAACTTATCCGGACCTGAAACGACTTGCGGAATCACTTTATCCCAATCTATGCGGTCTGCAGCATTCGTGATAAGCGAATCCGGAACCGGATTCGGAGAAGGAGACGACCCGACCTTTTGTGTTGTCCATAATGAATTGAGTTTCACTTCATAATATGTTGCCGCGCTTAGTGCGTGTGTAAAGCGGGCGCCGAGTTGAAAATTCGTTTTCTCCTGATAGTTAATGCCGAGAATCCTGTCCCACAACCACGTATAGAATCCAAGTCCGTTCGAGCTTGGAAACAAATTTGTATTTTCTTTTGAATACCCGCCGCTGATCCGCAGCGTGGCGCCGCTGCCGAGGTCTGACGCGACATTTCCCATCACTTGTTCTTGCATGTCAGGCTCTTCTGTTGGAAAAACCGGCCATTGAGATTGCGTACGAAACGCCACAAACATCCGCATGTTGTCATCAATGGGACCGCCGGTAGCGACTTCAACATCGTGGTCAATATCGTTTCCGTAATTGCGATTCAAATCTCTGTGCATTTGATTTTGCCACAGCGCTTTTGCCACTGCAAGCTGAACAAGCGTGTCGCCGGAGTAGCGATCACTGGAAAAGAAATTCGTGTAGTACGGCGTCTGAGAAGCCGATGACGGATCGCCTTGTTTCCACAGTTGATCACCGTTCAAAAGAGCCGCAAGATATGGATTTGCATTCGGATCGTACACGCTCGGACCAAAATGTTTTCTACCGGGAGCGCGCATGCGCGTTTCAACTCTTGTGCTCCATTTGTCGGACTTCCCTTCTTTCATCGAAATGTTGACAACACCAGATTGCGCGTTGCCATATTGCGCGCCGAAGCCGCTGGTGATCACTTCTACTTCTTCAACGGCGCTCATGATAGGCAAAAAAGCGCTTGAGTTATCCAGCGGATTCACAATGCCCATTCCCTGCAGTGTGTAGTATTCTTCGCCGCTTCTTCCACCTCTGAAGTGTCCATCTGTCACATCTGCGGTAAGAGTGAGAACATCGCTGATGTCGCGCATGCCCGCAACTGTTTGAACATCGTTCGACCGGATGATGGCGCTCGTCGAGGTTTTCTCTTTTTCAACATCAGGACGAACCGCTTCAACAATAACTTCACGCTGCTGCACCGCCGCTGAAGTAAGCTTGAAGCTTGCTGTTGTCGTTCTCCCGGCATTCACAATAACATCGCGCTGAAGAACTTTCTGATAGCCTATTATCGAGGCTTGAATATCATACTTTCCGGGAGGAATATTAAGAATAAAATATGAGCCGTCAATGTCCGTTGAGGCGCCAAGTTTCATTCCCTTGACTTCAATAGTACATCCAACAAGGGGTTCACCCGTTTCAGCATCTGTAACTGATCCCGAAACCTTTCCGACGCTTTGTGCGAAAAGTATGTTGCTGTTTACCGCCGCGAATATGGCAATGAAAGCAGTGAAGCATATCGCAGCGAATAAACTCCTATTGAAAATCCCTTTGGGAAAGAACATTTCAGTACAACTCCTTATCGAGATTTATTTGATTGTCACCGCGTTCGGTGAAGCATGTTCGCCGTATCGAATGATGTTCTTCACGCCGGAAACGTCGGTGTTCGTCAGAACTATTCCTGTTGTCTTTGGCCCTTCGACATACATCAGCGGAGTTCTTGCGGTATCATACTTCAAACGGTCAATAATAATGTTGCTTCCTTCTGACACACTAATGACGGCACCTGAATCGGGATACAACGACACATTATGCAATTGGATGTTATTTGCATCAGTACACGCAAACCCTTTGCTGGCGTGAATGGAGACAGAGTCGAATGAAATATTCTCAACAGGCATTTCGGGTATGCCGATAATTTCTATCGCCGCGGTTTTGCTGTACGCGCAGTTAATATTTGAATAGTGAATATTCCTTATCATCGGCGTCGCTTGAGTGACCGGCTCAACCGGAAAACGATTTCCTTCGTACAACATGTTGATGCGGAGCGCTTCTTGCTCTATCGTATCTGCCGATAGAGACCGGAACCACATATTCTCGATGATTCCTCCGCGTCCCCGCGCAGTTTTAATTCTTACAATTCTGTCCGTACCATTGAACGCGCAATCATAGGCGTAGATATTTCGGATTCCACCTGAGGTTTCGCTCCCGATCACAATCCCCCCATGCCCTTGCTTTCCAAAACAATGCCGCACGACAACATTCTCCGTTGGAATGTTGACCCGTAAGCCATCTTTGTCACGACCTGATTTAATTGCAATACAATCATCACCAGTTGCAAACTCACAATACTCAATAAGAACGTTTTTGCATGACGATGGATCAACACCATCCCCGTTCGGTGTATGACCATAGTTTCCGTAGGTTTCAATTTTCACTTTACGCACGATAACATTTTCGCAATAGGTTGGCGTGATGGTCCAGAATGCCCCATACAAAAAAGTAACACCTTCAACAAGAACATTTTTGCAATTCATCGGTTGGAAAAAAGCCGGGCGAAGAGAATTTCCATTACCGCCATCAAAGACACGCTCCTTAACGGGCACGCTTGTGTCTGCCATTTTCCGCAAGAGCGCGTCAGATTTCTTTTTAGATTGCTTCCATTCCCACCACGGCTTCCCTTGTCCGTTCAGAATCCCTTCACCGGTAATGCCAATGTTGGTCTTCCCTTGTGCATAGATGAAAGAAGAAAATTTATAGCATTCAATATCCTCGTGGCGGGAAAAAACTGCCGGAAGATAGTCTTTTGGGTCCTGACTAAAAAGAAGTTCCGCTCCTTTTGAAAGATGAAGATTGATTCCGTCTTCGAGATGAATAGCACCTGTGAGCCAAATCCCTTCCGGAATTACGACCGTACCACCGCCAATGTGAGCAGCGGCATCAATCGCTTCCTGAATCGCTTCGGTGTTCTTTACTGTGCCGCCTTCCCTCGCTCCAAATTTTCTGATGTCGTACTTCGTGTCATTAAATACAGGACGGTTGAATTGCGGTAGTACAAATGGCGCGTGGATCGGCGCAATTGTGTCCGGTGCGCTGTCAATTATTGAATTTGTTTGTTGAGAAAATAAAGAAAATGAGAAGAGGAGAGAAAAAACAAATAGAAGTTGGTATCGGAAAACTCGGTGACCCGTTACGGCCACTGACATATTGTTCTTGCTTGTACCAAAGTGCATGGAAGTTCTTTCTTATTCTCGGATTGTTAATAGGTTTTCAACCTGTTCAGAAGACATTCTGCAGTACTGCTGGCGAGTGTAAAGTGAGGTAAAAGCTTAATCGTTTACTTTACCGCTTACTTAAACTTTCACAATTATACAAAAGCAAAAGATATTTGTCAAGCCTTTTGTTCAAAATTACTTTAATCCTAAAAAATGAGGTGTGTCAGAATGTAACAGCGATGGCACTCCCTGATGATACTCGGCTTTCCCTAATTTTTCTTATCTAACGCCGTAACTATTCCTTTCCGTTTTCTTCCCGAATCAAATCGTACACTCTGCTTGAAAGCTCTTTCATTTTCGGCCGAGCCAAATCTTCTTCAATGGGCAGAAAACATGCGATGACATACCGTACGGTTCCGTTGTCAACGATTCCAACATCATTCGTCCAGTAAGAATACCATCCGGTTTTATGATAGAACATGACATTAACAGGAAGTCCGGTTGACAACTTCGTCGTGTCGAGTTGTCTTCCAAGCAACGCTTTCATCTGCATACTGACCCACGGATTCACTAATTGATTGGTATACATACGGTACATAAAATCTGCGGCATGAAGCGCGCATGTTTCTGTTCCTCGAATTGCTGCGTAGCCGGAATCTTCGTACGCACGGCTCAGAAATTTCCGCGTCACTTCGCTTCCGCTCCAGCCATACTTGTGAATGAGAGCATTGATATTTTCTCTCCGTGCCAAATCAATCAAACAATTTGCCGCAGAATTATCACTGCGGGTAATCATCAAATCGAGAAGATAATTCACTGTCACCGTGTCGCCGTTTTTCAATAACGGGCGCGGATCCCACGCAAGCTCAGGCGATTTGTCAACATCGTTCGGCGATTTGACGATGAACGGGCTTGTCAGAAAATATTTCCCTTGGGAAACCTGATCGAGCACTTCCGCCGCCACATACATTTTATAAACCGAAGCCGGATAAATGAAATTGTCATAATGAACGCCACCCAAACGCGGCGTCTTTCCTGTCAGGTCTACAACGGCAAACGAAATCTGTTCTATTCCGTCTTCGCCAACATTGAAATCTTTATCCAAGCCGAGGTCGGCTACAATGCTGTGAAGCTGTGCGGAAAATGTGGTGTCGACATGGAAATACGAAGGAACGGTAACGTCTTGTGAATACGCAAGGATCGGCACAACGAGAAACAACAGTAAAGCTGTTTTCATTTTCTCATTCTCTCCGAGTTTAGCAATTTTGCGCTGGTTATATTTTTTCCAATGCTTGTTCAAAATCAGCGGTCAGGTCTTCGATGCCTTCAACACCGACAGAGATACGAATCATGCCGGGAGTGACGCCGTGGTTTTCCAATTCTTTCTTCGACATGTGAACGTGTGAAGAATAAACGGGAATGCTGACAAGCGTTTCAACGCCGCCAAGCGACATCGCATTCACGGCAACGGCAAGCGAATCGCACACTTTCACCGCCGCTTTTGCACCGCCTCTCACTTCAATCGTCACCATTCCGCCGAAGCCGGACATTTGTTTCCGCGCCAGTTCATACTGCGGATGCGATTTGAGTCCCGGATAAATCGCCCGAAGAACTTTCGGATGTTTTTCTAATCGCGATGCAAGTGCCGCCGCGTTTTCGTTCTGACGTTCAACGCGCAGCTCAAATGTTTTGAGACTGCGAAAAAGTAAATATGCCATGAACGGATCAGCGCAGCCGCCGTAATACTTCGCAGATGTCTTCACTGCTGAAATAATTTTTTCTGACGCGACCACAACACCGGCAAGAATATCGCTGTGCCCGCCGAGATATTTTGTCGCGCTTTCAACAATGATATCCACACCGAGATCGAACGGTTTTTGGTTCAAGCAGGTCGCAAATGTATTGTCAATCATCGTATAAATGCGGGTGCGAAATTTTTTCTCTGCCTTTTTCACTTCGCTTACCAACTGAGCGATATCAACAAGTGCGAGCGTGGGATTCGTGGGCGTCTCGAAATAGACAAGCCGCGTTTTTGAACTGACGAGCCGGGAAAAAGCGGAAAGCTTTTCTGGCTGAATATATTTTACACCGATGTCGTTTTTCGGCAAAACGTCGCGGAAAAACCGGTACGTTCCTCCATAAAGCGCGGGCGTGCTGATCAATTCTTCACCTGCATGAACGAACGAAAGAATTGCTGTTGAAATTGCCGCCATGCCGGAAGCAAAAAGCGCCGCCGCTTCTCCGTTTTCCATCAGCGCAATTTTTTCTTCAACGTCATGCACGGTTGGATTGTGATAACGCGTGTACACGTACACGGACGGATCGCCGTTTGCGTAACGAATCGCATCACCGGAATTTTTAAAGCGGTACGTCGAGGTTTGATAAATGGGAAGCGAAACGGGTCCCTGATACGGATGAAGTTTTTTTCCGTGAATTGCTTTGGTGGAAAGAGAGAGTCTATCTATACGGGATACTGTTTTGGGGGAATCTTTGGGTTTAGCTGGCATTATGTTTCCTTGTAGTTTCTCATCGGATTAGTGGATTGATGGATGAATGGATAATGTTGACACAGAACCAGATCCTATAATCCAACAATCCATCAATCCAATTGAAAGTATTTTTCAAATTTTTCTTCAACATCATTACGGTAATATTCGCCGCGCTCTTTATTCAATAGATAGCCTTCGCGGAATTTACCGTTAGCAATTGCCGTAAGCGCTTCAGCGAGAACATCAACTTCTTCCGTGGTATTATAAATTCCAAAACTCGCGCGGACAAATCCCGGAAGCGTGGAACGGTCGCGGTGAAGAATGTGCTCTTCCATTTCCTTTGCTTCTTTTTCGTCAACATGCAGCAAGCACTTTACGTACGGATGCGCGCAAAAACATCCGTTGCGCGTCCCGATTCCCCATTCGTAACTGAGAATTGAGGCGACGAGCGCGTGCGGCAGATCGTTCACGTTGAATGTCAGCACGCCAAGCCGTTGGGCTGCAGTGTTGGGGTTTTTATCGCCATACAACACAACGCCGGAAATTTTTTCAAGCTTCTCCAGCGCATATTTCGTCAGCATTGCTTCGTGTTCGATAATCGCATCCCAGCCAATGGACTGCACCACACGAATCGCTTGCGCCAGCGCAACCGCACCGACAATATCCGGCGTGCCCGCTTCTTCTTTGTCAGGAAGATCGGTCCAATAGGCGTCTTCCAGATTTACAATATCAACAGTGCCGCCGCCGACATATTCGGGATCGCCCTGTTCAAATATTTTCCTTCGTCCTACAAGCACACCGACGCCGAACGGTGCATACATTTTGTGCGCCGAAAAAGCAAGATAATCAATGTCGCCTTTGGCGCCATGTTTCATCTGCTCGGCATCGTCTTTCGGCTTCATATCAATCGGACGGTGCGGTGCAAGCTGAGCCGCGTCAACGAGAATTTGCGCTCCAACGTGATGTGCCCACCGCGCGTATGTGTGAACGGGATTGATGATGCCGGTAACATTCGATGCGCCACTGACGGCAACAAGCTTCACTTTCGAGCCATATTGTGCGAGCTTCTTTTGAAAATCTTCCTCGTCAATTCTTCCGTCGGATGTAACATCAATGTGAACGACGTGTGCAACTTTGCGCCACGGCAATTCATTGGAATGATGTTCCATCACCGACGTCAGCACGACATCGCCGCGCTTGAACGGAAACCGGTGAGCGAGCTTGTTGATTGCCTCTGTCGTATTCTTACAGAAGAGAACAACGCTGTCGGAAAGATCCGCGTGAACAAAATCCGCAATAATATCCCGCGCTTCTTCGAACACCCACGAGGAAAGCTTCGACTTGAATCCGGTGCCGCGATGAACGTTGCCGTACCACTTCAGAAAGTCGTTCACTTTTTCCGTAATAAGGGAAATTGTCGGCGTGCTGGCAGCATTATCAAGATTGACGTACGGGCGGCGGGAACCGTCAAGCAACGGCACCAGCTCATCAATGCCGACCACATACTTGCGAACATCGTGAATAGACAGACTGCCGTTCATTTTCTCCGCAGGCGGCGCATCCTTCACACTGAATATTGTCATGAAGTTCTTCCTTTCAACATAAAATTGCTTATCAGGAAGGTACAAGATTACACAAGGAAGTTCAAGCAATTGTAAGCCGAATTTCCAATTCGGCTGGCGAGATGAAATCTCGCCCTACATTCTTGCTTCTCTTTCACGAAGTAGTTACAATGAATTCATCTTTTATGGCTTCTCGTTTCGTCATGGCGCTTGTGCTTGTTGCGGCGGCTGTTTCTCACAGCACCGCGCAGATTCACAGTCAGGCAAGCCTGTGGTTCGATGTAACATATTATCTTCTTCAACTCAATGTGGAAACGTCTCCGCAGTTGCTTGAAGGAAACGTTACGGTAAGCGGAATTTGCACGACCGACAGCGCCTCCCTTCTCACGCTCGACCTGATGAACACTATGCAGATTGATTCGGTGATCATGAACGGTGCGCAAACACCGTTTATTCAATATGCAAGCTCATTTTCGATTACACTTGACCGGACGTACCGGCGCGGAGAAAAAATTTCTGCGGAAATCTATTATAGAGGAAGTCCAGTTGCAACGGGTTTCGGCAGTTTTGTTTTCAGTTCACACAACGGCGTTCCGTGGGTCTGGACTCTTTCCGAACCGTTTGGCGCACGCGACTGGTGGCCATGCAAAGACGAGCCGGGCGATAAAGCAGATTCCGCAGACATTATCGTGACGTGCGATTCAAATCTTGTTGCCGGCTCGAACGGAATACTTGTTTCCGAAACAACTGCAGGAGCGAAAAAAACATATCACTGGAAGGAGCGCTATCCCATCGCGTCGTACCTCATCTCGCTCGCCATTACCAATTACGTTCGCTTTTCGAGCTGGTTCCATTACTCAGTGAACGATTCGATGGAGATTCAGAATTTCGTTCTGCCGGAACATGAAGCGAATGCGAGAGCAGAACTTCCTTCGATGGTTGACATGCTTTCCATCTATTCGGAATTATACGGACTGTATCCGTTCATCAAAGAAAAATACGGCGTAGCGGAATTCGGAAGCGGCGGAATGGAACACCAAACACTGACATCCATCGGAACAACAACCGGCGGTACGTTTGATGAAGAAACGCTTGCACACGAGATGGCACACCAATGGTTCGGCGATATGATCACCTGCCGCACCTGGTCTGACCTGTGGCTAAATGAAGGATTCGCTGTGTACTCGGTGGCGCTGTTTCGAGAAAAAAAATACGGAACGGACGCGTACTGGAATTACATCCGCACACAGCTTACACCGGCACTGAGTGCGTCGGGGCGAACCGGAGTTCCGGACACAACGAGCGCACGGACTCTTTTTAATAATCCGCTGATCTATGAAAAGGGAGCGTGGGTGCTGCACATGCTTCGCCACGTGCTGGGAGACAGTGTTTTCTTCCGCGCGATGTTTGAATACGCGCAGAATACTTCGCTGAGATACGGGACGGCTTCCACACAAGATTTTGAATCGGTGTGCGAAAGTGTTTCGGGGAAAGACCTCGGTTATTTTTTCAATGAATGGGTCTACGGCGAGAATTATCCGCGCTACCTCTATTCATGGACGCAGAATGCAGGCGCTGTTGCCATAACGCTGGAACAATTTGGAGGATCGAATCCCGTTTTCTTCACCATGCCCGTTGATATTCGCCTTAACGGAGAAAATTGGGATACAACTGTTACGGTGTTTAACGATTCGCTTGAGCAGAAATTTATTGTAACCGTGCCTCGCACCATAACTTCCGCAGTGCTTGACCCCGACGGCTGGATGATGAAAGGGGTGCTTCCTGCGAGCGATCTTCCGCCTGCAACTTTCTCATTAAGCCAGAATTTCCCGAACCCGTTCAACCCAAAAACCGTGATCACGTATCAATTACCGGTGAGCAGCTACGTAACGCTGGAGGTGTTCGATGTGCTCGGAAGAAATGTGGCAACGCTTGTGAACGAAAAGAAACAGCCCGGAACATACAGCGCAGAATGGGATGCCTCCCGCGCGGCTTCCGGCATTTATTTTTACCGGCTCACTGCCGGAACGTTCAGCGCAACGAAAAAGATGGCGGTGGTGAAGTAAAGATACAAGCGGGCTTCCGGTGTTTGGAGGTTTTCTCCGACAATTCAGAAGCTTTCCATCCCTTCAGTGCACCATCCATTCGCCGATGAAATGCAGCGATGCCGCGACAGGCACATACAGAATCAACGCGATGACAAAAAGAATCCCCAACTTCTTCCAATCCATATATTCTTCCTTCAATGCCCGCCGGAAAAAATAAAACGAAAACGGGAGATTCAAAACGACGGCGGTAATGACGCCGGGATTGTACCGAAACAGCACTGCCGACACGCCAATATGCGGAATGAAAACATTCAAGAGAATAATAGACTGGAGAATAAAAAGCACATTCAGGCGCATGCTTCCCTTTTCCCCATGGACACAAAGAATTGTCACGACGAAAGGAACCAGCGTTGCAAGAAAAAGCGACACGAGAAGCTGCGCAGAAGAAAACCGGATATTTACATGAAACGGAATCATCTGCTGAATTGAGGAGAAATTCTTCGCAACCCACGCCGGCATTGTGAGCGCTTCTTCACAATTGTGAACAGCGAGAACACATGGAATAAGCCACAGCAACGCTTTGAAAGAAACTTTGGCGTTAAGAAATTTCACCGCTGACCGCACCGCGTTCAGTCCTGATTCTCATGCACGCGGACAAATACGCTGTGAACAGGCGCCGGCATCACCGACGCCGAGCCTTTTACCGATTTCCAAATAATCTCGTTGAATTGATTATCCGGTGCGGCATCTTCAATGCGGAGGTTCATTGCTTCCATTCTTCGCTGGCCAAACGCTCCGAGAGCGTTCTTCTCGTGAAGATCAATGTGCGGTGCGCGAAGATCGAACGGCTCAAGATTCGGCGTCGGCGTAAATGCAAAATACATCGGCGTTGCGCCGGCGTCGTACTGCGTCATCGGCGGCAGGCCGAGAATCAATTCCATCGTCCGGATCAATCCTGAAGTTGAGTACAGTGTATGATCAACAAAATGATGTTTGATGTACGGGCTGATAACAAGCGCAGGCGAACGGTGCGCATCAACATGGTCGGGGCCGTTTTGCGCGTCATCTTCGAGAATGAAAATTGCGGATTCGCCCCAGTATTTACTATGAGAAATTCTGTCAACAACCATTCCAACAGCCTGATCGTTATCGGCAACCATTGCGCGCGGCGAAAGATTTCCTTTGCGTGTTCCCGCAGTGTGATCATTCGGCAGACGTATAATTTCGAACTGCGGAAGAGAATCGCCCGCTTCATACTGCGCGAACTCTTTTTCCCATGACTGAGCGCGCTCCACATCGGGATATTTCAAATCCCAGCCGCGATAATCGGGGCACGTGCGCGGCTCCAAACCTTTTGCGGTCACTTTTCCGTCGGACCAAAACTCGCCGTAATTGCGCAGCGAAACGCCGTGGCGAACGCAGTTATCCCAAATGTATCCTTCGCTCGGCGATGTAATGCCTTCTTCCTCAAAATCGTATTCGCCGCCTCTGCCGCCGTAAAACGCGGGCCAGTTCTTTTCGACGTAGTCTGTTGCGTATGCAGCCATAGACCAGTTGTGCCCGTCGGCGCTGACCTCTGCATCAACATAAAAATTATCAAGAAGAACAAATTGATCGGCGATGGCGTGTTCATTGGGAGTGACATCGGCACCAAAAATGCACAGCGACGAATCTCCGTTGCCGCGCGGAATGTCGCCGAACACCTGATCGTACGTTCTGTTCTCTTTGATAATATAAAAGACATGCTTGATTGGCGATGAATGTTCTATATCAACGGGAATCGGATTATCCGGCCCGCGCTGAGGTGTAGCGCTTGTCCGCGTGAGCGGCGTATTCCGGAACACTTCGGCAGAATATTGTTCTAGTTCAGCATTCGCCGGCAAAGGAATAAAAGACACGGTTCCGCGAAGCAAGCCGCCGATGTATTCGCCGTGCGGGTTCGCTTTCGACGCTTCTCCCTTGCCGTTCGTGACGAGAAGCTCGCCATTAACAACACGCACTTCCGTCGGGTACCATCCTGTCGGAATAAATCCTTTCGAATGGCTTTGCCCCGATTTTTCAATATCAATCACCGCAAGACAATTATTATCAGCGTTCGCAACGAACAGTGTTTTGTCATCCGCACTGAGCGCGACGGAATTCGGCGTGCTGCCGTTCAACGCATCTGGAGAAAGAGCGGTGGAAATTGTTTCAATGACTTTACCGGCGGCAATGTCAACAACCGACACTGTATTATTATTTGCGTTCGCCACGAAAAGACGGCTTCCATCTTTTGTCTCAGTCATTTCTGTCGGATGGTCGCCAACTCCAATTTCCATCATCACCCGAAGAGTGTCAGCTTCAACTACAGCAATTTTTTTTCCGCCCCATTCGCTGACGAAGAGCACGTGCCGACTGGCGTCGTACAAACAGGAATACAATTCGTGGTCTAATCGTAACGACGCTGAAATGGTTTTCAGCGCACGATCAATTTTATAGATCGAGTTATTTCCCTTCGATACAACAAACAATGCCGAATCGTCGGGGCTTACTTCCAAACCCGTTGGAGAAATATTCTCTGCAGGAAATTTTTCCCCAAGCTGAATTGTATCGGCAGGCTCCGCGATGTTATGATGCAGCGCAAAATGAACGATGGAATTTTCATTTCCCGTCGTGACATAAAATTCGTCGCTGTTATGTAAAAAGCGGACGCCATTCCACAACGAAGCCATCCGTATCGTCTGCGTATTTTCTTTCTTCGCAATATTGACGACGGAAATTGCTGCACCGCTTTCCCCGCTGTTCACAATCACTGCGAATTTTCCATCCGGTGAGATATCCATTCCCAGGGGCAAATCTCCGACCGAAACTGACGATCCGGCAGGCGAAAGCATCCATCCATTCGGAAGAAGAACGCAATGGTCAGATATTTTACCCGGCAACAGCGATGGGGCGTGAACGGCGCATCCCGCGAAAACCAAGCATAGGAACAGGAAAAATGATTTCATAGCGGCCTTTCATAAGAATATTTCATGGATAATATATCACAGGAAAAGCTAAGTTGAAAGTAATCCTTGATTTTCTTAAGTTAATTCTATCATACCCGTAGCCGTTATCGGAACCCGCGCTACGTTTCGGCTGTTCGTCTCCGCAATAGTTGGCGGTGGAACAGCGTCGGCTAAGAGGTTTGGCATTGAATGTGGTCCGTGTAGCTCCATGGCGGAACCCAAGACGTTGTATTTCCTTTGGCTATTTCTTCAGACACCAAAAAACTGCACCAAGAGTTTAAGCAAGAGGCCATTCCACACATGGATATTCTCTACAACTACGCCATTCGCATGACGGGGAACACCGATGATGCGCATGACTTGCTGCAAGAGACATATTTGAAGGCATACCGTTTCTGGGATAAGTACGAAAAAGGAACGAACATCCGCGCGTGGTTGTTCCGTATAATGAAGAACACATACATCAACCTGTATCGAAAGACTGTAAAAGAACCCGATACGGTTGATTATGATGAGATCAAAAATTTCTACAACACCATCAAGGAAGAATCGGCTGATCCGAACGATCTTCAGGAGAAGCTCTTCGGTCAGTTACTTGATGATGAAGTAGCCAAAGCACTTGAATCATTACCGGAAGATTTTCGCACAGTCGTTATCCTGTGCGATATTGAAGGCTTAACGTACGAAGAGATTGCCGAATTTGTTGAATGTCCTGTCGGCACCGTGCGGTCGCGGTTGCATAGAGGAAGAAAGCTGTTGCAATCAAAACTATTTGACTATGCGAAAAGCCGTGGATTTATCGGAAAGGATTAATTAGTGAATCAATTTTTACAAAGGGCGGTACCGTGAATTGCAGTCAGGTGTACGAACTAATCAGCGAAGCGGTCGATAACCGTCTTTCTGATGCGGTGAAACGAGGGTTCGAAGCACATATTGAAGAATGCTGGCAGTGTCAATCAGAGTTCAAAGCGGAACAGATTATCAAATCTGTGGTGCAGCACAGACTGCGTCACACTGCTGTTCCTGCCGACGTGTACGGTTCCGTTGTTCATGCTCTCGCTCAGGAACAACAATCACAAAAGCGATCATGGTTTGCGGCACTTTTCAACCAGCCAATTTTTAATCCGGCGGTAGCGTTTGTCTTCGTCGTCACAATTGCTGTGGGGACCTATTCAATCATCAATAACTCGCTAACACACCGGCTTCCCAATGAAAAGAATATTATTTCCCAGTCGATAAAAAATTATACCGCGGTGATGGCGGGCGTTATCAAACCGCAAATCATGAGCCATCAAGCCGATGATGTGAAAGATTATTTTAAGAGGGACGTTCCCTTTGACGTCAGCGTTGCCTCAACGGAAGGGTGCGACTGGTGCGGCGGCGCTCTTTCCGAATTTGATGGAGTGAAGCTCGCGAACGTTGTCTACAAATTCGGCGGCGAACAAAATCTATTGTACGTTTATCAAACCGATTTCGATGAGGCAATGAAGGGGGAGAAAATCGGGCTGCCGAGAAATGCGAAGGAAGCGTTGAAAAAAACCGGCTGGTATTTTGAAGACAAGCCCGGCAAATATAATCTCGTTGTGTGGAAACAGAAACACACGCTGTGTGCAGCCGTCAGCAAAATGGATCGTCAAAAAATGATTGCATTTCTCACCGACAACGAGCACTGATACAGCCGTAACATCATCGTTAAAAACTGCAAGTCCCGTTTACAGCAACGGAACTTTTTCATTTCTCAAATTCCCACACGAAGGCGGTCAGCGAGAAAATGGGGAAGCCCTGCATCCATTATTTTTTTGCAGGCGATTTCAACATCATATTCTGCGCGTATGCGCTCATAACTCCACGCTTCGGTATCAAAAATGCCGAAACTCAACCGCCAGTCGCCATCACGCGGCTGGCCGACAGCCCCAACATTGATGAGATAACGCTTCCCAGCCCGCACTATGCGTGTATTCCCATCTTCACAGTACACTCCGCCAACGTGTGAATGACCAATCCAGCAAATCGGTGTGGTGAAAAACGGAAAACACCGCTGCGCTTCAGCTTGTGAAAGAATATAATTCCACGCATGAGGATCGTCAGGCGACGAATGAACGAACGTGCACTCCTTCGAAACAAGGGACAATGGAAGATGTGACAGAAATTCTTTGTGATCAGATTTGAGCTGCGATGCGGTCCATTCTGCGGCGGCTCTTGCATATTTATTGAACCGTTTCACATGACTGAGATCAAGCACCGCTTCATCATGGTTTCCAAGAAGGCAGGGAATGTTACGGGAGTGTAATTCGTCAATGCATTCATTGGGATTTGCGCCATACCCCACAATATCCCCGAGACAGTACGTCGTTTCAATTTCCTGCTCTTTTATAATGCGTAATGCGGCGGCGAGAGCTTCTAAATTTCCATGAATGTCAGAAATAACGGCAATTTTCATGGAAAAATATAAACAATTTAGCAATGAGTGTAAAACGAGTTCATAAAAAAACAAACACCCACATAGGCGCTCCCCTGAACGCCGATATGAGTGTAGGAGATAGAAAACCTCACATCGATACTTCTTCTGTGAGTGCCTTTTCGGGCATCGCAATTGAAATAGAACTTGCGAACTCGTTATGCGTATCTCGTTGAGAATGTAAATGAAAGTGGGGCGCTTTTGCAATCAGGAAAAGTACGTAAAGTTACTTGTCGGGTGAATTACGTATGGCAAACTGTAAATATAAATCAACTGTGCTATTAGAAATGTACCAAACCCTTCGCTACTGCATACTTTACCAGCCCTGCAGCTGAGTGGATATTCAATTTCTTCATAATTCGCTCCCGGTGCGTTTCAACAGTTCTCAGGCTAATGAAGAGATGTGCCGCAATTTCTTTCACGCTTTTCCCCTCTGCAGTTAACATCAAAACTTCAATTTCACGCGCAGAGAGTTCGGGGACATCGGGTGTTTGATCACCACGAACATACGCGTTGAATAAAGCTTGTGAGGCAACGTGCCCGAAAAAAAAGTCACCGTGGAATACAACCTCGATTGCGCGCAGCAATTCCGACGGCGGTGCATCTTTGAGAATATAGCCCTTTGCTCCTGCGCGAATAGCCGGAAGAATATACTCGTTTGTGTCGTACGCGCTAAGAATTAATATTTTAACCAAAGAGTTTTTTCGTACCAATGCGCGCGTCGTTTCTATCCCATTCATTTTGGGCATTGAAATATCCATGACGATGACATCGGGAAAAAGCTCCATCGCTTTTGTAATTGCGTCGCTGCCATTTGACGCTTCACCGACAATGAGAACCCGTGCTTGAAGTGAAAGGTAGCTTCGCAACCCTTCAAGAACAATTGGGTGATCATCAACTAGCAAGAGACGAATTTTTTCTTTCGGTTTTTTCTTCACAAATCAACTCAGATGAGTACCGTTAACAGGGATTGAAAAAGTAATTTCTGTACCTGCGCCCCGTTTCGTCGAAATCGAAAACGTCCCCCCTGTGAGCATTGCACGTTCCGACATCGTGCTTAAACCAAGCCCCTTTCGCCTGGCATGTTTTTCCCCTTTGTGCGTTGTCAGTGTAAATCCTTTGCCATCGTCTTTAACCATAACTCTGATATGAGAATCTTCATTGAGCATTGTGAGTGAAACATGCGAAGCATGTGCGTGTTTTTCGATATTGGTCAGGGCTTCTTGAATAATGCGGTACGTCGTAATTTTTATTTCCGGCGGCAACGAACGAGGAAGCTTGCCAAAATACAATTCAATATCAAGTGAAGAGTGCTGCCTGAATTCTTCGCACAAAGTTCTGACGGCCGCAGTCAAACCGAAGTCGTCCAATTCACTGGGCTGGAGATTGTGCGAGATACGGCGAACTTCATCTATTGTTTTTGCCAACAGATCATTCGTGGTTTCGATACTTGCGCGAAGCTGTTTTCGTGCTTTGCCGAGATTTTCTGCTATTGTGTGAATGCGAAATTTTACCGAAGAAAGCATTTGGCCCGCGCTGTCGTGCAATTCCCGAGCGATGCGGCGGCGTTCTACTTCTTGTGCAAAGAGAATTCGTTTCGGTAATCCCTTCAGTTCTTCTTCTGCCTTGATGCGCTCTGAAATATCCCGGACAATCAAGAGAACCTCATCTTTCCATACGTGCATTATTCTCCCTTCGAAATAATGTATTTTTCCCTGAATTGAAAGTCCGTAATTATATACTTGCACTTCATTGGTACTCAATGCCTTACGGATAAAGGACATTGTCCGTTTAGCAAGAGCATCTGGAAAAGCGTCAACGATTTTCCTGCCTAAAAACTCCTCCGGTTCAAACAACAAAGCAATTTGTCGCGAAGCTTTATATTCCAGGCACGTTCCATCTTCACTGAGACGGATCATGGCATCGGGCATGGCATTAAGAAGCGCTTGGTTCCTTGCTTGAATTTCCATTAAAGTATTTTCAGCGTTCTTGCGTACCGTGATGTCGTTGGCGACCGTTTGAAATTCTTCAGGAGTGCCATTCACGTCAAAAATTGCTCGGAGCGTGTGCTGCTGCCAATGAACAGTTCCATCGTGAAGTATAGCTTGGAATTCTTTCGTCATTACTGGATGAGAAATAGTCAGCAGAGCAACCTGTGAACGAAGTTCATCCCAATGAGGTTTCGAAAGAACAGATGAAAGATTATTTCCCACAACCTCAAGTTTGTCTTTGTTATAATATTTGCAAAAGGCTTCATTTGCAAAAATAATAAGACCGCAGCTGTGAAAGCGGCAAATCAATTCTGTCTGATCTTCCACAACAGAGCGATACTTTTTTTCACTCATCTCAAGCGCGATCGCGTGTGTTCTATTTCGCCGGTAACGTTCGAACGTTAATACACCGACAATAAGGAGAAGAACGCCAAGAGGAATAATAAAAAGTGGGCGGTGGTAGTATGGAATTTGAATCCAAAAAAATTGTGCTTCGGGAATGTTGGCGACAACGCCAAACAAACTTTTTGCCTGAACATAAATAACATGTTCACCTGAAGAAAGACGTGTAAAATCGATCTCGCGCGTCGTTTCCCATCGGGACCAAGATTCATTATCAACTTGATAGCGCGTTTGAATCTCGCTGGGAAGCTGTTCGCCCCAATAACTGTACACTCGCCAGCGAACAAGCGTGCTGTTTTCCTCAATTATTGGGTCATCAAATTCAATTCTCGGAGACTGCCGGGAAAACCCTTTGGTATTCAAAATATCAACCCCGCTGCCAATTGTTCCGACATAGATTTTATCTGCTGCCGGCATAAGCGGCCATAAGCTAAGATTATTTAATCCGCTATTGGTTTGAAAAAATGACCACACGCCTTTATATAAACATGCGAGGCCGCCTTTCGTCGTAACCCACAGTCTACCCTGAGAATCAAATTGTAAACCCCACACCTCTTTGTTAAAAAAATCATTAAAACTATTTACCGAATGCATTTGACTATCAGAATTAATATACCATAATCCATTGTCCTGATCTCCTATCCAGAGGCCATTACTGTCATCCGCAGCAATCGTGAACGCACGGCCCCAGATTCCTCCAGGCTTGCTTAGCCATGTTGACCACTTTCCAGCGCACCATTTGTATACACCCGCAGACGTAGCAAACCATAGACTGTTATCCTGACTTTGAGCAAAGTCAAGTACGCGGCAAGATAAAAGACCATTCTCTTTTCCCCAATGAATAAATTTTCCGTTTGTGTATTGGAACGCCCCAGGCTCTTCACTAAGATTCAATGGATCGTCTGATATCCCAAGAAACCACAGGTCCCCTTTTCTATCCTTTTTGATTTTATGAATTCTTATGGCTCTGAGTCCGTCAGCTCGACCAAAATAGCGCCACACTCCTTTATACCATCGGTAAGCACCACTAAATGAAGCACCGCTAGCAATCCAAACTGCTTCATTGTGATCTTCTGCAAGCCCAGTCACAATACCAATTCGACGACCGTTTACATATTTAATCCACTGTGTACGACCGTCAGGATAATGAATTTCAATTCCATCAGATTCCCCAAGCCAGGTTTCACCATCCCTTCTCACAAGTATTTCATTAACTGAATTTCTGAGATCTGGAAAGGAATGTTTCCAATATTTCCACCGAATGAGAGATTTTCTGTATAAAAACAAACCTGACTCTGTACCAACCCATAAATCTCCATTCGCACGAAATTTCAAGAATAATATGTTCTTCATTTGCGCCGGTAAGGGATCCAACGAATACCAAAGACCTTGAACGCGAATACGAATATCTCCCGATTTGTACACGACGTATGCGTCACCTGCAGGTGAAATATCCATACAACGCGCAGCGGTTTTTCCTTCTTCAATATCACGACGCAGTTTTCCGTCTTGACTCCATTCCCACATACCGCGCATATAAACTGGAAATTCGCACGACGCAAGTTTTATTCCCGTGTTACCTGCGGCAAGACAATAAAAAAGCAAATTTGGTATTCCTACCTCAATCACTTTTTCCCAATGAGAGTTTGACCACTGATAAAGAATTCCATTAACAGCTAACCATGCTCCTTTTCCACCAGCATCAAACAGCTGAAGTGTTCCATACACCTTCTGTTCCAGAGGCGGCATAGCCAAAGTCACTGCTTGATCATGGAAATGATAAATAATGCCTTTCTCCTGAATCAAGACATCTTTTTGCTTCGAAATTGCGACCCCCCGAATGTAACACTCAGTGCCAAATTTGAATGTTTTGCTTACTTCCTCGTAGCAATTCTTGTGTATCAAAAACAATCGGTGATCGACAACAGCGTACACACCTTCGCTTGAGTCTGCAACAAGTGAGGTTGGTTCCCTTGCCGGCATTCCATTGGTAGTATCCACCGTGTGAAATCGAAAACCATCATACCACGCAATTCCTGCCGACGTTCCAACCCACACTGTACCATCACTGGCTTCTGTCAGCATCACAACTTTGTTTGAGGGAAGACCGGAAGAAGTTGTAAACTGAGCCCAACGCCATTCATCCTGTAGGGCTTTTATTTCTGAGGCAAAAAGCGGCGACCAAAAATCGATAAGAACGAATAGAAAGAAGAAACTCCCAACAAGCAAAACAATTTTGTAAAATCCTTTTCCAAACAATGCAAAAAGTTCAGCAGGTTGGTGAAAAAAGCTACCCTTTAGAAGTTCGTTATTATTCTTCTCCCCAGGAAGCAGCAGAAACAAAAAAAGAAAATGTCGAGGCCTGCGCACGGTGAATGATCGAATGGTTGCTCACGCTGTGAGGCGGTGATTGGAGCGATAATTCTTGCGACTATGGAAAAAATAGTACAGAAATAGCGGTAGAATAGCAAGTGGGGAAAACGCACTGCTGCGGTGTAAAAATTATTTGCCGCTGAACAAGAAAGAATCTCACATAAAGCTGTTTAATGCTTTCATGTAGTTTGCACGCTCGAATGCAGATGGATCCGCAATTGATTTATGACTCATGCTGCCGCGCATTTGGTTGATTGATTCGTACTCATGATCAATCATCCATTTTTGAATTTCGTTCAGCACTTCACCGATGCGCTTTGGGCCGAATCGTAATAATGCAGAACACATCATTGTTACATTTGCACCTACCATGACCATTTTTAAAACATCGTGGCCGCTGTGAATTCCTGTCGTGGCGGCAAGGTCTGCGTGAATGTTTTTGTGAAGAATTCCTATCCAGCGCAAAGGTAAACGATTGGAATCCGGCGAACTTAGCACCACCCCAGGCTCAACTTCCAGTGTTTCTAAATCTATATCGGGTTGATAAAACCTGTTGAACAACACCAATCCGTTCGCGCCATATTCGTCCAAACGTTTTGCCATATTCACAAGTGAGCTAAAAAATGGAGACAACTTCACTGCAACGGGAATTGTCACTTTAGCTTTTACTGCCTGCAGAATTTCCAAATATAATTGTTCAACGTAGGCGCCTGAACGATTGAAATCAGTAGGGACATAATAGATATTCAACTCAAGTGCATCTGCGCCAGCATCCTGAATATTTTTCGCATACTCTGTCCACCCGCCGACTGTTGACCCATTCAAGCTTGCGATCACGGGGATTTCTACCGAGCGTTTTACTTTTTGAATGTGTTCAAGATATTCATCCGGCCCCAAATAATATTCTTCTTTCGTCGGAAAGTACGACATCGCCTCTGCATAACTTTCTGCTCCATAAGAAAGAAAATGATACAATTCTTTTGTCTCGTGATGAATCTGCTCCTCAAACAACGAATATAACACCACTGCCGCCGCGCCGTAATCTTCCATTGACTTAACACCGTCAACGGTGCGCGACATAGGTGAAGCGGACGGAACAATAGGATTTTTTAATTTAAAGCCAAGGTAGGTCGTTGAAAGATCCATGAAATGCCTCACGTCTTGTCATGATAGATAACTTTGAAAAATGAAAAACTCGTCGGCCAGGCAACAGGAAATGTGGCCCTAAAAAATTCAGTGTGCCTTTCCCAGAAATGAATGCACATCAACTTCCTTGTCCGTTGGACGAGCGATCAAATTTTAGTGCCGCAAGTTGTTCATAAAAATTCCACTTTGAGTCCACATCTTCTTGAGCGAGCGACAGCAACCGCTTCGCTTCTTCCGGAGCGCTCTTCGTCAGCATTTTGTAGCGTATTTCCTTGTAGGCATATTCTTCAAACTTAATCTTTGGTGCTTTTGAATCAAGCTTAAATGGATTCTGGCCGTGCTTTGTTAATTCAGGATTGTAACGGAACAACGGCCAGTGCGCCGATTCCACAGCGGCCTTTTGGCTTTGCAATCCTAATTCCATATTGATGCCGTGCGCGATACAGTGTGCATAGGCAATGATGATGGACGGTCCATTGTACGCTTCCGCTTCAAGAAATGCTTTCACCGTGTGAAGATCATTTGCACCCATCGCTACCCGCGCAACATAAACGCTGCCGTACGTCATTGCCATCAGTGCCAAATCTTTTTTTGCCAAAGGTTTTCCGCCCGCAGCAAACTTCGCCACGGCACCGCGCGGTGTTGATTTCGACATTTGACCGCCGGTATTAGAATACACTTCGGTATCGAGGACAAGCACGTTGACGTTTCTGCCTGACGCAAGCACGTGGTCAAGCCCGCCGTAGCCGATGTCGTACGCCCAGCCGTCGCCTCCCATAATCCAAACACTCTTCTTCACAAAACAATCAGCGAGTGACAGCAAATGTTTAGACTCGGGCGAGGAAAGCTCTTTCAGCTTTTCTTTGAGGATTTCCACACGCGCACGCTGCTCGTAAATTTTCCCTTCGTCGGACTGGTCTGCAGAAAGAATTGCATTCATCAACTTTTCGCCAATTTGTGGTGAAAGTTTTTTCAAAAGTTCACCGGCAAATTCTGTGTGCTTATCAATCGAAAGACGGAATCCGAGCCCAAACTCTGCGTTGTCTTCAAACAATGAATTTGACCATGCAGGACCGCGCCCATCGGCATTTTTCGCCCATGGTGTTGTCGGAAGATTCCCACCGTAAATCGAAGAACATCCTGTTGCATTTGCCACAACCATCCTATCGCCGAATAACTGGGTAGCTAATTTTACGTACGGCGTCTCGCCGCAGCCGGAACACGCACCTGAAAATTCAAACAGCGGCTCCAAAAACTGCGAACCTTTGATCGTATCAATCTTTGCGGCCCGCCGATCTGTTTCCGGAATTGCGAGGAAGAAATCCCAATTCACACGTTCTTGCTCGCGCAATGGCGGCTGCGATTTCATGTTGAGTGCTTTAAGCCGTGTTTCTTTTTTGTTCTTTACCGGACATACTTCAACACAGATGCCGCAACTCGTGCAGTCTTCCGGTGCAACTTGAATTGAGTATTGCATTCCTTCATATTCTTTTCCGCGATAGGCGGTATGTTTGAATGCCGTTGGCGCACCTTCCAGAGATTTTTCATCATACACTTTAATGCGAATTGACGCATGCGGACACACCATTGCGCACTTGCCGCACTGAATACATATTTCTTCGTCCCACACAGGAATTTCGAGCGCAATGTTTCTTTTTTCCCACCGGGCTGTTGCAACAGGAAATGTTCCGTCAATAGGAAGTGCACTGACCGGAAGCTCATCGCCAAGCCCGGCGATAATTTTTGCAGTCACTTCCTTCACAAACTGCGGCGCTTTTTCTGAAACGACCGGCGGCAACTCGATTGTGCTGTCGGCCGCAAATGGTACGTTGACTTTGAAAAGGTTCTCCAGCGTTTGATCAACAGCGGCAAAATTCATTTTCACAATCTCTTCCCCCTTTTTGCCGTAGGTTTTTTTGATCGAGCGTTTGATCGCAGCAATTGCTTCATCTTTCGGAAGCACGCCGGAGATTGCGAAGAAACATGTTTGCATAATCGTGTTCACGCGTCCGCCCATGCCGGTTTTCGCGGCAACATCGTAACCATCAATCACATAAAAATGTAATTTCTTTTTGATGATCTGGTCTTGAACAATACGCGGCAATTTATTCCACACTGTACCAGCAGAAAATTGGCTGTTCAACAGGAACGTTCCACCTTCAACAAGATCATCCAGCACATTGAATTTTTCAAGAAATATCCATTGATGGCACGCAACGAAATTTGCCTTCTTGATAAGATACGACGAACGGATAGGGCGGGGACCAAAACGAAGATGCGATACTGTTGTTGTGCCGGACTTCTTCGAATCGTACACAAAATATCCCTGCGCATAGTTTGGCGTATCCTCACCGATAATTTTAATCGAGTTTTTATTGGCGCCGACAGTTCCGTCGGAACCGAGTCCATAGAACATCGCACGCACGACATCGTTCTTTTCCGTTGTGAATGCCGGGTTGAATTCAAGACTTGTCTTCGCAACATCGTCGTTGATACCAACAGTAAAATGATTCTTCGGTTGTGGCTTTTTCATCTCATCGAAAACAGCTTTTACCATTGCCGGCGTGAATTCTTTGGAGGACAATCCGTACCTGCCGCCAATGATTCGCGGAAACAATGCCATCGGCATCGTTCCATTTACCGCCGTTTCGCCAAACGCTGTCACAACGTCTTGGTACAACGGCTCGCCCACAGCGCCCGGCTCTTTTGTTCTGTCAAGCACGGCAATGGATCTTACCGATTTCGGAAGTACATCCAAAAAATGTTTCACAGAAAACGGCCTGAAGAGTCGGACTTTTACAACGCCGACCTTTTCATCATGCTCTAAAAGACTTTCTACTGTTTCATGAACAGCATCGGAACCGGAGCCCATCAGCACAATAACGCGCTCGGCATCTGAAGCGCCGAAATAATCAAACAGATGATATTGACGTCCGACGAGCTTCGCAAATTTGTTCATCGTCTCCTGAACAATATCCGGACAAGCGACATAAAACGGGTTCACCGTTTCACGCGACTGAAAATACGTGTCGGGATTTTGTGCTGTGCCGCGCAATACAGGTGCATCAGGCGTCAATCCGCGGCTTCGATGTGCGAACACCAATTCATCGTCAATCATCGCACGGATATCTTCAACAGTAAGCTGTTCGATTTTCATCACTTCATGCGAGGTACGAAAGCCGTCAAAGAAATGCAAAAACGGAATCCTCGACTGAAGCGTCGCCGCTTGTGCGATCAGAGCAAAGTCCATAACTTCCTGAACAGAATGCGATGACAATAATGCGAATCCTGTTGAACGCACGGCCATCACATCGCCGTGATCTCCAAAAATTGAAAGCGCTTGTGTTGCTAATGATCGCGCCGAGACATGAAACACTGTTGATGTTAGCTCGCCGGCAATCTTGTACATATTCGGAATCATCAACAACAGCCCCTGC
This sequence comes from Bacteroidota bacterium, assembly GCA_021796275.1. GTDB lineage: Bacteria > Bacteroidota > Ignavibacteria > UBA10030 > UBA8401 > JAJYOI01. Next base: position 34,533 of record JAJYOI010000014.1, read on the forward strand.
GATGCAGTGAATGTGGTTGTAAGCGAACCGGTTTGCAGCGCACCATGAACTGCACCCGATGCGCCGCCTTCACTTTGCATTTCAACAACCGTCGGAACCGTTCCCCAAATATTTTTCTTCCCTTCCGATGACCACTGGTCGCACCACTCGCCCATGTTTGATGACGGCGTGATCGGGTAAATTGCTATAACTTCGTTGGTTTTGTGAGCAACATAAGCAGCAGCCTCATTACCGTCAATGGTAACCATAGCCCTGCCGCCTACGGCGCCATTGTTAATTTTCGTCTGTGATAATTCTCCATTAACCATTTCGTATCCTATCTTTTCAAAGTGAAACTTTACCCTACATATTGAATGAAATCTGATTGAAAATGTGCAAATACCGTGCTACTTTTTTGCGTTGAGAATTTGACGAAGGAGAGACATGGCAAAATGCCGTTTTACCAGGTTTGGGAATCGGAAAAACAACAGTTCCCAAGAGTGCGATGAAAAAAGCTTAAATTTCAGCTTTGGGAAAAACGAGTTGGAAATGCTTCGCTCATGACATCAGGAATTCGGGGCATCAAGCACTTCACGAATTTCCCGGAGGATTTCATTGAGGTCGTACGGCTTGGAAAGAAATCCACAGACGCCTTCAGCGGTCATTTTTTGGAGAACTTCAGGTTGAAGGTAGCCGCTGGCAAGAACGGCTTTGATGCCCGGATTAATTTCTTTCAATTTCAGATAGACTTCATTTCCTTCGAGTTTTGGCAATCCAACATCGATCAGCACAAAAGCAATATTGTGATGTTCGCGTCTGTAAAGTTCAATTGCTTTTTCGCCGTCACATGCCGTAAGAATATGATAACCCGAACCGCCGAGAAAAGTCTGAAGCAGTTCGATCAATTTCTCTTCATCTTCGACAATAAGCAATGTTTCGTTGCCGCCTCGTATCGTTTCGTAGTGGTGTAACGGCTCCCGTACTTCGCTTGAAACATTTTCCGGAATCGGAAAGAACAATGTGAACGATGTTCCCTCTCCGACCTCTGTTGCAACATCAACAAAACCGTTAAGACTTTTCATTACACCGTACACAACGGCAAGCCCTAAACCGGTACCGCGTCCGCGCTCTTTCGTCGTAAAAAATGGCTCAAAGATTCTTGTGCGTGTTGCTTCATTAATGCCCGTGCCGCTGTCTGTCACTTTGATAAAAACATACTGTGACGCCTGCACTTCGGGGCGAATGTGGCGCAGCGCCGCACGTTGCAGCATGCCTGAATAAATAGTGATTCTTCCGCCCTTTGGCATTGCATCGCGCGAGTTGACACACAGGTTGAGGATAGATTGATGAAGCTGGCTGTGGTCAGCATAAATTTGCGGAAGCGGCGTTTGAAGATGTGTCTCAAAGACAATCGTTTTCGAAAATGTCTCCGATAGCATTTTGACGACATCGCTAATAACAGTATTCACATCAATACGATCAACCTGCACCGTCGTTTTTTGCGCGAATGTCAGCAATTGACGCACCAAGCCCGAACCGCGTTCTGCCGCGTCCCTGATTGCTTCAGCCCACCTTCGGAATTTATCGCGGTCTGCATTATCGTTCAGCAGCAGCGAAGTATATCCGACGATAATCGCAAGAATATTATTGAAGTCATGTGCGATACCGCCTGCAAGCGTACCAATACTTTCCATTTTCTGCGCCTGACGGAATTCGTCTTCCAATTTCTTGAGACTCGTGTTGTCATACACATAGCCCTCAATCTCCACGAGACGGCCGTCATGATCAAACGTACCGACAACATTTTCAATAACCGGCAGCGTTGAAGCATCGGCGCGCCGAAGCTCGGCTTCATGGTACACCAATTTTCGGTGCCGGCGCAGCAATTCAAACAAATCATTCATATTTGCTTCACGCGGAAACAACGACCGCAAATTCGATTCAAGTGCGGCATCCACGGATGAAAATCCGAAAATGCGTACGAACGAAGAATTGCATGCGAGAATTCTTCCGTCAACGGTTGCGATGAAATTTCCGGAAAGATCCTCTTCAAAAAAACGCCGGTAGCGTTCTTCGCTGGCGCGCAACGCTTCCTCCGCCTGCTGACGCTCTACAATTTCGCGCTGGAGCGCTTCAGTCCGCTCTTCAACACGCTGCTCTAAATTCTTATTTGCTATTTCAAGCTCAGCTTGCGCATCGGCAAGATGGTCAACCATCAAATTAAATGAAGAGGCAAGGTGACCGATTTCATCTGTCGTCACAACCGGCGCACGCCGGCTTAAATTTCCCGAAGCAATTTGTTTCACTGTTTCAACAATATCACTGAGCGGTTTCGTTGTAATGGCGATGATTGTAAAAACAACGAGAATGCTGGTGATAAACAAAATGAAGCTGAGAAGCGCCAGCGTCGTCCGGCTGTCGTGAATTTCTTTTCTCAGTCCACTCAATGAAATACCGAGCACGAGCGTGCCGATGTTTTTCCCGTTGTGCAGAATCGGCGCCGACGAACGGAATACCATCCCATCTGCCGAAATAGAATCTCTCATTGTATGATCGTTGTATGCATCTTCCCCGGCTTTCCCATTAAAGCGGACATCAAATGTTTTCCCCGATTCATCACGCGCCGCAATATAGACAACATCTTGCGACTGCAGTGCACTGCGAAACGCTTCATCCGCCGCTTTGACATCACCAAAAAACAACGCAGGACTGATGTTATAGGCAGTCATGCCGGCAATGCTCTGCGCCTTATCGGCAATTGCATGAAGCGCTTGCTGCTCGAGCGTATGGGGGAGGTAATAAAAAATTGACAACGAAATTGCGCCAAGAACCAGCGATACAAAAAGCGCAAGCCGTGTACGAATAGTACGGCGAGGTTTCGACCCGGGAAATAAGTTTTCAGCGTGCTGTGATTTTCGAATCATTGAATTATTTTTGCCAATTTCAATAATTGAGCATCAAAATCTACGCCCTCTGCTTTTGCCGCAGGAAGATTAATCACGATAAGCGGCTTGTCTCTTTTTACATCTATGCTCAGCGAAATCCCGGCATCAACATAGTCGGGAACTCCGGTCAGTGTAAGCACGTGGGATTCACGGGTAATATCGGTAATTGCTGAAATAGCTACGGCGCGCAGCGGTGCGACATAGATGAGATCTATCTTTTCGCGCTGGATCGCCGCGCGAAGATCGGTTTCAACCGACATATCTATAGAAACATAACGAATCGGAGTTCCGTCAACATTGCGCAGGGGAAAATTGTTGATCATATCGATCAACGCATTGCGGATATTCAGAGATTTCCGGTACTCGCTTTGATACAAAATCCCGATCTCAATTTCCTGACCAACCCGTGCATGGAAGTTCCGGTCGAACGTAAAAATCTTCAGAAATAATGGATACTGCACTTCTACCGGAACAGCCATTTCCTGCGCTGCCGTCGAACACGCGGCCGTTCCGCAAAATACTATGAGAAAAAAAATACGCCTCACTGGTGTGCAGCTTTCTTCAGAGATTTCGGGAATGAATTTTTTAGAGCGTGTATTCCAGCTTCGCAAAAAATACTCGTCCGTTCTGAATAATTGACGCTTCTTTGTGTTCAAATCCACCGGGCGTTGCATACGAAACATTGAAGAGATTAGTGATTGAAGCTGAAATTCTGACATGCTCAAGAAACATTCGGGAGAAAAAATTAACATCGGTGAGCAGATACGGATCCGTTTTCGTTCCTGCAAGCGTGATACGGCTCGATTCATAATCAAAAGCAATTGCCGCAGAATAGCCTTCAAAGAAATCGAAGCTCGCTCCGCATCTGAAAAGATGCGACGGCGAATTTGTCAGCTTCGCGCCGGAGTTACCGTCTTTTGCATCTTCATAGGTATAATTGACATAGCTTTGAATTCCCGGATGAATTCTCAACGTTAACTCGGCTTCAACACCGCTTGCGCGCGCCACGCTCACGTTTTGAAATTGCAGCAGTGAATCGAGGGGATCAATTGTTTCATCAATCAAATTTGCTACGCGGTTATCGAACAACGAGACGCTTCCGAATACACTTTCTGAAATATGCTGTTCCAGAACAAGCTCCGCTGTGCGAATCCGTTCGGGCTGAAGCGCAGGATTCGCTTCATATCCCGAAACCGGATCAGCATAATTGACTTCGTAGATATTCGGCGCGCGGAACGCTTCGCCATACAATAATTTCAATGTTGATGATACTGCCGGATAGTACATCACCGCCACACGCGGCGTAGTCGCTTGCACATCGTTCGAATATTCGTCGCGGCGAATGCCAAGCGATAACGACAAATTTTCGGATAGCTGATGCTCGTCTTCAACATATAACGAAAAAAGCGAGTATGGGAAGTTTCCGTCGAAAAAAATTTGCGTCGGATCCCAAAAATGATAGTCGGCATGAAGATGCTGCTGGTATTCTGCTCCAAGCGTAAAACGATTTTTCGTAGTCATATCCCATTGCGCGCGCAACTCGGCGCCGACCCAATTACCGGTGGTCGCGTCCCTTGTTTCAATTCCTTCGAATGGGTACGTTCCCCGATACTCGTAATGGTCAAGATAAACGCGGCTGAACAGCGACTTGTCCACTGCAAGAGCCGTGTGATACTGCACTTCGACCATCGAGCGCTGGTCAAGTGTTTTCGCAGACGGGTCATTGAAATCAGCATCAAACGCGCCGGTAGGAATCCCTTTCTCGCGCGACACGCCGTACAATTGTAACGTAAAATCGTTATACGAAATTGTCGAAAGAATTCCGTACGACCGGTCCCAATCAAGATGGTGGGCAATACCGTGATTGGTTGAATCTGTATCGTATTCTTTGAAGTAGAGGTCTTTTCCTTCAATATTATCGTACAATCCCGAAAAGAAAATGTTCATGCCATTTTCCAACTGTTTTCCGTACAACACCGACGCTGTGCTTTCATTCAGCGTGCTTCCGCCAACATTAATATGAAGGCCGTCAATCGCATTTCCTTTTTTCGTTACAAGATTGATAACCGCAAACATGGCATTGTTGCCGTATACCGCCGCGCCGGGACCGCGGACAATTTCAATATGATCAAGCGCGCTGAGATCAATGCCAAGGTCCGTTCCAATCGCTGCTGAGCCGTACACATCTTCATTCAACGTGTGGCCGTTGACCAGCAGAAGCAGGCGGTCATTGTAATCTGTTGGCCTTCCAAAACCGCGAATTCCGACGTACGCATAATTGCGGTCGTTGCTTGTGTAAAATCCATGCACACTTCGCAGCACATCGCTGAGGGTACGATAACCGTAGCGGGCAATATCTTCAGAAGAAATGATTGTCACAGAAGCCGGTGCTTCACTTACAGTCTGATCGTATTTTGTGGCAGCGCTGATTTTGATATTCAGAAGCGAATCGAGGGGAAATTGTTCAATCCCGCCGCCCGGACTTTGAGCAAGCACTGCTCCGGAACCTAACCATATCATCAACAATAGTCTTTTCATCAATCATTCTCCTTGCATAACTCTTAATGATGATACTCGTTTTCCCATTCTCTGTCAACTTGAGAAATCAAGATGGCGCCCTCAGTTCAGTTGTACGGCTGATGCGCGAAATGTTAATTGTTGATAGAGCACGGAGGTTTTGTACTGAGCACGTTGGCAAAGCTCTGGAATGAACGGGCAATAATTTCTTGGAAAAAACGATCTGTTCTTGCCCTCTACGTACATCGTACCGCTGAACATTACATCACGCTGGATTTGCGGTTCCCTCGATCACTTCAATGATAATCGGAAAATAATGGTCGAGCGGGCAATCAAGCAGGTTGCGAACATAACATGTGCCATTGGCAGACTGTTCGGTACATTTGCTGCACACATCACGGCGCAATGCCGCAATGTAGTCCAGCACATTCTCGCTGTCAGTGGTTTGAACCACATGAACAACTCTGGAGAAGTTTTCTTTGAGCGCACATTTGAACTGAGGAGGAAGCTTGCATTCACCATAGCGGTCGCCGTCGATGCACTTCGTGCACACTTTTTTCTGTACCGCGGTCCAATAATGATCAATCATGGAACCTCCTTGTGTTAGGAAAGCCAGTTATCAAACTCAGTTTCCGGAATATCTATAGGGAATGAGTTGAAATTCCGATTGGAATGTTCTTTGGCTCCGTACGCAACAACATGCGGCCGAATTCTATGAATCAACTTTGTAACAGTGCATGTCGTCAACAACGCTGCCAACACTGCAACGACAAACCACGATGCCTTCTTCATACAAACTCTCGTTTCATCTGCACTGTGTAACAACAGTGACCGCTGAAAAGAAAAACATCACAACCACACATCTGTTGAAGAATCTTCCGTGATACGGGCGGCGGCAGGCTGACGGATTTCCGTAAGCAGTGTGCGAATTCCTTCAAGCCGGGTGTGCGCTTCAATGATTTTTTCGCGCATTTTTTCCAAATCCAACGGATGCTGCGGGTGATCGCGGTACCAATTCAGCACCCGCTCCATTTCCAGTGTGAGGGCGTCAACCAGATTATTTTCTTTTCCAATCCAGTCAAGTTTGTCTTTTGGCACTTGAATGATATCCATAGCGACTCCCTTTTTCTTATTCGTTGTCATACGCAGTGCTGGCGCATTTTAAATTGTTCATGCACCGCATCAGATAATTCTTCCTGAAACTGCGGATGGGCGATTGCAACGAGCGCTTCTGCGCGCTGGCGAAGATTCTTTCCGTGAAGCAATGCGACGCCGAATTCAGTGACGACATAGTGTACATCGGCACGCGACGTTACAACGCCGGCGCCGAGAGCAAGCGTCGGGACAATGCGGGAGATAGTTCCGTTTTTTGCCGTTGACGGCAGCGCGATGATCGGCTTTCCTCCGCGCGACGCTGCAGCGCCGCGAATAAAATCTACCTGACCGCCGAATCCGCTGTAGATCGCTGTGCCGATGGAATCGGAACACACTTGTCCGGTAATATCCACTTCAATCGCGGAATTGATTGCAACCATTTTATCATTTCGTGAGATGACCCACGGATTATTGGTATAATCACACGGGTGAAGTTCGAAATACGGATTGTTATCGACATATTCATAGAGCGCCGACGAACCGAGCACAAACGTCGCAATGACCTTTCCCGGGTGCAGAGTCTTTTTTTGATTCGTCACAATACCGCGTTCAATCGCTTTCACAACACCATCGGACACCATTTCGGTATGAATGCCGAGATTTCTCTTTCCGCTAAGCTGCGCCAGCACCGCATCTGGGATTCCGCCGATGCCAAGCTGAAGCGTGGCGTTATCTTCAACTAATTCTGCTATGAGTGTTCCGATTTTTTTCTCGACATCGGTAAATTCGTGATTACCGGGAAGAGTTTTGAGCGATTCGGAACATTCAACGATCTTATGGATGCGCGAAATATGAATAAATACATCGCCAAGCGTCCGCGGCATTTTGTCGTTTACCTGAGCGATAACTATTTTTGCATTTTCAACAGCAGCTTTCGCTGCGCCGCATTCTACGCCTAAACTCAAAAAGCCGTGTTCATCCGGCGGACTGAGATGTACAAATGCAACATCAAGCGGAAGATAACCATCTGAAAAGAATCCGGGAATTCGCGACAAATGCACCGGAATGTAATCGCCGGTTCCTTGCATTACTGCAGCACGATCAGCCGGACCAACAAAAACCGAGTTATGGCGAAAATGAGTTTCCATTCCCGGCTTCGACAAAGGATCATCGCCGAGCAAAAGCAAGTGCACAACTTCGACGTCGGATAATTCATCCTTGCGAAGCGCGAGCGCATTCGTCAAAAGCTCAGGCGTCGCGGCGTTGCCGCTGAGAAAAATTCTGTCTCCCGATTTCACGACCGACACGGCTTCTGCCAGAGTCGTGACCTTTGCCATATATTGTTCTGCCCAACTCATACGTTATCAATTTTGAGACGATGGAAGAACACTTGCCAAATGAATTTGCAAATCTTTGTACGCCAGACCAAACACTTTTGACACCACTCGATTCGTGCAATATCCGCCGAAAGTGCATGCCCCTTTCGCGAAGCCGGGATCCATCCGCAGTGCCTGTTCAACACCGATTTCACCGACCGAGCGCAAATATGGAAGGATCGCGTTTGTTAATCCCACAGTCGCAGTGCGTGAGACCATCGCAGGAATATTCGGCACGCAGAAATGCACAACACCATGTTCAACAAATACCGGATCATCAATTGTTGTCGGCCGGCTTGTCTCAACACACCCTCCCTGATCAATTGACACATCAACGATAACCGAACCTGCTTTCATTGTCTTGACCATAGTCTCGGTTACAACATGAGGCGAGCGTTCGCCTTTCAGCAACACAGCCCCGATGACAACATCTGCGAACTGGACGGCGCGCGCTACATTGACTTCGGTTGCAAGAGCCGTCGCAATTTTCCAATGAAAACAATGTTCAACTTCACGCAATCTGGAAAGATCGGTATCGAGCACCGTCACCGCCGCACCAAGTCCCAGCGCAACGCGTGCCGCGGTTCTTCCGACAGTTCCAGCGCCTAAGATGACAACGGATGCCGGCGGGATGCCCGGAATACCGCCGAGGAGAATTCCTCTGCCGCCTTCTTCGCCTTGCAAAAAATGAGCCGCCGCCTGAATGGAAAGCTGTCCGCCTATTTCGCTCATCGCCTGCAGCACCGGCAAATCGCCGCGGCTATCTTCAATCAACTCGTACGCAATTGCGGTCGTCTTCTTCGCAAGCAATCCATCCGTAATTCTTCTGTCTGACACAACCAGATGAAAAGCCGAAAAAAACACCTGGCCAAAACCAAGTAATAATAGTTCTCCATTCGTCGGCGGAGAGATTTTCAGCAAAATTTGAGAGCGGTTAATAGCTTCTTCTGCACTGTACACAATAACTGCGCCTGCGGCAACATAGTCGCTGTCATTGAACATTGAAAGAAGTCCGGCATGTTGTTCAACAAAGACACGATTGCCTGCCGCCGTCAGCGATTGTATTCCTGCCGGCGATAATGCAACACGCCGCTCCAATCTGCGATCCTCTTTGAGCACACCAAAATTCATAATCAGCGCTTATACTTTTCCATCATCACAAATAGCGTCCATCGGGCATAGCGATGCGGCTTTGTGCACATCATCCAGCTCGTCGTCGCTTTCCGGTTGGCGATACACGTAATAGAACAATCCGGAATCATCGAAAGAAAAATTGTGGATTGCATAAGTAAGGCACAGTCCACACCCGTTGCACGTATCCAGCACATAAAATCGCCCGGCAGCATTGTCCGGATGCGGCTTTCCAATTTTCTGAGCGAGCATAAGACAACTCCTTTATGACTGAATTACAGCGAAAATTTTTTATGCTTCTTTCCGACGCTGTACAATTGAAATAATAAAGCCGATGAACAACAACACTGAACCGCTCCACAATAAATTCATGAACGGTTTAGTGCTGACTTCAAGGTTAAGAATTTCACTTTGCTGCGAAACGGCGCCCGGACGCAGTACTTCAAGCGTGACCATGGATTCTTTTGAACTCATATCAACGTTCATAGAAACTAACCGCACATTTGCTCCGAGCAGTTTCGATTCTGCAGGATTGTATTGCGGCGCACTATCTTTTGCATACACCGCTGTCGGCACAATAGTCTCGCTGGCTTTGCCGTTTTGCAACTCAAGCACCGACCCGACCGAAATTCCACCGGCACCGCCCATCATTGCGTCCATTCCATGCTGACCCATTTGGAATTTTACAAACTTCGCTTTTACGCCGCCAACCGAAACCGTTTCTCCTTTTTTTAACGTAATCATTTCACCGGCGTGAGACCCGCCTGCGACAGATTCATCAAGGGAAATCGGCGAGACATAAAGATCGCCGGTAAATGTCGATCGGATATCGGGGTTCCGCATGATGCCTTGATCCTGCGTTTGGAACATTACGGGTGAAAGTGTGAAATTCTCTGCACCCTTTTTCACTTTCACATCGAAAGCGTACTTGTCGCCTTCAACTTGACGGTTCCCGGCGTAGGTCATCGTGTAAGAACCGACCGTTTGCGGAGTATTCAACTCAAGCCCGACTTGTTGTTTCGTGCCATAGTACGATGAAGTAATGATACCTAAAAAGAAAAGTGCAAGTCCAATATGACCAATTTTTCCGCCAATTCGCCGCGGATCGGTTTTCACAATCGTGTACGCAAGCTCAATGTTCACAAATAATGTGAATGCCGAAGCGAAAGCGAAAAGGATCATCATTATTTCATGTAACCCGAAGTACACCATCACCGCCGCGACAGCCGCCGCCGCGACTAATGGTTTTGCCGACCGTTTCAGTATTTCCTTTCCATCTTCGCTTTCCCATTTTACTTTCAAGCTGTATCCGATAAGCAATGCAATGACAAACGCGAGAGGGAGGTTGACTGTATCGTAGAACGATCCATCCACGGTTGTCTTCGAAAAAATCGGAAGGCTGGTCCCAAATAGAATAACAACGGCGCTTAAACCCAGCACAGCAGCGCCGATAGTCAACGCAATTTCGCGCGTCAATAATCCCATCGGTGGCGCCTGAAGTTTCAATTCCTTCCGGCGGCTTACCATCATACCGAATCCTATCACGGCGAACACAGCGATGAACGCAAGCAGCAACGCATACACGGTCGATCCCGGATCGGTAAACGAATGCACTGACGAATCGCCCAGCACGCCGCTTCGCGTGAGAAATGTGCTGTAAAGAACAAGGACAAACGCGGCAATTGCGAGGAAGAAATTTGTCCCTACCAAATGCCCTGTTCGCTTTTGAACAATCGAGGTATGAAGAAGCGCCATCAAAACGATCCACGGAATCAACGAGGAATTTTCAACCGGATCCCATCCCCAATATCCGCCCCAGCCAAGAACGCCATATGCCCAATATGCGCCAAGCATAATTCCAAGTCCGAGTACCAATCCCGAAAAGAGTACCCACGGCGATGCATTCTTTAACCACGTTGTAAATTCTTTTCTCCACAACGCTGCGACCGCAAAACTAAACGGGATTGCCGACGCTGCAAATCCGATAAAGAGAATAGGCGGGTGCGCAACCATCCAGAAATTTTGCAGCAATGGATTCAATCCTCTTCCATCCTGCGGGATGGTTCCCGGTGCAATCTGACCGGCATAAACATTCCAGATAGACCTGAAAGGCGACTTCGTCAAGAGAAGCAGTAACAGAAACGACTGCGTTGCAAGAAATATTGACATGACATGCGCTTCAAGATTGCGTTCGCGTGTGTAGCGAAGCAGGAAGAAACTGAGGATTGCAGAACACAACACCCAGAACATGAAACTTCCTTCCTGTCCGGCATAAAATGTTGAAATCAGAAAATGAAGCGGCAAACTTTTCGAGCTATATCCCCAGACATATGCATTCGAAAAATCATGCTGCACAATTGCCGCTAACAGTATTCCAGACGCGGCGACAATTCCAAAAGCGCTGACGTACATTCCTTTCCGTGCAAGCGACAGTAAGTTCGCTGCTCCGATCGCCGTGCGATAGTACGCTGCAACTGCAACCAATCCTCCGACAAAAGCAACAACCAAAAAAATCGTCCCAATCATATCCTTCTCCACAAATCAAAAAGTGAATTAAAAATCTCTTTCCGTACTGAAAACGTCAATCTTTCCATTCATATGCAAACCAGTATTAAGTATATTGTTGTTTGCATCAACAACACCCTGATGACAACTGGAACATTTTGCACCGGCGAGATTTCCTGTCAGCGGAACATGTCCTTGCGGCGGCAGACCATGACAGGTACCACATGCCGCTTCTGACAAGCCGCCCGTCCATTGAGGCGAATAATTATTTCCAACCATTACGGAATCGGCATAAAATTGTTGATTGATCGTCGGTGCAGATGATTTCAGCGCTTTCCAATTTCCATGACAAAATGCATTGCTACATTTCTGTGTTGCCGGATCGTATGACGGATGCGGAACAAATGTTCCATTGCCCGTTACAATTGTCGCTTTCGTTCCGTTAAACATAACTTTATTGTTTGCACCGGCGTCTAAGTGACCGGATTGAAATACATCGGACGGCACCGTATGACATTCTTTGCATTCTACCGGCTGCCATGGTGCGCTTGCATACAAATGCTGTTGATGCGCTCCAACGCCGCGTGATGTTGTCAATGTATCTCCATTCACTGCGCGCGGCGGCGCCCACGATAATGTGTCGCTCGCTTCCGCACTGAATGTACCGTGGCACGTATTACACGATTGCGGCGATTTCAGATTTCCATTTGCAGAAATATGACACCCGGAAGACTCGCAGCTCACGTTGCTTTTCGCGGCAATACCTTGATAATCGCTGCCATGACATGTCTGGCATTGCTGTAAATTCCATCCATTCGCTGTAAGCACTTTACCATGGAAGTCAGATGCCGCAGCGGTTTTCCATCCGGCAGAGTGGGGGTAATTGGCATGGCAGGTGAAACACGTCACACCGCTTGTTCCTCCTTCAAAGTTTGTCGCGTGACATTTCTGGCACGTTGATAAATCATAATTTCCCGCTTTCAAAACGACGCCATGAAATCCGGCAGACGTTGTGTCCGTCCATCCGGCAGAGTGAGGAAAATTCGCATGGCACGTAAAGCATTTCACGCTGCTCGTTCCCCCTTCAAAATTCTTTGCATGGCACCTTTCACACTTGGAGAAATCGTAATTTCCTGCCTTCAACACGACACCATGGAATCCTGACGATTTTTTTGGTTGTTGCTT